>NZ_DASUTK010000100.1:0-76245 GCF_036374615.1 Nocardioides sp.
CCCTCATGTTCGCGACGGTGCTGGCCGTGCTGTCGACGGTGGTGCTGGCGGTGTGGGTCAACTGGCTCTCCGCCGCGCTCTCGGTGCTCGCCAACGCGTTCTACGTGTTCGTCTACACGATGCTGCTGAAGCGGCGCACCACCCAGAACATCGTCTGGGGCGGGCTGGCCGGCTGCTTCCCGGCGCTGATCGGCTGGACGGCGGTCACCGGCGAGCTGTCGTGGGTGCCGGTGGTGCTGTTCGCGGTCGTGTTCTTCTGGACGCCGCCGCACACCTGGGCGCTCGCGCTGCGCTACCGCGAGGACTACGCCAACGTCGACGTGCCGATGCTGCCGGTCGTGGCGCCGGCGCAGGTGGTCGCGCGCCAGATCGTCGTCTACTCGTGGGTGATGGTGGCGACGTCGCTGCTGCTCTGGCCGGTGGCTGACACCAGCATGTTCTACCCCGTCGCCGCGTCGGTGCTGGGTGCGGTGTTCCTGGTCGAGGCGCACAAGCTCCTGCGCCGCACCCGCGGCACCGAGGACCTCACGCGGATCCAGCCGATGCGGCTGTTCCACTCCTCGAACCTCTACCTGTCGCTGTTGTTCGTCGCGGTCGCCCTCGACCCGCTGCTCATGCGCTGACCCGTCACTTGTTGTCGGCCCAGATCCACTGACCCGTCACTCGTTGTCGGCGCGGAAACTCCCAGCCGGCACCGAACCTCACAGCTCGGGTGCCGAGGGGATGCGCAAGTGACGGCTCGTGCAGGTGTGGGGGTGCGCAAGTGACGGCTCGGGCGGGTGTGGGGGTGCGCAAGTGACGGCTCGGGCGGGTGTGGGGGTGCGCAAGTGAGGGCTCACGGAAGAGGAATCGAGAAAAGTTCGGGAACAAGGCAACCAAACCGGCTGCTGCGACGTCGTTACTGGTGACAGCGTCACGGTCCGGCCACGGGGGTCCGGATCAGGGCGCTGTCGCCACGTGCGGCCGGTCGACCCTCACCGGCTCCCGGACGGCGAGCAGGCTCCAGGTCATCGCGGCGGAGATCAGGGCCGCGCCGAGCAGGTGGAACCCCACCAGCACGATCGGCAGGTCGGTGAAGTACTGGACGAAGCCGATCAGCCCCTGCGCGAGCTCGATCGCGAGCAGCACCCCGGCGGCGCGCCGCGCGCCCGGCGGGGCGACGACCACGAGCGCAACGGTCAGCCCGACGAGGAGGAAGACGGCGTCCGCGTGCAGCTGGCTCAGCTGCAACGGGTCCAGCCCGTTGCGGGGGACGTCGAGGTCGCCCGCGTGCGGTCCCGAGCCGGTGACCACGGTGCCGACGTACAGCACCAGCCAGCCGGCCGCGAACACCAGCCACGCCAGGGTCACCACTGGCCCGCCCACCGGCTCCGGCTCGGGCCGGTCCAGCCGCCACAGGAACAGCACGGCCAGGCCGATGATGGCCAGCGAGCACAGCAGGTGGAAGGAGACCACCCACGGGTTGAGGTCGGTGAGAACGGTCAGCCCGCCGATCACTGCCTGGGCGGGGATGCCGACGCCCAGCACGAAGGCCAGCACCCGCAGGTCGCGGCGTCGGGTCTGCCAGGCGGCGATGAACGTCAGGATCGCGATCGCCGCCAGCACGAACGTCAGCAACCGGTTGCCGAACTCGATCGCGGAGTGCATGTCGAGGGCGCCGTGCGGAGTGAAGGACTCCTCCGTGCAGCGGGGCCACGTGGGGCAGCCCAGTCCCGACGCCGTGAGCCGGACCGCGCCGCCGGTCACGACCAGCCCGATGTTGGCGACCAGCGTCGCCCACCCGAGCCGGCGCACCTGGGGCGACAGGTCGAGATCGGTCACTCCCACTGGAACGTCCTCGCTGTGAGGACTGTGCCGAGGGCGCCCCACGCGAGCAGCACCACCAGCTCCACTCCCGGCAGCCGGCCGTCGGTGAGGGAGGCGCGGGTCGCCTCGCCGAGCGCGCCGGACGGCAACCACTGGGCGATCGCGCCGAAGTCGCCGTACGACGAGGCGGGGAGCACGACCGCTCCGCCGGCGAGCAGCAGCAGGTACACCAGGTTGGCCGCCGCCAGGGTCGCCTCCGCCCGCAGCACGCCGGCCAGGAACAGCCCGAGCGACGCGAAGGCGAAGGTGCCCGTCAGCACGGCGAGCACGAACCCGAGCAGGCCGGCACCACCGGGGGACGGCTGCCACCCCAGCGCCAGCCCGACGCAGCTCAGTACGAAGAGCTGGCCGACCTGGACCAGCAGCAGGGCCCCCACCTTGCCGAGCAGCAGCCCGGAGCGCGGGAGCGGCGAGCTGCCGAGCCGCTTGAGTACGCCGTACCGCCGCTCGAACCCCGTGGAGATCGCCAGGGACGTGAACGACGTCGACATCACCGCGAGCGCGAGCACCCCGGGGGTCAGTACGTCGACCGGTCGGCGGCCGACGTCGAGTCCCAGCCGGTCGGCGCCGACCACGGCGCCCACCAGCACGATCACCGGGATCACGATCGCCAGCAGCAGCTGCTCGCCGTTGCGCACCAGAAGCCGGGTCTCCATCGACGCCTGAGCGCGCACCATCCGGCCGAGCGGAGCGGAGCCCGGCCTGGGCGCGAAGGTGCCCGACGAGGTGGCCGTCACGGGACCAGCTCGCGCCCGGTGAGCTCGAGGACCACGTCCTCGAGGGTGCGTTGGCCCAGTGACAGGGTCTCCGGCAGCACCCCGTGCTCCTCGCACCAGGCCGAGACCTTGGCGAGGGTGGTCGAGTCGGCGGGGCCGGTGACCACCAGGCTCACGTCGTCGAGCTGGGTCACCTCGATCGCCTCGCCCAGCCGCTGCCTGAGCGAGCTCGGGGCGCCGGCCGGGAACGGCTTGGTGACGACCAGCCGGATGGTGGAGACTTTCCCGCCCCGGGTGAGCTCCAGCGGCGAACCGCTCACCACGAGCCGGCCCCGGTCGATGATGTGCACCCGGTCGGCCAGCCGCTCGGCCTCCTCCATGAAGTGGGTGGTCAGCACGACCGTGACGCCGTCGGCACGGAGCTCCGACAAGAGCGCCCAGGTGGTACGCCGGGCCTGCGGGTCCATCCCCGCCGTGGGCTCGTCGACGAACACCAGCTCCGGTCGCCCGACCAGCGCCATCGCGAGCCCGAGCCGCTGCTGCTGTCCACCCGAGAGTCGCCGGTACGGGGTGCGACCGCAGTCATCGAGGCCGAGCCGCTCGCTGAGCAGGTCGGTGTCGAGCGGGTGGGCGTGCAGCCGGGCGACGTGGTCGAGCATCTCGCGGGCACGCACCCCGGACCAGGCGCCGCCGGACTGCAGCATCACGCCGATCCGGGGCAGCAGGGCGCGCCGGTCGCGGCGCGGGTCCAGACCGAGCACCCGGACCGTGCCGAGGTGCGGGTGTCGGTACCCCTCGCACGTCTCGAGCGTGGTGGTCTTGCCGGCGCCGTTGGGACCGAGGACCGCGGTGATCGACCCCCGCTCGACCGTGAGCGAGAGGTCGTCGACGGCGATCTTGTCGCCGTAGCGCATCACCAGGCCGGCGATCGAGACGGCCGGCTCGTCGCCGGCTGGCTCGTCGGACGCTGGGGGCGCGGGCACCGGCACAGTCTAGGAACGCGTCACACCTCGACGTCGTCGGGCGCCTCCTCGTCGACGACGGTGGTGTCGGAGAACACAGCGGGCGGCTCGCGCCAGGGATCGGTGTCGCCCGCCTCGGCCGCTCGCAGGGCGGCGTGCACCCGGGCCGGGGTGCACGGGATGTCGACGTGCCGCACCCCGAGATGGGAGAGGGCGTCGACGACCGCGTTCTGCACGGCGGGGGTCGCGCCGATCGTCGCCGCCTCGCCGATCCCCTTGACCCCGAGGTCGTTGTACGGCGTCGGGGTCTCGGTGCTGTGAGCCTCGATCATCGTCGTGTCCGCAGCGGTCGGCAGTGCGTAGTCGGCGAACGTCGAGGTCAGCGGTGTGCCCTCGTCGTCGTAGACGAACTCCTCCCACAGTGCCTGGCTGATGCCCTGCACCGCGCCGCCGTGCTGCTGCCCGGCGACCAGCAGCGGGTTGACCACGCGACCGCAGTCGTCCACCGCGACGTGTCGCAGGGGAGTGACCAGGCCGGTCTCGGTGTCGACCTCGACGATCGCCACGTGGGTGCCGAACGGGAAGGTCGCGTGCTCCTGCTTGAAGTCGGAGCTGACGGCCAGCGGCTCACCGCGCTCGGCGGCACGTGCGGCCAGGTCGCCCCAGCTCACCGAGCTGGTCGGGACGCCTCGGACCGCCAGCCCGCCCTGGGCGACCTCCACGTCGTCGGGGGAGGCCTCGAGCAGCTCGGCGGCGAGCTCGCGGGCGCGCTCCAACAGCTCGCCAGCTGCCTGCGAGACCGCCTGCCCACCCATCTGGAGCGAGCGAGCTCCGCCGGTGCCGCCGCCGCGCGGCACGAGCGCGGTGTCGGACTGCTCGTAGCTGATCCGCTCGAGGTCCAGCCCGAGCCGCTCCGCCACGATCATCGAGAACGCCGTCGCGTGCCCCTGTCCGTGGGCGGAGGTACCTGAGCGGACCGTCGCCGACCCGTCCTCGTGGATCTCCACGACGCCGATCTCCTGACCGCCGAACCCGGTGATCTCGACGTACGACGCGATCCCGATGCCGAGCTGCCGGGGGTCCGCCGCGCGGCGCCGGCGCGCCTGGTCGGCGCGCGCCCCTTCGACGTCGGCCAGGCGGAGCGCCTCGCGCAGCGGCAGGTCGTAGTCGCCGGAGTCGTACGTCGCGCCCGCGTGCGTGGTCCACGGGAACTCGTCGGGCGAGACGAAGTTGCGGCGGCGGATCTCCTCGGGGGCCAGGCCGAGCTCGTCGGCGGCGAGGTCGAGCATCCGCTCGATGAGGGCTGCCGCCTCGGGGCGTCCGGCTCCGCGGAAGGCTCCCACCGGTGCGGTGTTCGTGACCACGCTCAGCCCGTCCCAACGCACGCGCGGGATCCGGTAGGGGCCCTGACCCATGGTGCGGGTGGAGCCCGCGGCGAAGCTGCCCCCGAAGCCGGCGTAGGCACCGCAGTCACCGACGACCCGCGCGCGGAGGCCGGTGATCACTCCGGCGCGGGTGAGTCCCAGTTCGGCGTACTGCACCTGGCCGCGGCCGTGCATCGAGAGCATCGCCTCGCTGCGGGTCTCGGTCCACGCGACCGGACGGCGGAGGGCGAGCGCCGCGCACACGACCGCGGCGTGGTCGGGCGAGACGCCGGCCTTCCCGCCGAAGGCGCCGCCGACGTGGGGCGCGATCACCCGGATCTCCTGCCGGTCGAGGCCGGTGATCTTCGAGAACAGCCGCTGCCCGAGGTGGGGGTGCTGGGTCGACACCCAGACCGTGAGCCGGTGCCCGGCGTCGTCAGGAGTCGGGTCGGCCAGGATCGCGTTGCCCTCGATCGGTGCGGTGGCGAGCCGGTTGTTCTCGATCCGCGCCCGCACCACCACCTCGGCGTCATCGAGCGGGTCGCCCTCGCCGAGCCGACGGATCGCGATGTTGCGGGGCAGCTCCTCGTGCACCTCGGGGGCGCCGGGCTCGGCCGCCGCCTCGGGGTCGACCACCACCGGCAGCGGTGCGTAGTCGACGTCGACCAGCTCGGTCGCGTCCACCGCCTGCGCCCGGGTCTCGGCGACCACCAGCGCGACGGGGTCGCCGACGTACCGCACCCGGCCCTTGGCGAGCGCGTAGCGTGGCACGGCGTCGTTCGCCTGGGCGAAGAGCGGCACCGGCGTCGCGCCGAGATCCGCGGCGGTGAAGACGCCGACGACGCCCGGGGAAGCGGCCGCCGCGTCGATGTCGACCGCGGTGATCTCGGCGTGGGCGAACGGGCTCCGGACGAACACCGCGTGAAGCGTGTCGGCGCGGGCGCGGGCCACGTTGTCGACGAAGCTGCCCCGGCCACGCAACAGCTCGGGGTCCTCCACCCGGCGGACCGCGGTGCCGAGGATCGATCCAGACATGTGCGCAGCCTAGGGTCAGGGCGGAGGAGCGCCGGAAGGTAAGGCCCCCCTTACTTGAATCGCTCCAACCAATAAAGGCACACTGATGTTGTGGAAATCATCGAGGACCACCCGACCCGGGATCGCGTGGCACGCGCGATCCTGGTCAACGGACCCTCGACGGCCGCCTCGCTGGCCGAACAGCTGGAGCTGACACCCGCCGCGGTCCGCCGCCATCTCGACCATCTGGTCGCCGAGGGCGTCGTCGAGCCGCGGGACCAGCGGGTCTACGGTCACCGTGGCCGTGGCCGGCCCGCCAAGGCGTTCGCGCTGACCGATGCCGGTCGCGATGCGTTCGACCAGGCGTACGACGACCTGGCGGCCGACGCGCTCCGGTTCCTGGCCGAGACGGCCGGTGACGAGGCCGTGCTCGCGTTCGCGCGGAGGCGGATGTCGTTCATCGAGCGCGACTACCGACGCGTCGTGGCCGACGACCCGAGCCTGTCACCCGCCGAGGCGCTGGCGAAGGTGTTCACCGACGAGGGGTACGCCGCCAGCGTGCGCGAGCTGCCCCTCGCCGACCAGCGCATCGGTGAGCAGCTGTGCCAGCAGCACTGCCCGGTGTCCCACGTCGCGCAGGAGTTCCCCCAGCTGTGCGAGGCCGAGACCGAGGCGATCGGCCGGATCCTCGGCACCCATGTCCAGCGGCTCGCCACGATCGCCCACGGCGACGGCGTCTGCACCACGTGTATCCCGGACGTCTCCAATGAGAGGAAGACGCAGTGACCTCCCAGAACCTGAGCATCGAAGAGCTCAACCCCGAGCTCAAGGGGCTTCGCGAGCGCTATCAGTTCGGATGGGCCGACCGCGACGACGCCGGGGCCGACGCCACGCGTGGCCTCAACGACGCGGTCGTCCGCGACATCTCGGGCAAGAAGTCCGAGCCGCAGTGGATGCTCGACCTGCGCCTGAAGGGCCTCAAGCTCTTCGGGCGCAAGCCGATGCCCACGTGGGGCTCCGACCTCTCCGGGATCGACTTCGACAACATCAAGTACTTCGTGCGCTCCAGCGAGAAGCAGGCGCAGTCGTGGGAGGACCTCCCCGAGGACATCAAGAACACCTACGACAGGCTCGGCATTCCCGAGGCCGAGAAGCAGCGCCTGGTCGCGGGTGTCGCGGCGCAGTACGAGTCCGAGGTCGTCTACCACTCGATCCGCGAGGACCTCGAGGAGAAGGGCGTCCTGTTCCTCGACACCGACACCGCGCTCAGGGAGCAGCCGGAGCTGTTCCAGGAGTACTTCGGCACCGTGATCCCGGTCGGCGACAACAAGTTCGCCGCCCTCAACACCGCGGTGTGGTCGGGTGGCTCGTTCATCTACGTGCCGCCCGGGGTCCACGTCGACATCCCGCTGCAGGCCTACTTCCGGATCAACACCGAGAACATGGGCCAGTTCGAGCGGACGCTGATCATCGTGGACGAGGACGCCTACGTGCACTACGTCGAGGGCTGCACCGCGCCGATCTACTCGTCGGACTCGCTGCACTCCGCCGTCGTGGAGATCATCGTGAAGAAGGGCGGTCGCTGCCGCTACACGACCATCCAGAACTGGTCGAACAACGTCTACAACCTCGTCACCAAGCGGGCGACGTGCGAGGCGGGCGCGACCATGGAGTGGGTCGACGGCAACATCGGCTCGAAGGTCACGATGAAGTACCCCGCCGTCTACCTGATGGGCGAGCACGCCAAGGGTGAGACGCTGTCGATCGCCTTCGCGGGCGAGGGCCAGCACCAGGACGCCGGCGCCAAGATGGTGCACGCGGCGCCCCACACCTCGAGCTCCATCCTGAGCAAGTCGGTGGCGCGGGGCGGCGGCCGTACGTCGTACCGCGGGCTGGTCCAGGTCAACGAGGGCGCGCACGGCTCGAAGTCCAACGTGCTGTGCGACGCCCTGCTGGTCGACCAGATCAGTCGCTCCGACACCTATCCGTACGTCGACATCCGCGAGGACGACGTGTCCATGGGTCACGAGGCGAGCGTCTCGAAGGTCAGCGAGGACCAGCTGTTCTACCTGATGTCGCGCGGCATGCAGGAGGACGAGGCGATGGCCATGATCGTCCGCGGCTTCGTGGAGCCGATCGCCAAGGAGCTGCCCATGGAGTACGCCCTCGAGCTCAACCGCCTGATCGAGCTCCAGATGGAAGGAGCCGTCGGCTGATGACGGCAGTGGCCGAGGCTCTCGAACTGAACCGTGTCGAGAGCCACCTCAACCCGCCTGCGTCGTACGACCTCGCGGACCACCCGACCCCGACCGGTCGCGAGGAGACCTGGCGCTTCACGCCGCTCAAGCGGCTGCGCGGGATCCTCGACGGCGAGGAGTCGGATGCCGAGCTGTCGTGGGAGACCACGCTGCCCGACGGCATCACCACGTCGGTGCTCGCGTCGGCGGACGCCCGCGCGGAGCACCTGCCGCCCAACGAGCTGCCGGCCGCGCTGGCCGTCGAGCGCTCGGGTGCCTGCCGGGTGATCGACGTCCCGGCGGACTGGAGCTCCGACGAGCCGATCCTGGTCCGGCTGCACGGCGACCACGCCGACACCCTGGTGTGGAGCCAGCTGCTGGTCCGGGTCGGCCACCACGCCCGGGCGACGCTCGTGCTCGAGCACACCGGCTCGGCCCGCTACTGCGTCTGCACCTCGGTGGTCGTGGGCGACGGAGCCGACCTCACCATGGTCACCATCCAGGACTGGGACGACGACGCCGTCCACCTCGGACGCGACGCCATCAGGGTCGGGCGCGACGCGGCGGTCAAGCACGCCGCGCTCTCGTTCGGCGGCGACCTGGTCCGGATGCACACCAACGTCGACTACGACGGACCCGGTGGCTCCGCGGAGCTGCTCGGCCTCTACTTCGCCGACGAGGGCCAGCACATCGAGCACCGGCTCTTCGCCGACCACACGGCCCCGCGCACCCGCAGCCACGTCAGCTACAAGGGCGCGCTGCAGGGGCAGGGCGCCCACACCGTCTGGGTGGGCAACGTGCTGATCCGCAAGGTCGCGGAAGGCATCGACACGTTCGAGGAGAACCGCAACCTGGTCCTCACCGACGGCTGCCAGGCCGACTCGATCCCGAACCTGGAGATCGAGACCGGGGAGATCGAGGGAGCCGGCCACGCGTCGGCGACCGGTCGGTTCGACGACGAGCAGCTGTTCTACCTGCGCTCGCGCGGGATCGACGAGAAGGAGGCGCGCCGGCTCGTCGTGCACGGCTTCTTCAACGACCTGATCCGCAAGATCGGCGTACCCGCGATCGAGGAGCGCCTGGTGCGGATCGTCGAGGCCGAGCTCTCGAAGAACGTCAGCGGGAAGGTGCTGTGATGGCGTTCGAACGAGCGTGCTCGCTGAGCGAGGTGGCCGAGGACGAGGCGCTCGGCGTCACCATCGGCGCGTACGAGGTCGCGGTCGCCCGCCACGGCGAGGAAGTCTTCGCCGTCCAGAACATGTGCAGCCACGCCGCGGTCGCGCTCTCCGAGGGTGAGGTCGAGGACTGCACTGTCGAGTGCTGGCTGCACGGCTCGCGCTTCGACCTCCGCACCGGCAAGCCCACCGGCCTCCCCGCCACCGAGCCCGTGACCACCTTCCCCGTCGACGTCCGTGGTGGAGACGTCTACGTCGACACCGAGACCACCCTGAACGGAGTTACCCCCTCATGAGCACCCTGGAGATCAAGGACCTGCACGTCAGCGTCGACACCGAGGACGGCGCGAAGGAGATCCTCACGGGGGTCACCCTCACCATCCGGGCCGGCGAGGTGCACGCGATCATGGGTCCCAACGGGTCCGGCAAGTCGACCCTCGCCTACTCGATCGCGGGGCATCCCAAGTACACCAACACCAGCGGCTCCGTGACCCTCGACGGCCAGGACGTGCTGTCGATGACGGTCGACGAGCGCGCGCGGGCCGGGCTGTTCCTCGCCATGCAGTACCCCGTCGAGGTCCCGGGCGTGTCCGTGGCGAACTTCCTGCGCACGGCCAAGACCGCGATCGACGGTGAAGCACCCAAGCTGCGGACCTGGATCAAGGACGTCAACGCCGCGATGGAGAAGGCCGACCTCGACCCGTCGTTCTCGCAGCGCAACGTCAACGAGGGCTTCTCGGGCGGTGAGAAGAAGCGCCACGAGATCGCACAGCTCGAGCTGCTCGACCCCAAGGTGGCGGTCCTCGACGAGACCGACTCCGGCCTCGACATCGACGCGCTCAAGGTCGTCTCGCAGGGCGTCAACCGGTTCGCCGAGGACGACGACAAGGCGGTTCTGCTGATCACGCACTACACGCGGATCCTGCGCTACATCAAGCCGGACTACGTGCACGTCTTCGTCGCCGGCAAGATCGCCGACGAGGGCGGCCCCGAGCTGGCCGACCAGCTCGAGGCCGAGGGCTACGACAAGTACGTCAAGGCTGCGGCGGTCTGATGTCGCTCCCCGGTCTGCTCCCTGATCTGGAGGTCCTGCGCAAGGACTTCCCGATCCTCGCGCGCACGGTCGCGGGTGGGCAGCCGCTGGTCTACCTCGACAGCGCCAACACCTCACAGAAGCCGCAGGTGGTCATCGACACGATGGTCGACCACCTCGAGCGGCACAACGCCAACATCGCCCGCGCCATGCACACGCTGGGCTCGGAGTCGACCGAGGCGTTCGAGGCGGCCCGCGACAAGGTGGCCGGGTTCATCGGCGCGCCCTCGCGCGACGAGGTGATCTTCACCAAGAACGTCACCGAGGGGCTCAACCTGCTGGCGAACACGTTCGCCTGGGCCGACGGCGACCTGCGGGTGGGGCCGGGCGACGAGGTGCTCATCACCGAGATGGAGCACCACTCCAACATCGTGCCGTGGCAGCTGCTGACCGAGCGGACCGGTGCGACCCTGCGCTGGTTCGGCATCACCGACGACGGGTTGCTGGACCTCTCCCGCATCGACGACCTGATCACAGAGCGGACCAAGGTCGTCTCGCTGGCATGGGTGTCGAACATGCTGGGCACGATCAACCCGGTCCGGCAGATCGCCGAGCGGGCGCACCAGGTGGGCGCGGTGGTGATCGTGGACGCCGCCCAGGCGGTCCCGCACCTGCCGGTCGACGTGGTCGAGAGCGGCGCCGACTTCGTCGCCTTCACCGGCCACAAGTGCGTCGGTCCGACCGGGATCGGCGTGCTGTGGGGGAAGGCGGACCTGCTCGACCGACTGCCCCCGTTCCACGGCGGCGGAGAGATGATCGAGACCGTCACGATGGAGCGCTCGACGTACGCCAAGGCGCCGCACAAGTACGAGGCCGGCACTCCACCGATCGTCGAGGCGGTGGGTCTCGGCGCGGCCGTCGACTACCTCGGTCACGTCGGGATGGGCGCGATCCACGCCCACGAGCAGGCGATCACCCGGTACGCGCTCGAGGGCATGTCGACCGTGCCCGGGCTGACTGTTCTGGGCCCGACCGACCCGACCCTGCGCGGCGGTGCGATCAGCTTCGAGATCGACGGAGTCCACCCGCACGACGTGGCGCAGGTGCTCGACTCGCGCGGCGTCGCCGTGCGCGCCGGCCACAGCTGCGCCAAGCCGGCTCACGCCCGGTTCGGGGTCCAGAGCTCGACCCGGATGTCGTCGTACCTCTACACGACGCCGGGCGAGATCGACGCCTTCATCGAGGGGCTGGAATACGTCCGGTCCTACTTCAGGTTGGGGTGATCCCATGAGCACGGATCTGGACAACCTGTACCAGGAGATCATCCTGGACCACTACAAGAACCCGCACCACGCGGGCCTGCGTGAGCCGTTCGAGGCCGAGGTGCACCACGTCAACCCGACCTGCGGCGACGAGGTCACCCTGCGGGTGCACGTGAACGACGGCGTGGTGGAGGACGTGTCGTACGACGCCGTCGGCTGCTCCATCTCGCAGGCGTCCGCATCGGTGCTGGCCGACCTGGTGATCGGCAAGTCCGTCGACGACGCGATGGGCGTGCACGAGACGTTCCAGACCCTGATGCAGGGCAAGGGCCAGGTGGAGCCCGACGAGGACGTGCTCGAGGACGGCATCGCCTTCGCCGGCGTCGCGAAGTTCCCGGCCCGTATCAAGTGCGCACTACTGTCGTGGATGGCGTGGAAGGACGCGACCGCGCAGGCATTGGAGGAGAAGCCATGACGACCAACCCGGCTCACACGCCCGACCATACGGACCTGCCCGAGGTGCCGGAGGCACAGTCGGGTGGCGGCACCGCGACCGTCACCGTCGACGACGTGACCGAGGCGATGAAGGACGTCGTCGACCCCGAGCTCGGCATCAACGTGGTCGACCTCGGCCTCGTCTACGGCGTCCACCTCGACGACGACAGCAACTGCGTCCTCGACATGACGCTCACCTCGGCCGCGTGCCCGCTGACCGACGTGATCCAGGACCAGACCAACAGCGCCCTCGAGGGGCTCGTCGGTGACGTGCTGATCAACTGGGTCTGGATGCCGCCGTGGGGTCCCGACAAGATCACCGACGACGGCCGCGAGCAGCTGCGCGCGCTCGGCTTCAACGTCTGAGCGAAACTCTGATCCGGAGCAGGCGGGCGGAGTCGGTCCTTCCCGACGCCGCGTACGGTGGCGGTGTGAACACCGACACCGAGCCGCCGACCGACGTCGAGGCCTTCTGGAACCTCGCGCGGTTCCACGCGAAGCTGAACGCAGCCCCGACGTACTTCGGTCCGACCACGCTCGAGGTGGTCCCACCGCCGGCGTGGTCGTTCGGCGCGACGCCGGAGCACGCTGACGGCCTGCTGCGGCTGGTCCTCGACGGCACCAAGACCGCCACGTCGACCGCCCTCTGGGACTTCGACGCCGAGGGGGAGGAGCTCCCGCAGTCCGGGACGCTCAGCATCATCCTGGACGGTGCCGGGCACCCGCGCGCGCTGATCGAGACGACCGACGTGACCGTGGTGCCGTTCGATGAGGTGGACGAGGAGCACGCCTGGCTGGAGGGCGAGGGTGATCGTTCCCTGGCCCACTGGCGGGACGTCCACGAGCGGTTCTTCACCGAGCACGCGGCACACGACCGCGGGTTCGCGCCGGACATGCCGGTGGTGCTCGAGCGGTTCAAGGTTGTCTACCAGGCCTGACGTCCTCGTCCCGGTGGAGCGGCTGGGTCGCTGGGTCGAGAACTTCGCTGCCAGGCACGGCGGCGTCGCACTGACCAGCGACGGCGCGCTGCACGGGACGGCTCCCGACGGGTCGACCTTCGTGGCCCGGCTTCCGTTCGACCGGACGTACGGCGGACCGGCCGACCCCGTCGCGTTCGCCGCTGCCGCGGTGCCGCCGTCGGTCTGGGGCGTGCTGCTGGTGCGCAAGGGCGGGTTCGCGGTCGCCCGCCTCGGGGGATCCGCCATGGTGGAGCACAAGGTGGGGCAGCGGCACGTCCAGGGCCGCACGAAGGCGGGCGGGCAGAGCCAGCAGCGGTTCGCCCGGCGACGCGACAACCAGTCGCGAGAGGCGTACGAGGCGGCCGCCGGGCACGCGGCCCGGATCCTGCGCTCCGGCCCCCTGGTGACCGGTGGCGACCACGCCGCCGTGGACTCGGTGCTCGCAGACGCGCGACTGGCCGACCTGCGACGTAGCGGCCTCACGGTCGTGGACCCCTGGCTCCCGGTCCCGGACCCGCGCCGGCGCGAGCTGGACGCGGCGATCGCCGACGCCCAGGCCGTGGCCATCGAGGTCCACAACGCCTGAGCGTCAGCCGGGGGACTCGCCGAAGGCGAGCGGCTCGCGGGTCGCGCGGTAGGTGGCCCAGTTGAGCTTCGTCGGCACGCCCGAGTCGTCCCGGGTGACGAGCAGCAGCTCGCCCCGCTCGCGGCCGCTGACGGTGCGGTACCGGTCCTCGCCGACCTTCTCGAACACCGACGGGGGACTCGCTGCGGGTGCGCCCTGCGGCCGCGCCTCCAGCCGACCATGCACGACCGAGAACACGAACGGAGATCCCTCCAGGAACCACACGCCGCGGAGGCCGGCGAGCTCCTCCGGCAGCTCGGTGCCGGGCGACCACGGCTCGGGCTCGTCAGGGACGTCGGCCACGACCCGGTCGCCCAGCTCCACCGCGAACAGGTCGGGCGCGGGGGTCACGGAGGCGTTCATCAGCACCAGCGCTCCGGTCCCGGACTCCCGGTGGGTGAAGACGCCGGTGATGTGGCCCGGCATCCCGCCGGTGTGCCCGACCCAGGTCCGGCCGGCGGAAGAGCGGGCCAGAAAGAAGCCGAGTCCCATGGCCCCGGTCCAGCCGTCCACGTCGCGCAGCGCCTGGGGCTGGCACATCTCCTCCATCGTGTCGGGCGAGAGCACCCCCGGGTCGGGGTCGGCGACGAAGGCCGACCACCGCACGAGGTCCCGCGCGGTGCTGGCCAGACCGCCGCAGGGTGCCATCGCGTGCAGGTCGATGACCGGCTCGGGGCGAGGCACGTCGTCGTACGGCGCCACGTAGTAGCCGGTCGCCCGGGCGCCGTCGTCGAACCCCACGGATGTCCGCCGCAGCTCCAGAGGCTCGAGCAGCCGGACACGGAGCGAGTCCTCCCACGAGCGACCGTCGAGGCGGGCCACGAGCTCGCCGAGCACGGCGTAGACGACGTTCGAGTAGTGCCAGCGGTCGTGCGGACGGCCCACCGCCTCGACGTCGGCGAAGCCCCGGAGCAGTTCCTCGGTCGTCGGCTGTTGCAACGTCTCCCAGACGTTGCCCACCGGCTCACGCTGCAGACCGGAGACGTGGGCCAGGCCCTGTCGCACGGTGGTCGGATGGGTGATCTCGGAGAGGTGGTCGGCGATCCGGTCGTCGAGGCTCAGTCGTCCCTCATCGCGCAGCTGCATCACCATCACCGCTGTGAACGTCTTCGAGTTCGAGGCGATCAGGAACTGGTCGTCCGGCCCGGGGGAGCGCTGGGCGCCGACCTCGACAACACCGATCCCGTCTGCCCAGAGCACGTCGCCCCGACGGTGCACTGCGGCGTACAGACCCGGTACGCGGCCGGTGCGTTGTCGGTCCAGCGCGGTACGACGGAGGGAGCGGACGGTCTGGTCGGGGAGTGCGGTGGTCACGCCACGACGCTAGCCCTTGACCTCCCGCTCGTACGCGGCGCGGTGCGCGAGCCAACGCTCGGCGACACCCTCCATCTCGCGTCCCACGAACACGAGGAACTCTCGCATCAGGCGCAGTCGACGATAGGTCGGCGACTCGTGATCGAGGTGGTCCAGGGCGTCCTCGAGTGCGGTGATCATCGGCCCGTAGAGCTGGTCCTCGCGCAGCATCGCCTGCAGCCACGCGTCGTCGTCGACGACGTAGACGTCGCGTCGCCCGCCGCGCTCCCGCTCGCGGTGGACGAAGCCGATCTGCGCCAGGTACCGGACGGCACCCGACACCGATGCGGGACTGACGCCCAGGGCGTCGACCAGCTCCGCGGAGGTCATCCGGCCGTCCTCGTCCGCGGTCAGCGCGGCGAAGACACGGGAGGGCAGCCGCTGCAGGCCGGCCGCGGTGAGGGCGGCGCCCATCCGCTCGACGTAGCGGGTGGTGGGGTCCGTCATGACTGCAGTATCACAGAATTTAGAAAGTTCTGAAAGTTGTGTACGCTCGTCGTCGTGAGTGCACCGATCGAGATCAGGCAACTGGACAAGCGCTTCGGGGCGACGCAGGCCCTCGACGGCCTGGACCTGACGGTCGACGAGGGGGAGGTCCACGGCTTCCTCGGACCGAACGGCGCCGGCAAGTCGACCACGATCCGGGTGCTGCTCGGGTTGCTCCGGAAGGACCGCGGGGAGGTCCTGCTGCTCGACGGCGACCCATGGCGCGACGCCGCCGCCCTGCACCGCCGTCTGGCGTACGTGCCCGGCGACGTCACGCTCTGGCCGAACCTCACCGGTGGCGAGGTGATCGACCTGCTCGGCCGGCTCCGGGGGGGTGTGGACACCCGACGCCGGGACGAGCTGGTCGAGCGGTTCGAGCTCGACCCGACGAAGCGGGCGCGGGGCTACTCCAAGGGGAACCGGCAGAAGGTCGCGCTGGTGGCCGCGCTGGCCTCCGACGTCGAGCTGCTGCTGCTCGACGAGCCGACGTCGGGCCTCGACCCGCTGATGGAGGCCGTCTTCCAGGACTGCATCGACGAGTTCAAGGAGCGGGGCCGGACCGTGCTCCTCTCGAGTCACATCCTCGCCGAAGTGGAGCGGCTCTGTGACCGGGTGAGCATCATCCGGGCCGGCCGCACCGTTGAGCGCGGGACGCTTGCCGAGCTCCGGCACCTGACGCGGACCTCGGTCGCCGCCGAGCTGGCCGGACCCGCCGCTGACCTGGCCTCTCTCGACGGGGTCCACGACCTCGTCGCCGAAGGGCACCGGGTGCGGTTCGAGGTCGACACCGCAGCCCTCGACGAGGCCGTCGGTGTGCTGCACCGGGCGGGGGTCCGCACCCTGACCGCGACCCCGCCGACGCTGGAGGAGCTCTTCCTGCGGCACTACGGCGACGAGCTCCCGCAGGCCGTCGAGCCGACGTCGACATGACCGGGACCGGGGTGCTGGTGCGGGCGTTCCTGCGACGCGAGCGCTGGCCGTTGCTGTGGTGGGCGCTCGGGGGCACGCTCCTCTACTGGAGCCAGGCGATCAGTGTGAAGGAGCTCTACTCCACGCAGGCGGAGTTCGACCGGGCCGCGACCATGATGGAGTCGAACCCGGCGCTGATCGCGATGGCCGGACCTGCCCGAGCGCTCAACACCGTCGGCGGGCAGGTGACGTGGCAGTCGGCCGCGTTCGGGGCGATCGTGGTCGGCCTGATGAGTATGTTCATCGTCGGACGCCACACCCGCGCCGAGGAGGAGAGCGGGCGGGACGAGCTGCTCAGGGCGGGCGTGGTCGGCCGCCGGGCGCCGATGACCGCGGCGCTGCTGGTCGCTGCGATCGCGAACACCCTGGTAGGCGGGCTGGTCGCCGTCAGCCTGATCTCGGTACCGCTCGCGGTCGCCGACTCGGTGGCGCTCGGCGTCGGGCTGACGCTGTGCGGCCTGGTCTTCACGGGGGTCGCGCTGGTGGCCGCGCAGCTCACGGCCGGCACCCGCACGATGTACGGCCTCACCGGTCTGGTGATCGCGGCGTCGTACGCACTCCGCGCGGTCGGCGACGTGGGCAACGAGGCTCTGAGCTGGTTGAGCCCGATCGGCTGGTACCAGCAGATGTACGCCTTCTCCGGCCTGCGCTGGTGGCCGGCACTGCTGCTCGCATCAGCGGCGTTCGTCACCGTTCTGGTCGCCTACGCCGTGTTCGAGCGCCGCGACATCGGAGCGGGCGTCTTCGCGTCGCGGCCCGGACCCGCCCGGGCGCACCCGGCGCTGCGCAGCTCGTGGTCGCTGGCGTGGCGGCTCCAGCGCGGCGCGGTCATCGGCTGGTCGCTCGGGCTGCTCGCGGCCGGGCTGGCGTACGGCTCGATCGGCAACGACGCCGGCGACCTGATGGGCGACAGCGACGCGGCGCGCGAGGTGATGGTGGCCGCTGGCGGCGACCTCGTCGACGGGTTCTTCGCGATGGCGATGACGATCCTGGCGCTCCTCGCGTCCGGCTTCGCGATCTCCTCGGCGCTGCGTCCCCGGGGTGAGGAGGACGCCGGCCATGCGGAGGTCGTCCTTGCGACCGCGACGTCGCGGACCCGGTGGCTGCTGAGTCAGGTCTGCGTGACGGTAGTCGGCAGTGCGGTAGTGGTCGGCGCAGGCGGCCTGGGGCTCGGCGGCGCCTACGCCTTGGTGACCGGTGACGCGAGCGAGATCGGCACGTTCATCTGGCAGAGCCTGACCTGGCTGCCGGCGGTGCTGGTGCTGGCCGGGCTGACGCGGTTGTTGTACGGGCTCGCGCCGCGGCTGGCCACCCTCGGCTGGCTCGGGCTGGCGTACGCCGTGGTCGTGCTCGTGTTCGCGGAGATCCTGCGCTTCCCGGAAAGGCTGCGATCGCTGTCGCCGTTCGAGCGGTTGGCCTCCGTGCCGGTCGAGTCGTTCGACGTCGGTGCCTTCGCGGCCGTCCTGGGGGCCGCCACGCTGTTGAGCGCCGGTGGCTGGTTCGCGTTCACGAGGCGCGACGTCGGCTAGTGTCTCGTGCGTGAGGCCTCTTGATGCTTGGCGTCTTCAAAGTGCGTGCAGCGCAAGGCGGCGGAGCGCGGGACTACTGGGCGTACTTCGAGCGACGCCAACGCAGCGAAGTGTGTGCTGTGGGGGCGCGAAGCGCCTAGAGGTCTCGCGCACGGGACACTAGGTCCCCACCATGTGGGAGCCGGAGCCGCACTGGCATCCGCTGACCGGCGGGACCGGAACGTCGACCGTCGGGGTGTGGCGCGCCGCCCTGGGCGAGCAGCCGGTGGTCATCAAGCGGCTCGCGCGACCGGCCCGACACGACCCGGCAGAGTTCAGCGACCCCGAGCACTTCGCTTACTGGCGGCGCGAGGCCGACGTCCTCTCCACCGGAATCCTTGGGGGCACGTCGGGGTTGCGCGCGGTTCCGGCGGCGGTCGAGGAGGACCCCGACGGCATCACGATCACACGCGAGTGGGTCGAGGATGCCGCGAGCAGCGGGCTCTTCGTCGCGATGGCTCTGGGCCGGTTCGCCGGCAGCCTCACCGCCCGGCCCCGGTTCCTGGCCCGCCACCAGCTGCGCGACCGGTTGGCGAGGGTGGAGCGGCGGGGCGGGTGGCCCACCTTGGCCAGGACCGCCATCGCCGATGTCGCAGACCATCTCTGGGAGCGGCGCACCGCGTTCCTCGAGAGGGTCGAGTCCCTGCCGCGGGTCGCCCAGCACGGGGACGCGACTCCGGTGAACCTGCCGGGGCGGGTCGCGGACGAGGTGGTCGCGATCGACTGGGCGACGCTCGGCGTAGGCCCGGTGGGCAGCGACCTCGGCCAGTACGCGTTGGCCGCTCGCGAGGAGTTCGATCCGCTGCTCGACGCCTACCTGATGGGTCTCGACCCCGAGGTCGCGGAGTACGACGAGGTGCTGCTCGGGGCCCGGGTCACTGCCGTCTACACCGCCCTCAACCGCGCGGAGTGGGCGCTGGAGCGCGTGTCGGGCGGCGAGGGCGCCCTGGCCGCCAAGTTCCGACACCCGGCCGTAGCGCCGCACCTGCGGACCCTGCAGCGGCAGTACCCGTTGATCGAGGCCCTGGTGGAGGGCTGAGCCTCACAGCTGCGATGCGCTGAACGTGTCGCAGGCCTGCAGCGACCCCTCTTGGTACCCGACCATGAACCAGCGCTGCCGCTGCTCGGCCGAGCCGTGGGTCCACTCCGCCGGGTTGACCCGGCCGGTGGTCTGGTCCTGGATCCGGTCGTCGCCCACCGACTTGGCAGCCGCGATCGCCTGGTTGATGTCCTCCTCGGACAGCTCGAGGATGAGGGGTACGCCGGACTGGTCGTCGGTGCCGGTGGCGTTGCGGGTCCACATGCCGGCGTAGCAGTCGGCCTGGAGCTCGAGCCGGACGGCGTCGCTCTCCGGCCCGCGCTGGGTGCGGACCTGTCCCATCGTCCCCATCACGTTCTGGATGTGGTGTCCGTACTCGTGGGCGAGGACGTAGGGCTCGACGAACTCACCGGCCGGTCCGCCGAGCTGCTGCTGCAGCACCTGGTCGAAGAAGGTGGTGTCGAGGTAGATGCCCTCGTCGGGCGGGCAGTAGAACGGCCCGACCTGGGACGTCGCCTGGCCGCAGCCGGTGCCCACGGCGCCCCCGAACGTCCGCATCACCTGCACCGGCCGGAACTGCATGTCTGCCTGCGCCGGCAGCGCCTCGCCCCAGTAGTCGGTCAACGAGTTCTCGACCGCCACTCGGGCGCAGTCGACGTCGGACTCGGCGTCGGCGCCGGTCTGGCAGTTCGCGTACCGGTCGCTGTCCGCCTCGGCCACCCGTGACGTGTCGAGGCTCGTGTCGGGAAGGGGCAGTCCGCCCTGACCGCCGCCCACGCACTGGGTCAGCACGAGGAACAGCACCAGCACCAACAGCCCGCCGAGGCTGCTGCCGGCCTTCGCGCCGCCGGGGATGGGGATCCGCATGCCCCCGCCACCCATGCCACCGCCGGAGCCCCGGCCGCTGTCGCGGACCCGCGACGTGTCCAGCCTGGCCTTCGGGTTGAAGCGCATCGCCGTCCCCTTGTGTCGTTCGCGCGGTCCGGCCGTCGTCGGCCGGATCCGCGGCCCTACACTAACCATCCTCATGATCACCGCCCAGCACCTCGAAGTACGGGTCGGTGCCCGACTCCTGATGGCCGACGTGACCTTCCGAGTGGCCGCCGGTGACAAGGTCGGACTGGTCGGCCGCAACGGGGCCGGGAAGACCACCCTCACCAAGATCCTCGCCGGCGAGGCGCTCCCGGCCGCGGGAAAGGTCCTGCGCACCGGCGACGTCGGCTACCTGCCGCAGGACCCTCGCACCGGCGACCCCGGCGTGCTCGCCATGAACCGGATCCTGTCCGCACGCGGCCTCGACGACGTCGTACGACGGATGCGCGCGGCCGAGGAGGAGATGACCAGCGACGACCCCGCGGTGCGGGAGCGGGCCATGCGGCGCTACTCGCGCGCCGACGCCGAGCTGCACGCCGGCGGTGGTTATGCCGCGGAGTCCGAGGCGGCCCAGATCGCACACAGCCTCGGGATCGAGGACCGGATCCTCCAGCAACCGCTTCGCACCCTGTCCGGCGGCCAGCGGCGACGGGTCGAGCTGGCCCGGATCCTGTTCTCAGGAGCCGACACGCTGCTCCTCGACGAGCCCACCAACCACCTCGACGCGGACTCCGTCGTGTGGCTCCGCGACTTCCTCAAGGCGCACCAGGGTGGACTGGTCGTGATCAGTCACGACACGGCGCTGCTCGAGCAGACGGTCACCCGGGTGCTCCACCTCGACGCGAACCGGGCCGAGATCGACGTGTACAACCTGGGCTGGACGGCGTACCTCCAGCAGCGGGAGACCGACGAGAAGCGCCGCAAGCGCGAGCGCTCGAACGCCGAGAACAAGGCGAAGGCGTTGACCGACCAGGCGAACCGGATGCGGGCGAAGGCGACCAAGGCGCAGGCGGCGCAGAGCATGCTGAAACGTGCGGACCGGCTGATGGCCGGCCTGGAGGGGGAGCGGCGGGCCGACCGGGTGGCCCGGATCGCGTTCCCCGCACCCGCCCCGTGCGGCAAGACGCCGCTCACGGCCACCGAGCTGTCCAAGTCCTACGGCTCCCTCGAGGTGTTCACCGACGTCGACCTCGCGATCGACCGGGGGAGCCGGGTGGTCATCCTCGGCCTCAACGGTGCGGGCAAGACCACCCTCCTCCGCATTCTGGCCGGCGTCGACACCCCCGACACCGGTGCCGTGACGCCCGGACACGGGCTGAAGCTCGGGTATTACGCGCAGGAGCACGAGACGCTCGACGTCGAGCGGACCGTCCTGGAGAACCTCCATGCCGCAGCGCCTCAGCTCACCGACACCGAGGCCCGCTCGGTGCTGGGTTCGTTCCTGTTCTCCGGCGACGACGCCTACAAGCCCGCGGCAGTGCTGTCCGGAGGGGAGAAGACCCGACTGGCGCTGGCGATCCTCGTGGTGTCGTCGGCCAACGTGCTGCTGCTCGACGAGCCGACCAACAACCTCGACCCCGCGTCGCGCGAGGAGGTGCTGGCCGCGATCCGCGAGTACGCCGGCGCGATCGTCCTGGTCACCCACGACGAGGGCGCAGTCACCGCGCTCCAACCGGACCGGGTGCTGATCCTGCCCGACGGTGTGGAGGATCTCTGGACGGAGGACTACGCCGACCTGGTCTCGCTGGCATGACGGCCTGACCGGACGTGGTTCGACCGGCGTGATTCGGCTCGTCGACCCTCCCCTGCGAGGATGCTGGACATGACGCCAGACGAGCTGAAGTCAGTCGGCCTGCGCTACGACGTGGAAGGTTCGGTCGCCACGATCACCCTCGACCGCCCCGAGGTCCGCAACGCCCAGACGCCAGCGATGTGGCGTGCGCTGGCCGGTCTGGGCGAGGAGATCGCGGACGACGTACAGGTGGTCGTCGTCCGTGGCGAGGGGCCCTCGTTCTCCTCCGGCCTCGACCGGGCCATGCTCGACCCGCGCGGTGGCGAGGAGGGGGAGGAGACGCTCACCAGCCTGCTGTCGATGAGCGACGACCAGATGTCGGCGACGATCGACGAGTACCAGCGTGGCTTCACGTTCCTGCGCGACCCGCGGTTCGTGTCGATCGCCGCTGTCCAGGGCTACGCGATCGGCGCCGGCTTCCAGCTCGCACTCGCCTGCGATCTGCGGATCCTGGCCGAGGACGCGCAGCTGTCGATGAAGGAGGCCACCCTCGGGCTGGTGCCGGACCTGACGGGAACAAAGCCGCTGGTCGACAGCGTTGGGTACGCCAGGGCGTTGGAGATCTGTGCGACCGCGCGGATGATCGGCGCCACCGAGGCGGTCGACCTGGGCTTGGCGCTGATGTCGGTGCGGGTCGAGGAGCTCGATGACACGGTGGCGGACCTGGTCGGCGCCCTGGCCGCTCCGATGGCCGGTGCGGTCCACGAGACCAAGGCGTTGCTGCTCGCGGCAGCAGGGCGGACGCTGGAGGACCAGCGCCGGTTCGAGCGCGAGGCGCAGATCCGGAGGTTCCGAGAGCTCGCCCGCGCGATGGGCGGATAGAGGAGGCGCGCGTGTCGCTGTCGATGGGGATGGGGCCGGCCTGGCGGCACATGCGTACCGACCGGAGCTCGGTGAAGAGCCGTGTCGAGAAGGGCACGGTGCGGCGGGTCCTCGGGTTCGCCGGACCTCATCGCAGCACGATCACCGGCTTCCTCGCCGTGACGGTCGTCGACTCGCTGCTGGTGGTCGTGACCCCGCTGCTCGTGCAGCGGATCGTCGACGACGGCATCCTCGGCAAGGACCCGCAGCTGGTCACGCTGCTCGCGCTCGCGATGGCGGCGACCGCCCTCATCGGAGCGGTGCTGTCGGTGATCGGCGGCTTCCTGTCGTCCCGGATCGGCGAGGGTCTGATCTTCGACCTGCGCACCCAGGTCTTCGCACACGTGCAGCGCCAGTCGCTGGCCTTCTTCACCAGGACCCAGACCGGCGCCCTCGTGTCCCGCCTCAACAACGACGTGATCGGCGCCCAGCGGGCGTTCACCTCCACGCTGTCCAACACCGTCTCCAGCATCATCTCGGTGATCGTGGTCGGCGTCACGATGGTGGCGCTGAGCTGGCAGGTGACGCTGCTGTGCCTCGCCCTGTTCCCGATCCTGCTGCTGACCTCCCGATGGGTGAGCGGTCGACTTGCAGCACTGACCCGGGAGCAGATGGACGGCAACGCCGACATGGGCAATGTCATGACCGAGCGGTTCAACGTGGGCGGCGCCATGCTGCTCAAGCTGTTCGGCCATCGCGCCACCGAGGACGGGCTGTTCGCAGCCAAGGCCGGTCACGTCCGTGACCTCGGGATCCGGATCGCCCTCGTCACCCGGGTCTTCATGGCCGCGGTCCTCACCGTGCCGGCGCTGGCGCTCGCTGTCGTGTACGGCGTGGGCGGACACCTGGCCGTCGACGGCACCCTCACCGTCGGCACCCTGCTGGCGCTCGGCACGCTGCTGGTGCGGCTGCTCGGGCCGCTCCAGAGCCTCTCGAACGTCCGGATCGACGTCATGACCGCCCTGGTCAGCTTCGAGCGGGTCTTCGAGGTCCTCGACCTTCCCTCGCTCATCGAGGAGAAGCCGGACGCGGTCGCTCTGCCGCGCTCCGCGGCCAGCCTCGAGTTCGACCACGTCGGCTTCCACTACCCGAGGCCGGACGAGTTCTCCCTCGCCTCCCTGGAGACCGTGGCGCGCGCCGAGAGCCGCGACTCCGGCCAGGTGCTCCACGACATCTCCTTCCGGGCCGACCCCGGCCAGATGATCGCCCTGGTCGGTCCGTCCGGCGCCGGCAAGACCACCGTCACCCACCTCGTGGCTCGGCTCTACGACGCCACCGGCGGCGTCGTCCGCGTGGGTGGCCACGACGTGCGCGACGTGACGCTGGAGTCGCTGGAGGACGTGGTCGGCTACGTCACCCAGGACGCCCACATGTTCCACGACACGATCGGCTCCAACCTGCGCTACGCGCGCCCGGATGCGACGGACGCTGATCTCTGGGCCGCCCTGGAGGCCGCGCAGATCGCCGCCTTGGTGCGTGGCCTGCCCGACGGGCTCGACACGGTCGTCGGCGACCGGGGCTACCGGCTGTCCGGCGGCGAGCGCCAGCGGCTGGCCATCGCCCGGCTGCTGCTGAAGGCACCGTCGATCGTGGTGCTCGACGAGGCGACCGCTCACCTCGACAGCGAGTCGGAGGCCGCGGTGCAACGAGCGCTGGACGCCGCGCTCGCCGAGCGCACCAGCCTGGTGATCGCCCACCGGCTGTCCACCGTCCGGAACGCCGACCTGATCCTGGTGCTCGACGCGGGGCGGATCGTCCAGTCCGGCACCCACGCCGAGCTGCTCGCGCGGGGCGGCCTGTACGCCGACCTGTACCGCACCCAGTTCCTGGAGGACGCACCGACGCCGATCTAGGACGCGTCCTGCCGCTCCGGGTCGCGAGCGGTACGCATCCGGCGCCGCTCGTCGCGCGCGAGGTAGCCGAACCCGAAGAGCGCCAGCAGACCGAAGAACCACCACTGCAGGCCGTAGAAGAAGTGCGGGCCGTTGTCGAGCTCCGGGAGCTCGACCGGCTCGAGCGACTCCGCGGGAGCCGGCTCCTCGGAGCGGAGCTCGAGGAACCCCCTCAGCACCTCACGGCCGAGCGCCTCGCCGATCGCGACGCTGGAGATCGCCCGGGTCGACTGGTCCGACACGCTCGTGCTGTCACCGGTCGCGTCGGCGCGAGCCCAGCCGGTGATCGTCACCTCACCCTCCGGCGGTGCGGGTACGTCGGCCGCCGTCACGCCGCGCGCGTCGGTGGCGACCCAGCCGCGGTCGACCAGCACCGCCCGACCGTCCCCGAGGACGAGCGGCACGACGACGTCGACGCCCGACGCCCCGTCGCGGGTGCGGTACCTCACGATGACGGTGTCGCTCACGTCGTACTCTCCGCTGGCGGTGACGAGCCGCCACTCGTCGGTGTCCGCCACGTCACCCGAGGCGGGGAGGACGTCCTCGACAGGGGCCGGTGGAAGGGTCTCGTTGCGCTCGATGAT
Organism: Nocardioides sp.; assembly: GCF_036374615.1. Classification (GTDB taxonomy): domain Bacteria; phylum Actinomycetota; class Actinomycetes; order Propionibacteriales; family Nocardioidaceae; genus Nocardioides. The sequence goes on from NZ_DASUTK010000100.1 coordinate 25,126, forward strand.
CGCGTTGCGGTCCTTGCGCTCCTCGAGCCGGTCGAACTGCCACTCCCCGAGCCACCACGCCCCCCACGCGAGCAGCGCCACGACCACCGCGAAGCCGACCCAGCGCCGGCTCAGCAGGAACCCCCACGCTCGCACCCGGCGAGGCTATCCGAGCCCGCTCGACCCCCGGTCGCTGCCCGCTGGCCACCACCGGAGCCCTAGACTCGGTGGGATGGAGCCCATTGCACTGGCGGACCGCTTCGGGCGGGTCGCGACCGACCTCAGGGTCTCGCTGACCGACCGGTGCAACCTGCGTTGCTCCTACTGCATGCCGGCCGAGGGCCTGGACTGGCTGCCGGGCCAGGAGATCCTCACCGACGACGAGGTGGTGCGGCTGGTCGGGATCGGCATCCGGCTGCTCGGCATCCGCGAGGTGCGCTTCACCGGTGGCGAGCCGCTGATCCGGCGCGGGCTCGTCGACATCGTGCAACGGACGCGCGCGATCGACCCCGCCGTGGAGCTCAGCGTCACCACCAACGCCCTCGGTCTGCAGCGGATGGCCGGCACGCTGGCGGACGCCGGGCTGGACCGGGTGAACGTCAGCCTCGACACCATCCGGCGTGACACCTTCCACACGATCACGCGACGCGACCGGCTCGACGACGTGCTCGCCGGGCTGGCTGCGGCCCGCGATGCCGGCCTCACGCCCGTCAAGATCAACGCCGTCCTGCTGCGTGGCGTCAACGACGAACAGGCGCCGGAGCTGCTGGAGTGGGCGATCGGGCACGGCTACGCGCTGCGGTTCATCGAGCAGATGCCGCTGGACGCGCAGCACGACTGGAGCCGGGCCGAGATGGTGACCGCCGAGGAGATCTTCGACCGGCTCGCGACGCGGTTCACGCTGACCCCGGCGTCCGAGCCTCGGGGGAGCGCCCCGGCCGAGCTGTTCACCGTCGACGGCGGTCCGGCCACCGTCGGTGTCATCGCCTCGGTGACGCGCCCCTTCTGCGGCGACTGCGACCGGGTGCGGCTCACCGCCGACGGGCAGGTGCGCAACTGCCTGTTCGCGCGCGAGGAGTCCGACCTCCGCACGGCGATGCGGGCGGGCGCCGACGACGAGGATCTCGCCCGGCGCTGGGTGGTGGCGATGCTCGGCAAGCGCGCCGGTCACGGCATCGACGACCCGACGTTCCTCCAGCCCGACCGCCCGATGTCGGCGATCGGCGGGTGACCCCGCAGCCGCTGCGCTAACCGGCGTCGTCGGGGATCTCGGCGAGCGGCACCACGTCGCGCAGGAACTGTCGCGCCGTCAGGAAGTCGCCCAACGTCGAACGATGGTCGTCGCACGCGAGCCAGACCTTGCGCCGGTCGGGCGTGTGCAGCCTCGGGTTGTTCCACAGCAGGCCCCAGCTCGCCGACCGCTGGCACCCCTTGGCGCTGCACGTCGGGATGTCCTCGGCTGCCATCTCGGCATCGTCCCAGCACGACGCGAGCGGACCTGGACCGGCCCTCCCGCCCATGAAGCACAGCCTGGAAATATGGCACGGTGCCGGAGCGCCACAATAGGCGCCCGGCACCGCGGTGAACTGCGACGGGGGAGACACAGTTCGGCTTCGAGTGTCCGGCCTTCCGGGCAGGAAGTCAAATACTGTCCTACCTGTCAGATCCTTCGGAATCAGTAGGGTTCGGCAACTCATTTCGTGGTTCGGGGTCGCGTCTCAGCGCGAACCCGTCGGACTTCGAAGACACGGCGTTGGCCATCACCACGGCGACGTACGGGAGCACCACTGCCCCCGCGACCAGGACCCATCGAAGCCAGCCGTCGGCCACGACGGCGCCGACGAAGCACACGGTCCGCAGCGACATCGACAGCACGTACCGGCGCTGTCGCTGCGCGATCTCCTCCTGACGGCTCAGCGGCGCGGTGGTGATCCGGACAGCCCTGCCGTGGGCCACGCGCTGGCGCGTCATACCGTGATCGTACGTCGCTACCATCGACGGCCCAGGGCTGCCACCAGGCGCCCGGCCGGAGCCGGAGGTAATCATGTCCAACCGCACCTACCGCGTCACCGAGATCGTCGGCACTTCCCCGGAGGGAGTCGACCACGCCATCCGCAACGGCATCGAGCGGGCCGCGCAGACGCTGCGCCACCTCGACTGGTTCGAGGTCACCCAGATCCGCGGACAGGTCAAGGACGGAGGAGTCGAGCACGTCCAGGTCGGGATGAAGATCGGGTTCCGGCTCGAGGACGAGTAGCTCCCTCGGGCGCGGACGGTTTCGGGCTACCCGTCGGTAATCACTAGCGTCGTTGACCGTGAGCGACCCAGAACCCAGATCCGTGCTCGTCACCGGCGGTAACCGTGGCATCGGCCACGCCATCGCCTCGGCCTTCCTCGCCCGGGGCGACCAGGTAGCGGTCACCAGCCGGAGCGGCGGCGGCCCCGACGGTGCCCTCGCCCTGACGTGCGACATCACCGATCCCGAGGCGGTCGAGGCCGCGTTCGCCGAGATCGAGCAGGCGCACGGGCCGGTGGAGGTGCTGGTGGCGAACGCCGGCGTGACCGCCGACACGCTGTTGTTGCGGATGAGCGAGGACGACTGGTCCAGGGTCATCGACACCAACCTGACCGGATCCTTCCGGCTCGCCAAGCGGGCGGCCAAGGGCATGCTGCGGATGCGGAAGGGGCGGATCGTGCTGATCTCCTCGGTGGTCGGCCTCACCGGCCAGGCGGGGCAGGTCAACTACGCCGCGTCCAAGGCCGGCCTGGTCGGCCTGGCGCGCTCGCTGTCGCGAGAGCTCGGGTCACGCTCGATCACCACCAACGTGGTGGCGCCCGGTTTCGTCGACACCGACATGACCTCGGTGCTGTCCGACGACCAGAAGAAGTCGATCATGGAGCAGGTGCCGCTGGGTCGGTACGGCACCGTGGAGGAGGTCGCCGCGGCGGTGCTGTGGTTGACCGGCGAGGGCGGCGGCTACGTGACCGGAGCCGTGATCCCGGTCGACGGCGGACTTGGAATGGGGCACTGACGATGGGCATTCTCGACGGCAAGCGGATCCTGGTCGCGGGAGTCACGATGGACTCCTCCATCGGGTTCGCCGTTGCGCGGGTCGCACAGGAGCAGGGCGCGACCGTGCTGATCTCCAACTTCGGGCGCGCGCTCGGCATCACCCGGCGGATCGCGAAGCGGCTGCCGAGCGAACCCCCGGTGCTCGAGCTCGACGTGACCGACCAGTCCCACCTCGACGGGCTCGAGGAGGCGGTGCGCGAGCACGTGGACGGTCTCGACGGCGTCGTGCACTCCATCGCGTACGGCAACCCCGAGACCCTGCTCGGCGGCAAGTTCCTCGACGGTCCGTGGGAGGACGTCGCGCAGGCGGTCCAGGTCTCGGCGTACTCGCTGAAGGCGTTGGCCGTGGCGGCCCGCCCCTTGATGGAATCGGGCGGCTCGATCGTGGGCCTCACCTTCGACGCCACCACGGCGTGGCCGGCGTACGACTGGATGGGCGTGGCCAAGGCGGGGCTCGAGTCCACCTCGCGCTACCTCGCTCGTGACCTCGGTCCCGAAGGCATCCGCTGCAACCTGGTGTCCGCCGGACCGCTCAAGACGCTGGCGGCCAAGGCGATCCCCGGCTTCGAAGGACTGGAGTCGCTGTGGAAGGACCGGGCGCCGCTCGGCTGGGACGAGGGCGACCACGACCCGACCGCGCGCGCCGTATGTGCCCTGTTGAGTGACTTCTTCCCCGCCACCACCGGCGAGATCGTGCACGTCGACGGTGGGTTCCACGCGATCGGGGCTTGAGCTCGGGTCACCCAGCGGCGGTGAGTACGGGACCGAATGAGGGCGTGGTTCGGTCCCTGATCCACCGCGCGGGGACGGTCGCTCTGCACAGACAGGTGGGCGTGCCACGTCGTCCACAGGGACGCCGAGCGCTGTCGCCCCGTTCGAGTGGGATGGGACCCATGAGACCGGTCCCCGAGCATCTGCTGCACCGACCTTTCAGCCGCAGTGAGGCGGAGGCTTCCGGAGTGACCGGACGCATGTTGCGCGGCCGCCGCTTCATCCGCATCCTGCCGCGGATCTACCGGCACCGCGACCACGTCATGACCGACGATGACTGGGTGTTGGCCGCTCGTCTCGCCCTCCCGTCACGTGCACACCTGACCGGCATCACCCGGATCCAACAGCTGGGACTCGACTTCGGACCCCGTTTCCCTGTGCGCTTCGTGGTCGAGGGAGACCTCCACCTCGCGTTCGACGAGATCTTCCTGCACCGGACCAAGCGGCTCCCGCCCACCGACGGGGAGGGCGTGATCCCGGCTGCCGCATTCATCTCCTTCTGCGGGCGAGCCCGAGTCATCGATGCGATCAAGGTCGGTGACTGGCTGCTGTACCACGGGCACATGACCGTGGGCGAGCTGCACGACCTCGCGCTGGCCGAGCAATGGCGCGACGGAGCCGATCAGGCGCTCTGGGTGCTCGATCACCTCGATGGCGATGCTCGCTCGCTCCCCGAGTCAGAAACACGAGCCATTGTGGAGTTCGCCGGGCTGCCCGTGCCGGAAGTGAATCGTCGCCTCCCCATCGAGGACTCCATTGTCATCGGCGACCTGGTGCTTCTCGAGTGGCGAGTCGTCGTGGAGTACGAGGGGTCTCACCATCAGGCGGACCGGGGCCAGTACGTCTCCGACATCAGCCGCTACGCAGTCATGCGCCGGCACGACTTCGGTTACGTCCAGGTGACCAAGGAGAAGCTGGCTCGGGCGAGGAGTGTGGCTCGCGAGGTCCACCGCGAACTGGTCAGCCGTGGATATGATGGCCCGCCTCCCGAGTTCGGAGACCGGTGGCGGACGTTGTTCACCCGTCTTCACCGTGTCATCGGGTGTGAGCGCCTCGGTCGACGTGCTGGCGGTGAGGACGGGACCGCTTCGTGACGTGGATTAGTCCCTGGCTCACCGCTGACCCGCGCGACCGGGTTCGGTAGCGTCCCGCGCGTGACCTCACTCGTCGAGCTCCGAGTCCTCGAGGGCCCGAACCTGTACTTCCCGCGCGCGGCGGTGAAGCTGACGCTGGACATCTCCCCGCTGGCGTCGGCGTCCGACGAGACGGTGGTCCGGTTCGCCCGGCGGATCGGGCTGAAGGGGGCGCGCCCGGGTGAGCCCGACACCGGCTTCCGGCAACGGTTCGCTGCCAGGGCCATCGCCCGGTTGGTCCGGACGATCGCCGCCGAGAGCGGGACGTCCCGGCTGGCGGTCCGGGTGCGTCCGACCGGCGACCCGCACCGGCTGGTGGTCGCCTACCCGTGGCGCCACCGGGAGCGCGCCCAGGTCATGGGCCGAGCCGTGGCCGAGGTCCTCGACGCCGTACCGGGCGTCGGTGTGGAGGAGGTCGTCGCCCGGGCGGCAGCAGCAGTGGCTTCCGCCGAGCCGGGGGAGGCGCCGAGCACGATCACGCCCACAATCCCGGTCGTGGCGGTGACCGGCACCAACGGCAAGACCACCACGAGCCGACTGATCGCCCACATCGCACGCACCGACGGCCGGCGCGTCGGCTGGTCGAGCACCGACGGGATCTACGTCGACGGAGCTCTGGTCGAGGCCGGCGACTACTCCGGACCCAGCGGCGCCGGTCGGGTGCTCGCCCATGACGACGTCGAGCTCGCCGTGACGGAGACCGCGCGCGGCGGCATCCTGCTCAAGGGGATCGGCCTGACGCGCAACGACGTCTCGGTGGTCACCAACGTCTCTGCCGACCACCTCGGACTCCAGGGGATCGACACGGTGGACCAGCTGGCCGAGGTCAAGGCCGTGGTCCCGCGGATCACTCGCAAGGACGGGTGGGCGGTCCTGAACGCCGACGACCCCCGCGTGTTCGCGATGCGCTCGGTCGTGAGGGCACAGCCGTGGGTGTTCTCCCGCGACCCCGACAGTCCCGCGATCCGCGAGGTGTTGTCGCACGGCGGTGGCAGGGCGACGACGGTCATCGACGGCTGGGTGTCGGTGCTCGACTCGCGCGGTGAGGTCGACCCGCTCGTGGAGCTGGTGGATGTGCCCATGACGCTCGCCGGCCTGTCCCGCTTCAACGTGGAGAACGCACTGGCCGGGGCGTCGGCCGCACTGGCGGTGGGCATCTCGCGGGACGTGGTGGTGGCCGGTCTTCGGACGTTCCGGACCGACGCCGAACACAACCCGGGTCGGATGAACATCTTCAGCCTTGCGGGGGAAGCGCACGGCGTGACGGTGATCGTCGACCTGGCCCACAACGAGGCCGGGCTCGAGGCGTTGTTGGAGGTCATGGCTGGAGTACGGCGGCCGGGCGCCCGGCTACTGCTCGGGCTGGGTGCGGTCGGTGACCGGCAGGACGACCTGATCGAGCGGCTGGGCGAGATCGGCGCGATGGGCAGCGACGTGGTGGCGATCTGCCACAAGCACCGCTATCTGCGAGGACGCACGGAGGGGGAGCTCGAGGCACTGCTGCGCGCCGGGACGGAACGCGTGGGCGTCGCCGACGTGCCGGCGTACCCGACCGAGGTCGAGGGCCTCGCCGCACTGGTCGCGCAGGCGGGGCCTGGCGACGTGGTGGGCCTGATGTGCCATGCGGAGCGGGACGCCGTCTACACCTGGATCGCCGAGCACGGGGGTACCTCTGACAGCCCCGAGGAGCTGGCCGACAAGGTTCGCGCGACGGGTCGTGCATGAAGCGCCATCCGGGCCCGCTCGTGGTCGCGACGTCGATCGGCGGCGAGCGTCACCTCGACCTGCGGGGACCCGCACCCTTCCCGCCCGACCAGCTGTTCCAGATCGGCTCCGTCACGAAGACGTTCACCGCCCTGCTCCTCGCCCGGCGCCTCGTCAGCGGCGAGCTGACCCTGGACACGCCGGTCGCCGACCTGCTTCCCAGCGCCGCGCCCGTGGGCGGTGACCGGCCGGTGACGGTGGGTGAGCTGGCGACCCACCGGTCCGGGTTGCCCCGCGTCCCCCGCAGCATGTGGCGCAAGGCGCTCACCTTCGACGACGACCCCTACCGCGAGTACGGCGACCAGCAGCTCGCGGACGACCTGCTCCGGGTCCGGCCGCGCCGACGCGGGCGACTGCGGTACTCCAACTTGGGAATGGGGCTGCTGGGCCATGCCCTCGCTCACGCCGCGGGAACGTCGTACGACGCCCTTGTGCACCGCGAGATCTGCGCACCGCTCGGACTCGTCGACACCACCGCGGCACCCAGCCACGAGCAACGGACGCGGCTGGCCATCGGCCACAAGCGCCTCGGCAAGCCACGCACGGTCGCATGGGAGTTCGACGCACTGGCAGGCGCGGGTGCCCTCTGGTCGACCGGCAACGACCTGCTCGCCTATCTCGAGGCGCACCTCGCACCGCCTGAGGGACCGCTCGGCGCGGCGCTGGAACGGGTGCTGGTGGAACCGGTCCTCGCCTGGCAGTCGATCCCGAGAGGCAAGCTCGCGGGGCTCTGGTGGCACAACGGCGGCACGGCCGGGTTCCGCAGCATGGTGGTGCTGGATCCCGAGCGTCGCCGCGCGTCGCTGGCACTGGCCGCGATCGACCGGGGTGTCGAGGCCGTCGCGCTCGACGCCCTCGAACAGAACTGAGCGCTGACCGGCCCCCCCAAACCGGTCAGCGCTCAGCAGTCATCAGCGCCCGCTCAGTTGAGCGGGCACTCCGCGAGGTTGTTGTCGGTGTCGAGCCTCGAGGCGAGGTCGAGCATGGCGGCGCGGCTGCCGGTGGCGAAGGCGGCGTTCACCGTGCTCACCAGACCCGGCCGGCCGTCCTCGCCGGCACCGACCCGGCGCCACGGGTAGCCGACGCCGTCGTGGGCCGCGTTGAGGAAGGCAGCGGTCGCGGCGCGGGCCAGGACCTTGGCAGCGCCGTCGGCACCCGACCCGCCTCCGCCCTGGAGCGACTGGAGCAGGGTCTTGCCTGCCACGTTGGCGCGAGCACTCGTGAACGCCGCGCCGAAGAGGTCGCCGGGTGCGGCCTCCTGCCAGTTGTCCGTGTGGTTCTTCCAGTAGCCGGGCGTACAGCCCTCGTGGCCGGTTCCGACGGCCTGTGCCGCCGGGGCCACCGACATCGTGGCGATGACAGCAGCGAACGCGACGAGCGCGATCTTGATGATCTTGATCATGTGAGTTCCCCTGAATCCCTTTCACTTGGCGCGGTTGCGAAAGGAAGTCAGAGCCCGAGCGTGCCCCCCGTTACACCCGCTCGCCCAGCATCGGTCCGCCAGCACGGAGGGTCAATCCCCAGGACAGGCACAGGATGTCAACGCACGGCGAGAGGTCTAGTCGACCCGAGCCCGAGGTCCCCGTCAGGAGTCGGCCGTGACGGGCGCGTAGTCGGGGTCGGCGGCCGGGGCGTCCTCGCTCGCGCCGGCGCCGGGATACGCCTGGTTGGACCAGTTCTCCAGCTCGCTCATCACGGCCGCATGCTTGTCGACGCAGACGACGAGCAGGTCGCCCTTGTTGGCGCGACTCATCGCGTGGCGCACCGCCTCGATCTCCTCGAGCACGACCTCCACCTGCTTGCAGCGCGCACCTGCGGTCATGGCTTCCTGCACCCCTTGGCGGACCAGCTCGGCGACGTCGCCCCGCTCCCGGCTGCGGAGCGACTCGTCCTCGCGGACGATCACGACGTCGAAGTGAGCCGCCGCGATCTGGCCGAGCTCCTTCATGTCCTCGTCGCGGCGGTCCCCGGCGGTGGCGATGATGCCGATCCGCGAGGGTCGCGCCAGGTCGTGGGACGAGGACAGCGACTCGCCGACGCGGTCGACGAAGTCACCGAGCATCCGCATGCCCGGTGCGTTGTGGCAGTAGTCGACGATGATGTTGACGCCGTTGACCTCCACCTCGTTGAGACGTCCGGGGGAGAGGTAGTAGTTCGTCGAGAACGTCCGGAGGCCCTGGCGGATGTCGTGCAGGGGGGCATTGGCGGCGAAGGCAGCGGCAGCCGCGGCCAGCGTGTTCTGGACGTTCATCCGAGCCCGACCGCCGAACGTCGCGGGCAGTAGGTGCGTCCACGCCAGCTGCATCTCGCGACGGCCGTGCTTGACGACTATCATCTCGCCGCGCTCGGACGGGTTGAGGACCAACGCCTTGCCCCCGCGGCGGCAGTGGGCCTCGATCATCTCGCGGACGTCACTGCCGGGGTCGTCCATGGAGAACCACACGACCTCGCCGCTGCACTTGCGACGCATCTCGCGCACCAGCGGGTCATCGGCGTTCAGGACCGCGGCTCCCGTACGAGGCACGGCCTCCACGATCACGGCCTTCACGTCCGCGAGCTGCTCGATCGTGTCGATGCCGCGCAGCCCGAGGTGGTCGGGCTGCACGTTCAGGACCACCGCCACGTCGTTGCGCTCGTACCCGAGGCCTTCACGCAGGATGCCGCCGCGGGCCACCTCGAAGACGGCGAAGTCGACCCGTGGGTTCTGCAGCACCATCCGCGCCGAGCGGGGACCGGAGGCATCGGCCCGGATCAGCAGCCGCTCGTCGATGACGACCCCGTCGGTCGACGTCATGCCGACCTTGCGGCCCATCCCCTTGAAGATGTGGGAGATCATCCGCGACGTCGTCGTCTTCCCGTTGGTGCCGGTCACCGCGACGATCGGGATCCGCGACGTCGCACCGGGCGGGAACAGCATGTCCACGACCGGCTTGGCGATGAACTGCGGCTCGCCGATCGTCGGGTGGGTGTGCATCCGGAAGCCCGGAGCGGCGTTGACCTCACAGATCGCTCCACCGGTCTCGCGCACCGGCTCGGTGATGTCGGGACAGATGAAGTCGATGCCGGCGATGTCGAGGCCGACCATGCGGGCAGCCTCCTCCGCGATCTCGACGTTCTCGGGGTGCGCCTCGAAGGTGCGGTCGATCGAGATCCCGCCGGTCGACATGTTGCCGGTGAGCGCGAGCTTCACCATCTCGCCCTCCTCTGGGACCGACTCCAGGGTGTGACCCTGGCTCGCGAGGACCTCGACCGCCGCCTCGTCGACCTTGATCCGGGTCAGCACCTTCTCGTGACCGACGCCGCGCCGCGGGTCCGCGTTCGTGTCCTCGACCAGCTGCTCGACGGTCGCGCTGCCGTCACCGATGACGTGTGCGGGCACCCGTTCGGCGATCGCCACCATGCGACCGTCGATGATCAGGCACCGATAGTCCTTTCCGGTCACGAAGCTCTCCACGATCACCCAGCCGCGGCGTGACTGCTCCTGGGCGATCGCGAACCCCTCGCGCACCGCCGCCTCGTCCTGCAGGTCGAGGCAGACGCCGCGGCCGTGGTTGCCGTCGAGCGGCTTGACCACGACCGGGTACCCGATCCGCCTGGCAACCGAGACCGCCTGGTCGGCGGTGCGCACCGAGTCCTGCTTCGGCACGGGTAGGCCCGCCGCGCCGAGCAGCCGGGTGGTGAGGTCCTTGTCGGAGGCGATGTCGACGGCGATCGAGGACGTCTCGGACGTCATCGTCGCGCGGATCCGCTTGGCGTGGACGCCCTGCCCGAGCTGGACGAGCGAGTACTGGTTCAACCGGATCCAGGGGATGTCGCGGGAGACCGCCTCGTCGACGATGGCCTGGGTGGAGGGTCCGAAGGCGGTGCGCTCGGCACGTTTGATGAACGTCTCGAGCTCCGCCTCCCAGTCGAGCTCCGGATCTCCCTCCACGAGGTGGTTGACCAGCCGTACGGCGAGCCGGCCGGCGGCCAGCGCCACCTGCTCGTCGACGTACCCGTAGACGACGTTGTAGACGCCGGGGCGACCCTTGACGCCACGCGTCTTGCCCCGGCGGATGTCGTGGCCGACCACCTGCTGCAGCGCCAGCGCGCAGTGCTCCGCGACGTGGCCGAGCCAGGTGCCCTCGTTCAGGCGCTCGACGAACCCGCCGCGCCGACCGCGCGAGCAGGAGTGCTCGCGGAGCCCGGGCAGCATCACGAGCAGCCGCTCTGTGAAGCCGGGAAGCGTGTCGGTCGGGAACTCCTCGAGCCGACCGAGGTCCACGACCAGGTGGATCGCCTTCTCGTACGACCAGACATTGGCGCCGCGGTAGACGCGGGTCTCCTCGATCGTCAGATCGGGCGTGGGGCGTGTCGTCATCGGCGGGTTTCCTCCTGGTGGGACTGGGAACGGCTGCGTCGTCGCGCCAACCTGCGTCGCAGGGTGCCTGGGGAGATGTCCTCGGCAGCGATGTCACGCGCCATCTGCTGCATGTCACGCTGGGCGTCCGCCAGCTCGGCAGCGTCCTCGGGGTCCACCGTCGCCGGCTGTGGCACGAGTGCCCGGTCCTCGAGGTCGAACACGGACCCGGCGGGCAGCACGTGGAGCACCACGCCGCTGGCGAGCAGCGGGCTGGACCGCTTCGCCTCGAAGGCGTTGGTGACCATCCGGGCGGGGTCGAAGACCGTGACCGCCCCCTTGCCGATGACGCTCATGCGCCGCCGGCCCTCCTCAGCCGTGACGACCGCCGCCGTGTCCTCGTCGACACCGACCCCGAGCAGCTGCGGCGACTGGGACACGATCATCAGCAGTCGCCCGTACCGGTTGCGCTGGTCGAAATGCTGGTCGATCACGGCGTCCTGGAGCAGGCCGAGGCCGGCCGCGACCTGGGTCATCCGCTGCTTCGGCGTAGCCCCCGGCCCGCCGAAGGCGACCATGTGCGAGGACTGGATGCTGGCTCCCGCCGAGGTGCCCGCCACGATCACGCCGCGCGCGTGGGCGTCCCGGATGGCTTCGCCCAGCGGCGTACCGCAGACGATCGAGGACAGCTTGAGCTGGTTCCCACCCGTCATGAAGATGCCGGTCGCCGAGCTGAGCTGGTCCAGCAGCGCCTCGTCGTGGGCGTCCTCGCGGGTCTCCGGTCGGACCGCGACCACCTCGGCGGCCCCGAGCGACCGGAACAGGGCGTCGTAGACCTCGACCACCGCGTCTCCGAGCGACGATGCCGTCGGGATCACCGCGATCCGGGCCTGCTGGCCGCCGGCGGCGGCCACGAGCTCCTTGAGGATGGCGCGTTTCCGGAGCTTGTCCTCCGCGCCGCCGATGATCATGAGGGGTCCCGGCATGACAGCCACGCTAGCGGCTGAAAGAGTGAGTCCGTGCAGGAGTCACGTCGCCTCGTCATCGTCCGGCATGCCAAAGCGGACTCCCAGGGGTCGTCGGACCGCGAACGCCCGCTGGCCGCCCGCGGGTCCCGCGACGCCGCCGCGGGCGGCGCCTGGCTCGCTGCGTCCGGCGTCCACCCCGACCACGTCCTGGTCTCGTCGGCTCGCCGGGCCCTGGAGACCTACGACGCGTTGCGGGAGGGAGCCGGGTGGGACACACCGGTCGAGGCCTCGGACACGCTCTACTCCGCCGAGCCCGAGACGGCGCTCGACGTGGTGCGCCAAGTGCCCACCGAGGCGTCCACCGTGGTCGTCGTCGGCCACAACCCCACGATGGGCACGCTGGCGCAGCTGCTCGACGACGGCGAGGGCGACGCGCAGGCGACCGGTGCGCTGCTCGCCGGGGGCTTCCCGACCTGCGCGATGGCGGTGTTCGACGTGGCCGTTCCCTGGGCCGACCTCGGCTTCACCGGCGCGACGCTCACCGCGTTCCACGTGGGTCGCGGTTGACCCGCCTGTCACATCCCGCCCGGCTGCCTCGTCCACTGGTCATGGGGCAACCGTCGACGAGGAGGCTGACGTGAACCGGATCGAGCAGTTCGAGGAGCTGCGGCCGCTGCTGTTCGCCATCGCGTACCGCATCCTGGGCAGCGTGACCGAGGCGGAGGACGCGGTCCAGGAGACCTGGCTCCGCTACGAGCGGACGTCCGAGGAGCCCGAGTCGCCGAAGGCGTTCCTGTCGACGGTCGTCACCCGGATCGCGATCGACGTGCTGCGCTCGGCGCGGGTCCGGCGTGAGGAGTACGTCGGCGAGTGGTTCCCCGAGCCGTTGCTGGCCGACCCGTACGAGGACCCGGAGCGCTCGGCCGAGCTCGCCGACTCCGTCTCGATGGCGGCGCTGCTCCTGCTCGAGCGGTTGAGCCCGCTCGAGCGCGCGGTGTTCGTGCTCCGGGAGGTGTTCGGCTTCGGGTTCGCGGACATCGCGTCCGCAGTCGATCGGTCGGAGGACGCCTGCCGTCAGCTCGCCGTCCGAGCGAGACGGCACATGGATGCCGGCCGCCCTCGTTTCGAGGCCGATCGTCGCGCACGCGAGGAGCTGGCCGCCCGCTTCTTCGAGGCGATGCGGGACGGCACGATGGACGGACTCCGCGACCTGCTGGCCGCGGACGTCCAGCTCGTCGCCGACGGCGGTGGCAAGGCACCGCAGCTCGCGCGGGGCCTGGTCGGTGCCGACAACGTGGCGCGGGTGCTGCTCGTGCTGTTCCCGGAGATGGTGGACCTCGGCGTGGGGTTCGAGCAGCACGTGGTGAACGGCCAGCCCGGCGCGATCATGCGCGACGGCGACGGCAACGTGGTCACGGTCTGGACGCTCGACGTGCTCGACGGGCGGATCCAGACGATCCGCGCCGTGCTGAACCCCGACAAGCTCGGCCACGTGGGACCGGTGGCGGACGCGTGGGCCCTGCACTACGCGGCTCGCGACGCCCGGCGCCGCTCGCGGTGATCGCGCACGTGTCCCCGAGTGGAACGGGTCAGACCGGCGGCGAGGGGGTGACGATGCCGGCCTCGGCGTCGGCCGCCTCGATCTCCTCCCGGGAGATCCCGAGCAGGTACATGATCGTGTCGAGGTAGGGCACGTTCACCGTGGTGTCGGCAGCCTCCTGCACGACCGCCTTGGCGTTGAACGCGATGCCCAGCCCGGCGGCGTTGAGCATGTCGAGGTCGTTCGCGCCGTCGCCGATCGCGATCACCGCCTCGAGCGGTACGCCGACGGCCTCGGCGAACTCGCGCAAGGCCTGGGCTTTGCCGGCCCGGTCGATGACGTCACCGACGATCCTCCCGGTGAGCCGACCGTCGACGACCTCGAGCTCGTTCGCCCGGGAGTAGTGGATGCCGAGGTCGTCCGCCAGCCGGTCGGTGATCTGGGAGAACCCGCCCGAGACCAGCCCGAAGCGGTACCCCAGCCGACGGAGCGTCCGCACCATGGTCCGGGCGCCGGGGGAGAGCACCAGCTCGTCGTACACCTCGTCGATCGCGGAGGCGGGCACGCCCGCGAGCCGTGCGACGCGGTCGCGCAGGGACTGCTCGAAGTCGAGCTCTCCCGCCATGGCGGCCTCGGTGGCGCGTGCGACGGCGTCCTGCTGCCCGGCGTGGGCGGCGAGCAGCTCGATCACCTCGCCCTGGATCAAGGTGGAGTCGACGTCGAGCACGATCAGCCGCATCCCGCGACGGAGCAGGTTGGCGGGCTGCACGGCGATGTCGATGCTGTGAGTCGCTGCCTCGCCCGCCAGCAGCGTGCGCAGCTTGTCGGTGTCGGCGCCCGAGACGTGCAGGTCGATGGCGGTGACGGGGTAACGCGCCATCCGCTCGATCCGGTCGATGTTGGCGCCACAGTCGGCGATCCGGCCGGCCACCGCGGCCATGTGGACGGCCTTGAGGGGGCTGCCGATCACGGTCACATGGGAGCGGCCCTCGGCGCGCGTCTTGTTGTCGCCGACTCCGCGATCGACGTCGACCGTCATGTCGAGGGCCGCCGCCGTCTCCTCGACCGCGGCACGCAGCCGCTTCCAGTCTCGTGGGGCCGTCACGAGGACGCCGAGCACCAGCCGCCGCCGGAGCACGATCTGCTCGACGTCGAGGACCTCGACGCCGGCGCCGGTCAGGGTCGAGAACACGGCCGACGTCACGCCCGGTCGGTCCTTGCCGCTGAGGGTGATCAGCAGGGTCTTCGGCGCATCATCCATGTCGTGACGAGGCTAGCCGGTTCGTTACGTCGTCGTGATTGACCCACCGGCGCGTGGACAGCACCGTGGTCGGGTGCGCAGCACCTCCGGCCGGCTCCAGCTCGTGCTCATGGGTGCGCTCGTCCTCGCCGGCTGCAGTGCCGACGAGCCGGGCGAGCGGGAGCCGGCCGGTGCGGCGACCGGGTCGCCATCGACGTCGACGCCGGTGCTCGGGGCATCTCACGAGCTGCTGCCCGATCCGGGCGGTGACGGTGTGCTGCTCCTCTCGGGGCCACCCGAGCTCGACCCCGCCGGTGATCCGCTGCAGCTGTGGCGGTGGGACGGGTCCGCGTGGTCTCCCGTCGCGACCACGGGCGATGTCCCCCCGCAGCGCTCCTACTTCTCGGCCACCTACGACGACGCGCGTGACGTGGTGGTGCTCTACGGGGGCGAGCTGCCGGGCGATGAGCCGGCGGTGGTCTGGGAGTGGGACGGAGCATCGTGGACCGCCCACGACGCAGCCCCCGGCCCAGGGCCCCGCCGGTCGAGCGCGATGACGTACGACGACGACGGCCTGGTGCTCCTGTACGGCGGCGACGACCCAGGCGGCATCTACAACGACACCTGGGCGTGGGACGGCGAGGCCTGGCAGCGGCTCGTGCGAGGCGGCCCGGAACCGGCGCGCTGGCCGGGGGCGTTCGTCGACGTCGCGGATGCGGGGCCGGTGCTCGTCGGTGGCCACCAGGTGGAGCACGAGGACCTGCCGGCCGCACTCGGGGACACGTGGGTGTGGGACGACGAGTGGCAGGAGGCCCAGGACGCGAACGCCCCGCCACGGCTGGTCAACGCCAAGGGCCTCGTCCACCCCGAGCACGGGACGCTGCTGGTCGGCGGTGCCGACCTCGCAGCCGCCAGCGGCGACGTGCTCCGCTGGACCGGGACCGGCTGGGAGATGTTCGCCGAGGACGTCTTCCCCGAGCGACAGGCGTTCGGGCTGGCGTACGACGCCGGGCGCGACGTGGTGGTGCTGACCGGTGGCGTGGTCGAGCCCGGAAGCACGCAACGTCATCAGGACGTGTGGGAGTGGTCGGGCGACCCGGGCGACCGGGCGGTGCAGGTGCTCGACGCTCCGCCCGCCTGATCACGCCTGCACCATCGGTCGGTAGTGCATCCCACGCCGGCCGAGTGCGTTCCCAATGCTCAGGGGTGCGGTTGGTCCCGACGGTCGCCGGGGAGTCTCGGCAGTGGTTGGGTTTCAGCGTCTGGTGTGGACTTCGGTGGGGTGGCCCGCCTGGGCACGGGCCTACTGAGGTAGGCCGGCCTCGGCCGGGTCGGGCGGACCAGTTGAACCTGGCGTCGGACCCTCTGCTCGAGATCCATCTCGGACAGCAGCCGTTTGACGGTCGACAGCGCCACGGCGTGCAACTCGCGCAGTTCGGGAGCACTCTCGGTGGTCGCCAGGTCGTCCAGTCGCGCCCGCGCCTCCTGCATGCCCTCGAGGGCGTCCCGGAGAGCCTGGACGTCCTCCGAGCCCAGACTCGCTGCGGGGCCCGCCTCGTTGCGGACGAGCTGCCCGAACGTGTCGATACCGGCGGCCAGTTCCCGCAGTGTCTGGGCGAGCCCGAGCAAAACGTCCTCGGCGCCGTCGTCGTCGAGCCAGGTCGGTTCGGACGTCGCGTCCACCAGCGCGCGGAACATCGAGCGGATGGCGACCGCGGAGTGCTCCAATGCCTCGAACCCCTGGCGCAGACCCGGCCCCACGTCGGGGCTGGCGACGGCGCGAACGTTGAGTCGCCGCCCCTGCTCGGCGTGCAGGATGGCCAAACCGACCCGGGGGATGTCGTGGTGGGTGATCCGGCGGGCCTCGTCCAGCCACGTCCGAGCAGCCGACCCCACCTCACGCCCCCCGGTGACCAGCTCAGTCAGCTCCTCGGCGGCGCCGTTGAGCAACTCGCTGATCGAATCCGAAAGTCCGTCGATGGCCCGCGCGGCGTCGGCACTGGCGATCCTGGGAGGGAACAGCAGGTTCGCCGCGACTCCGACTGCGGCACCCACCAGGGTCTCTGCGATCCGCTGCCAGGCTGCGGACTCGGCACCCAGCGAGCCGACGCCGAGCACCAGCATGCCGCTGATCGCGACCTCGATGAGGTTCGAGCGCAGGCGTAGCGCCTGGCCGATCGCCATGGAGACGAAGATCAGCAGGCCCAGGCTCCACCACTCCAGCGGGAGTACGGCAGCGAATGCCACTGCCAGGGACACGCCGGTCACCACGGCCACCACACGGTCGAGACCGCTGGCGAGAAGCGAGACCGGAGTGACCTGGACGACCAGCATCGCGGTCAGGGGTGCGAGCAGTGGCTGCGTGCCCGGGAAGATCAGCGTCGCTACGACGAAGCTCGCCACCGCGGCCATCGTGATCCGCAAGGACCACAGGACTGCGGCGCGGCCGTCGTTGCTCAGCCGAGTCAGGTTGCGATCCAGCCCTCGTCGCCACTTGTCGCGCACGGTTCATCATGCTTGACGTTGGAGCGAATGCCTACGGAGAGTCGGCCGCAGGCTACGCCGGTGCGTCCACTCCTGCGCATGAGCGATCGCATCGAGCCATGAGGACGGTGTGCCTGCCAGATGCCGCCGGTACAGCGGGCCACGTTCGCTCAGCTGGGACACAAAGCCGAGCCGAGGGCACGACCGTCGGTGGGGACGGCCCTGCCTTTGCCGGCCTCGTCAGTCGATGTTCACGACGAGCTTGCCCAAGGTGCCAGCCGCGAAAGCTTCGAACGCGGCCGGGACCTCGCCTAGCGGGAAGGTCTGCTGAACGCGCACCCGCGAGTCACCGGCGACGTGATGGCGGACGGCCCGGTCGAGGGTGGCCGCGTCAGGGTTCGCGTAGATGGCGTGCACCGTGGCGTCGTCCGTAGGCACTTGCTCGGGCGACATGATCAAGGTCGAGGCGAGTCGGCCGCCTGGCCGCACCGGGGCCAGAGCGAGGCTGGGGTCGCCAGCGAAGTGCAAGACCACATCGACGCCGTCGGCGTGGACCTGGCGGACTTCAGCGGCGAGATCGCCGGTGTAGTCCACGACCGTTGCGGCACCCAGGTCAGTGACCAGCTCGCGCTCGTCGTCCGTGGCGGCGGTCGCGACCACGTGCGCCCCCGCCTGCGTGGCCAGCTGCACGGCCTGGTTGCCCACGCCACCGGTGGCGCCGACGACCAGGACCTTGTGACCAGGCTGGACCTCCGCGGCATCGAGGGCCTGAATAGCGGCCGTCCCGGCCAGCCCAAGGGCAGCACCTTCGGCGTAGTCGACCTCGTCAGGGAGCTTCGCAAGCCCGACCGCCGTCGACACCGTGACGAACTCAGCGAACGAGCCGTCGCCGAGGTAGGGCTTGGTGACCACCCCGAAAACGCGGTCACCGACCTGGAAACCGGTCACGCCGGGGCCGACGGCATCGACGACGCCGGCGAAGTCCTTGCCCAGCACGACGGGGAACCGGTGCTCCATCATGTCCTTCAGCAGGCCGCCGGCGACCGCGAGGTCAAAGCCGTTCACGGCTGCTGCACGGACTTGCACCCGCACTTCACCCTCGGCGGGCTCGGCGACGTCGACTTCGATCAGCTCAGGAGCAGCGTCGAAAGCGGTCAGGCCGAAGGCACGCATAGGGCATCTCCTAGGGAGTCAAGGAATGGAACGGATGTTCCACTTACAGGTGACGTCAACGTAGGAAGTGGAGCGCCTATTCCAGATGTCTGTAGGCTTTTTCCATGGCGAGGATTCCCGCGAGCGAGCAGCCCCCGGCGGGGGCCGCTCTGCGGGCGGACGCCGAGCGGAACAGGGAACGGGTTCTCGAGGCCGCGCGCCACGTCTTCGCCGAGCAGGGCTTGGACGCCTCGACGAACGCCATTGCTCGCCGCGCCGGTGTGGGTG
The DNA here is from genome assembly GCF_036374615.1 of Nocardioides sp. GTDB lineage: Bacteria > Actinomycetota > Actinomycetes > Propionibacteriales > Nocardioidaceae > Nocardioides. The sequence continues at coordinate 43,857 of NZ_DASUTK010000100.1, forward strand.
TCGCGACCCTGTTCCGACGGTTCCCCACACGTGAGGACCTGATCGCAGCAGCCTTCGCCGAGAAGATGCATGCCTACGCCGAGGCCGTCGATGACGCGCTGGCCGCGCCAGATGCCTGGCACGGCTTCTGCGCCTACCTGGAAAGGGTCTGCCAGATGCAGGCCGACGATCGGGGCTTCGCTGACGTGCTCACCTTGACCTTCCCGACGGCCAAGGCTTTCGAGGAGCAGCGCAAGGAGATTGGAGAGAAGCTGACCAAGCTGCTCGACAGTGCCAAGGCCACCGGCCGCCTCCGGCCAGACTTCGCCCATCAAGATGTGCCCCTGATCCTGATGGCCAACGCCGGCGTCATCACCGCCACCAAGGACGCCGCTCCCGACGCGTGGCGTCGCCTCGTCGGCTACCTGTTGCAGGCCTTCGCCGCCGAAGCGGCGCAACCCCTGCCCGACCCGCCGTCGCGCGCGCAGATGTACCGAGCCCTCAAGCGCCTGGCGCCAACTCCGCACGGCGCACGCTCTTCGGGCTGACGTCAGTCGCTGCACTGGCTCCAGGCACCAGCACACCGCCGGCGGGGTCAGCACCTGTCAGTGCCCCGTCGTAGCGTGCCGACCATGGAGTCCACACATCACACGATCTCCTACGTCGAGCTGGCGGCTCCTGACCTCGCCGCCTCCAAGGCCTTCTACGCCGCCGCGTTCGGCTGGCAGTTCAACGACTACGGCCCGACCTATGCGGGCATCCGCGCGGCCGACGGCGACGGCGAGGTCGGCGGGCTCAACGCCGCCGCTCAGGGCGGGTCGGGCAACGGGCCGCTGGTGCTGCTCGTGTCCGAGGACGTCGACGCCTCGCTCGCCGCGGTCGAGGCCGCGGGCGGTCGGATGGTGACCCCGGTCGAGGCATACCCGGGCGGCCGCCGGTTCACCTTCGCCGACCCGGCCGGCACCGTGCTGGGCGTGTTCCAGATCGACTGACCTCAGGCCGGCGGCCAGACGTCGGCAGAACACGCGGCCACCAGGGCGCGGCGCGCGGCGCGCTCGAGGCTCGCCAATGCCTCTCGCCGGGCCGACATCTCGGCTGACCCGATGGCCCCGCCGTCGTCCGCCAGGCCGAGCCCGGCGATCCGCAGCACGCGGCCGGCCCGACCGGCCAGTGCCACCGCAGCCGCCGGGATCCCCGCCGGACCGGTCAGCTCGTCCGGACGCGCCAGATCGAGGAACTCGTCGGCAAGTACCGGCTGCCACCGTGCGACGTCGAGCCGCGCGAGCGTCTCGGCGGCCGAGAGCGTCTCCGATCGCAGCGCCCGGTCGGCCTCACCCAGATCTGGGACCTGACGCGGCGCGGCGTCGTACTGCTCCCACCACAGTGCCGAGCCTTGGCGCCGCGGCACCAGCGCGATGCCTCGACCGACCACGGCCTCGCCGACGGAGAGCGCCGCGGCGTTGAGCTCCCGGGGCCCGCCGAGCCCGAGCAGGTCGCCGGCGCGCGGGAGGGCGATCCCCACCCCGTCGGCGCCGCTGCGTCGCAACCCGGCCAGCTGGTCGAGGTCGAGCCCGAAGGACGTGAGCTCGTCGGCCGGCTCGTGCCCCCGGAGCCACGACGTGGCGTGCCAAGCCACGCAGGCCGAGACGGGCAAGGAAGACGTCACGGCGCGCGACGATACGCCGAGGGGCCTCGCAGCACGGTGGATAGGGTGGCCGCCATGTCCGCCGTCCTCGAGTTCGCAGGTGTCACCGTGCGCCGGGGCGGGGCGACACTGATCGACTCGATCGACTGGTCGGTCACGGAGGACCAGCGCTGGGTGGTGCTGGGACCGAACGGAGCGGGCAAGACCACGCTGCTGCAGGTCGCGTCGGCACAGATCCACCCGACGGCCGGGGTGGCCGGGATCCTGGACGAGGTCCTCGGCACTGTCGACGTCTTCGAGCTGCGACCGCGGATCGGCCTGACAAGCGCGGCGTTGGCCGAGCGGATCCCGCGTGACGAGCGGGTGCGCGACGTCGTGGTGTCGGCGTCGTACGGCGTGATCGGCCGCTGGCGCGAGGAGTACGACGAGCTCGACCACGAGCGAGCACAGAACCTGTTGGTGGAGGTGGGTGTCGACCGGCTTGCCGACCGCACCTTCGGCACCCTCTCGGAGGGAGAGCGGAAGCGGGTCCAGATCGCGCGGGCTCTGATGACCGACCCCGAGTTGCTGCTGCTCGACGAGCCCGCTGCCGGCCTCGACCTCGGTGGCCGCGAGGACCTCGTCAGCACGCTGACCGTGCTCGCGAACGACGAGGCGTCGCCGGCGACCGTGCTGGTGTCCCACCACGTCGAGGAGATTCCACCCGGGTTCACCCACGCGCTCCTGCTACGCGACGGTGCGGTGGTCGCGTCGGGTCCGTTGCGAGACGTCGTGACGGAGGAGAACCTGTCCGCGACGTTCGGCCTGTCCCTCGTGCTGCGCTACGAAGCCGGTCGTTTCAGTGCCCGCCGACGGGCCCGTCGACACCTGGGTTGACACCTGGGTTGACGGGCCGCGAGTCGCGGCTTGCGGCGTGGTGTGCCCGGATAGGCTGCCAGCATGGAGGACTTCGCCAGCTGGCTCCAGGAGAACATGTGGGGTGGCTGGCTGGCGCTCGCGACGGTCCTCGGCATCGCGGAGATGTTCAGCCTCGACCTGGTCCTGATCATGCTCGCGACGGGTGCACTGGGCGGGCTGGTGACCAGCCTGGTCACCGACGTGGTCGTGGTGCAGTTCCTGGTCGCGGTCGTGGTGTCCGTCGGGATGCTGGCCGTCGTGCGGCCCGGACTCGCCCGACGCCTGCACACCGGTCCTGAGCTGATGCTCGGCCACGGCAAGCTGGTCGGCACCCAGGCGCTGGTCACCGAGTCGATCACGTCCCAGGAGCCCGGGAGGGTGCGACTGGCGGGAGAGATCTGGTCCGCACGACCGTACGACGAGACCTTGACCATCGACGCGGGGGAGACGGTCGAGGTGTTCGAGATCCGAGGAGCTACGGCCTACGTCCACCCCGTACCCCGACTCGAGGGCTGACGGCCCTCGACCGACAGGAGAACCATGACACCGCTCATCATCCTGGCGCTGGTGGCGCTGTTCGCCATCGTGATGCTGGCCAAGACGGTCAAGATCGTCCCGCAGGCTCGCGCCGGCATCGTCGAGCGGTTCGGCAAGTACCAGCAGACCCTGGACGCCGGCCTGAAGCTGATCGTGCCGTTCATCGACAAGGTCCGGTACCTCATCGACCTGCGTGAGCAGGTGGTGAGCTTCCCGCCGCAGCCGGTCATCACCGAGGACAACCTGGTCGTCTCCATCGACACGGTCATCTACTTCCAGGTCACCGACCCGGTGGCAGCGACGTACGAGATCGCGAACTACATCCAGGCCGTCGAGCAGCTCACGATGACCACGCTCCGCAACATCGTCGGTGGCATGGACCTCGAGGAGACCCTCACGAGCCGCGACGCGATCAACAGCCGGCTGCGTGGGGTGCTCGACGAGGCGACCGGCAAGTGGGGCATCCGCGTCAACCGAGTGGAGCTCAAGGGGATCGACCCGCCGCCGTCGATCAAGGACTCCATGGAGAAGCAGATGCGCGCGGACCGTGAGAAGCGGGCGGTCATCCTGACCGCCGAGGGCCAGCGGCAGGCCGCGATCCTCACGGCGGAGGGTTCCAAGCAGTCGGCGATCCTGAACGCCGAGGGCGACCGCGAGTCGCTGATCCTCCGCGCCCAGGCCGACCGGGAGTCCCAGATCCTGCGCGCCCAGGGCGAGGGGCAGGCGATCCAGACGGTCTTCCAGTCGATCCACGACGGGCAGCCCGACCAGGCGCTGCTGGCGTACCAGTACCTCCAGATGATGCCGAAGATCGCCGAGGGCGACGCCAACAAGGTATGGGTCATCCCGTCGGAGATCACCAAGGCGCTGGAGGGTCTCGGCTCGTCGCTCCACGAGATCGCGGGGATCCCGAAGGACGCGACGCCGCGCAAGCGGGTGGACATGGGGCCGTCAGAGCCCCAGCTGTCGACAACGTCGAGCGACCGGGAGCTGAGCGGTGCCAACAAGGCCGTCGAAGAGGCGATCGCCGCGGCCGAGAGCGCGGCCGCGCCGGGCCGCTCCAACGCGCCCACCCCGTCGACCGACCCGAGCGCGCCCGCCGATCCCGATCCGCTCGGGCTCGACGACCTGCCGTCGTCCTCAGGCCCGGCGTCGCCAGGGGAGCCGCCCAGCGCGTGAGCCCCTTCGAGGTCGCGGCCATCCTGCTGGCCGGGATGGCTGCCGGCACCATCAACACTGTGGTGGGGTCGGGAACGCTGATCACGTTCCCGACCCTGCTCGCGTTCGGCGTCCCGCCGGTCACGGCCAACGTGAGCAACACGGTGGGGCTCGTCCCCGGTTCGGTGTCCGGGGCGATCGGCTACCGCGCCGAGCTCGAGGGCCAGCGGAGCCGGCTCGTGCGGCTGGGGTCCGCGTCGCTGCTGGGTGGACTGGCCGGGGCCGCACTCCTGCTGTGGCTGCCGTCCAAGGCCTTCGACACGATCGTCCCCGCCCTGATCGGGATCGGCGTGCTGCTCGTGATCCTGGGCCCGGCCATCTCGCGTCGGGTCGCGGCACGTACCGAGCGCGAGGAGCCGGCTGAGCACGGCGCGACGTGGGTGTGGCTCGCCGTCCTGCTCACCGGCGTGTACGGCGGCTACTTCGGTGCCGCACAGGGCGTGCTGCTGGTGGCGATCCTCGGGATCGGGATCGCGGACACCTTGCAGCGGCACAACGCGACCAAGAACGTGCTGGCGGCCATCGTCAACGCGGTGGCGGCCGTCGTCTTCATCCTCGTCGCGGACGTGGACTGGGCGGTTGCCGGCCTGATCGCAGCCGGGTCGATCGTCGGCGGGCAGCTGGGCGCCACCGTCGGTCGCCGGCTGCCGGCACCCGTGCTGCGGGCGGTGATCGTCCTGGTCGGCCTCACGGCTCTCCTCGTGTTCCTGCTCGACTGACCGGGAGCGCCGCCCCCCTAGCATGCAGTCATGGACGAGCAGCTCACGGTCAAGCCCCTCTCACCCGAGACGTGGGACGCCTTCGCCGCGATGGTCGACCGCCACAACGGGATCTTCGGTGGATGCTGGTGCATCTGGTTCCACCCCGACAGCGACGAGCGCGGTCAGGGGGCCGAGGCGAACCGGGCGCTGAAGCGCCGCTTCGTCGACGAGGGCCGCGCCCACGCCGCCCTTGTTCTCGACGGTGACCGTGCGGTCGCGTGGTGTGAGTTCGGAACGCCGGAGGAGCTGCCAAACATCCACCACCGCAAGGACTACGAGGCGGCAGGTGAGCCGGCCCCGGACTACCGGCTGACGTGCCTCTTCATCGACAAGGAGTACCGCCGTCGCGGACTGTCGGCCATGGCACTGCACGGTGCCCTCGACCTGATCGCGGAGGCGGGTGGCGGCGTCGTCGAGGGGTACCCGCAGGACCTCTCCGACGGTCGGCGGGTCGGCAACTCGTTCCTCTACAACGGCACCCGAGCCCTTTACGAGCGCGCCGGCTTCACGTACGTGCGCCCGAAGGGCAAGAACCACACCGTGATGAGGCGGACGGTGGCCGCCCGCTGACGGTGGGACCCCCAGGTCGAGTCGGTCCATCGTCTTCTGGCACTAGCGTCACTCGCATGCTGGTCCACCGCGACAACCGTGTGCTGCGGATCGTCGCAGGTGTCGCCTGCCTGGTCCTGGGGGCCTGGGTGCTGGGCCGTCCGTTCGCCTCGCTCGCCGTCCTGGTGATCGGGCTGGCGGCCGTCCTGATGGTGCTCGGAGTCCGGGAGCTGGTCGGCGAGGAACGCCCGTGGCCGTGGGTGACGCTGCTGACGGCAGGTGGTTGGTTCGTCTCGGCCCTGGTCCTGCTGGCGATCCCAGCATGGGGCTTCCGCGTCCTCGTGGTTGCGGTCGGCATCTGGCTGTTGATGGAGGGGCTGAGCAGGGTCGTCCGGGGGTTGCGTGGTGCCGCGGACGACCGCATGACGTCCGTCCTCTACGGTGCCGCGTCGATGGTCCTGGGCGTCCTGGCCCTACGGTGGCCCGACATCACCCTGACCGTCGTCGCGCTGGCCGTCGGGGTCCGCGTGCTCTGGCTCGGCCTCTCCCTGGTCTGGGGGGCGCTCCGTGGGATGCGTCCGGCGCGGCCGGCCCGGGGCCGGCTTCGTCGGGTCGGTCGAGCCGGGCTGGCGGCGCTCAGTCTGGTGCTGGCCCTCGGTCTCGCCGGCGTCAGCTACATGCTCCACGCGACGGCTCCGGTCCCCGATGCGTTCTACGCGACCCCGGCCGACGTGCCCGACGAACCGGGGCAGCTGCTGCGCGCCGAGCCCTTCACGCGGGCGATCCCGACGGGAGCGAGCGCCTGGCGGATCCTCTACACGACCACGCGGGACGAGGGGGTGCCGGCACTGGCGAGCGGGCTCGTCGTGACCTCCGACGAACGACCGGTCGGTCCGCGCCCGGTGCTCGCCTGGGCACACGGGACCACCGGCGTCGCGGAGGGTTGCGCGCCGTCGCTCCTCGGCGACCCGTTCGAGGCTGGTGCGATGCCGGCCCTCGACGAGGCACTGGCCGAGGGGTGGGTGGTCGTCGCCACGGATTACGTCGGACTCGGCACGCGGGGCCCGCATCCCTACCTGATCGGGCAGGGCGAGGGCCGCTCGGTGCTGGACGCGATCCGCGCCGCCCGTCAGCTGGACGGTCTCGACCTCGGCCACGACACCGTCGTGTGGGGCCACTCGCAAGGCGGCCACGCGGCGCTGTGGACCGGCGTCCTGGCATCGACGTACGCGCCCGATGCCGGGGTCGGCGGAGTCGCCGCCTTGGCTCCGGCGAGCGACCTGCCGGCCATGGTGGCCGGCCTCGACGACGTGCCCGTGGGCGCGCTGTTCGCCTCCTTCGTCGTCGCCGCCTACGACGCGACGTACCCCGACGTGCGTGCTCGCGACCTGGTCCGGCCCGGCGCGCGGATACCGGTGGAGGAGATGGCCGAACGGTGCCTCGCGGAACGCTCGGTGCTGGTGTCCGTGGTCCAGAACCTGCTCTTCGAGCAGTCGATCTTCAGCGGTGACCCCGCGACGGGTGCGACGGGCGACCGGCTCTCACAGAACGTGCCCTCCGGGCCGATCGACGTGCCCGTGCTGGTGGCGCAGGGACAGTCCGACGAGCTGATCACGCCGACCGTGCAGGCGGCGTACGTCGACGATCGCTGCCGAACCGGCGGCGAGGTCGACTACCGCACCTATCCCGGGATGGGTCACCTGGAACTCGTCGCCGCGGACTCACCGCTGGTGCCGGAGCTCCTCGAGTGGACCCGGGCGCGCTTCGCCGGGCAGCCGGTGACGCCGGCCCAGGCCTCCGGGTGCTGAGGTCAGGCGCCGCGCGAGGCGTCGGCATACCGCTGCGCCAGAAGCCTCACCTCGGCGAGCAGCTCGGGTGAGTCGAGCACCTCGAACGGTGCATCCCACCAGGCGAGGTACTTGGCGACCATGGCGGCGTCGTCGGAGCCGACGGTGACGAGGCAGGCGTGCTCGCCGTCCGGCTCGATCTCGACGGACGCAGGTGCCCGCTCGCGGATCAGGTCGGCCGAGGCGAGCAGACGCACGCGGTAGCGGCTCTGCCAGGGTGCGGTCTCGAGGGCGCGCACGACGAAGTGCTCGAAGCCGCCCTCGGGGTCGGGTCGCGGTTGGAAGCGTCGACCGTTGGGCACCTTGACCCGCATCCGATCGACCCGGAAGGTCCGCCAGTCGTCTCGTGCGAGATCCCAGCCCAGCAGGTACCAACGGGCACCACGGTGGACGAGACGGTAGGGCTCGACCTCCCGATCCGTGTTCTTGCCGGAGGCGTCGCGATAACGGAACCTCAGCTGCTCGCGTGCGTGGATCGCGGCCGCGATCGGAGGCAGGGTGTCCATGGCGACCGTGGGACCGCCGAGTGGAGCGTTCAGCGTGGCGCCGGCCAGCGACTCGAGGCGGGGACGCAGGCGCGAGGGCAGCAGCGCGACGACCTTGGTGAAGGCTCGCATCGACGATGTGGCCGTGTCGGACAGGCCATGCGAAGCGGCGAGAACCAGTCCCAGCGTCACGGCCATCGCCTCGTCGTCGTCCAGCAGCAACGGCGGGAGCCGACTGCCGGCGCCGAGACGATACCCGCCCGCGACACCCGGTGTCGCCTCCACCGGGTAGCCCAGCTCGCGCAGCGTGGCCACGTCGTTGCGCAGCGTGCGCACGGACACGCCGAGCTCAGCCGCGAGGGACGGTCCGCCGTGGGCGCCCGGCACCTGCAGCCGGGCAAGGAGACGGAGCAACCGCGCGGAGGTCGTCAGCACGCTTCAGGCTATCCGACAACGCGGAAGTGAACCTGCCGCAATACGTGATGGGATGGAAGCATCCGATCCACGAAAGGACACTCGTCATGGGAACTCCCACCATCGCCACCGTCGTCTTCCCGGCTCGCGACTTCGAGGCCGGCGTGAGCGCGTGGACGTCGGTGTTCGGCACCGGCCCGGCCTTCTCCAGCAGCGGCGAGCAGACCCCGCCCGGTGAAGCCGACTTCGCGGTGTTCAAGACGCCGGACCTCGAGATCGCGCTGACGTCCCTGCCCTGGGTCGACGCGCCTCTCGTCTTCCTCGACGCCGAGGACATCGAGCGGACCCGGCAGGAGCTGGTCGACTCCGGCGCGACCGGGCTCGGTGAGGTCTCCGACGGTTCGCTCGCGGAGCTCGGCAGCGCGTCCATCACCAACGGGAGTCCCGAGACGGGGATCGTCGACGTCCCCGGCGCCAAGCTCGCAGTCGTGCGGCTCGCCGACGGGAACCTCCTCGGTCTTCGTCAGTCGATGCCCGCCGCTTGGTGACCCGCGGCGCGGAAGCCGGTCACGGGCGACGGGTCGCCAGGACGCAGAACTCATTCTGCTCCGGGTCAGCCAGGCACACCCAGGGCTCGTCGCCGGTCTGGCCGACGTCCGCGTGGCGCGCGCCGAGGTCCAGCAGCCGACGGACCTCGGCCTCCTGGTCCCGGTCGGCCGGGTTGAGGTCGAGATGGAGCCGGTTCTTGACGGTCTTGCCCTCCGGCACGCGGGCGAAGGTCAGCGCCGGCGGCACCGGACCTCGGTGGGCCTCCGGGTCGGTCACGTCGGGCGAGCCGATGGTGACCACGTCGTCGTCCTGGTCGAGCACGTCGTAGCCGAGGACCGCGCACCAGAACTCGGCAAGCGCTCCTGGATTGGCACAGTCGATCGCCAGCTCGGTGAACTTGCTGGTCATGCCACGTCCTCCCCGGTCCTGAGTGTCATCGGCGTCGCGCCAGGGTGACGCCGTCCGCGAGCGGGAGCAGGCACATCGTGACCCGTTCGTCCGATGCCAGCTTCGCATTGAGCGCGCGAATGGCCGCTGTGTCCGCGTCGTCGGCGCCGTCCTCGATCACCTTGCCGCCCCACAGGGTGTTGTCCAGCGCGATCAGCCCACCCGGACGGATCAGGCGGAGACAGCGTTCGTAGTACCCGTCGTAGCCGGCCTTGTCAGCGTCGATGAACGCGAGGTCGAACGTGCCTTCCTCGCCGGAGGCGATCAGCTCGTCCAGGGTGTCGGAGGCTGGTGCGATGCGGAGGTCGATCTTGTCCCTGACGCCCGCCTCGCGCCAGTACGTGCGCGCCAGCGCGGTCCACTCCTCAGAGACGTCACAACACACGACCTGGCCGCCGTCCGGGAGAGCGAGCGCCACGGCCGTGGAGGAGTATCCGGTGAACGTGCCGACCTCGATGCACCGGTGCGCACCGAGCAGCTCGACCAGGAGGGCGAGGAACGCGCCCTGCTCGGGTGCGACCTGCATGCCGTGCTGGGGGATCGCTGCGGTCTCCGCGCGCAGCCGGGCGAGGACGTCGGGTTCCCGCGTGCCCAGCTGGAGCACGTACGCCGCGAGCTCGTCAGAGATGCCGATCGTCTTGTTGGCCATGGACGCGACTCTAGTTGCGCGTCGGCGGTGGGTTTGACGTCGAGCAGGGTGCTGCTTGTCCCGGACAGCTGACGGGGTCAGACTGGTACGAGGCGGTCTGACGACCGCACGGGCGTCAGACACGACCCTCTCGAGGTGAGTGTGATGAGGCACGGAGAATCCCTGGCCCTGACCATCGAGGCGACGCAACGGTCTCTGGACGGGCGACTGCGCGAGGCTGTGATGCCCCACAGCGACCCGCTCCGGCCGCGCGACAACTACGCGGCGACCGACACGTTCATGGCCGCGACCAGCCGGCACCTGGCTGCCGTCGAGGCCGTCGTGCTGCCGTCGGTGCGCCGCACCGTCCCGGACGGCGCGGCGCTCGTCCACGACTACGTCCACGCGGCTCGACAGCTCGAGCACACTCTCGCCCTGATCAAGGGGCGGTTGTACGGCGAGGCCTACGCGGTGCACCTCGCGTGGCCGACGCTGTGGGACACCGTTCGCACCCAGCTGGCCGAGCACAACCGGATCGAGCGTCAGATGGTGGAGGAGCTGATCGGATACGGCGATCCGACGGACGTCGAGGCGCTACCCCGCAAGGTCTTCGAAGCGGAGACCCACGGGCCTACCCGGCCGCACCCGGTGTTGCCGCACACCGGCTTCCTCGGCCTCGTGGCCCGCCGCATCTGGACCCTGGCGGACCGGTTCTGGGACAGCGCCGAGGGTCGCGTCATCCCCGAGCCCGTCCACCCCGCCCATCACCGTCACGACAGCCTGATGGCGCAGTACCTCGTCGCGGATCCGCAGTTCGACGCCGACGCCACGATCTTGGAGCACCGGCATCCCCGCCACGGGCGGCCCGCCTAGCAGCACCACCACCGCCGTCGACGTCAGCTGGTCAGACTCCGAGTCCTGATGCTCGCGTCGACGTACGCCGCCACCCATCGCTCCAGCTCGTCGTACACCCTCGCCCGGGCTTCCGGCCGCGAAAGCACCACGTCGTGGCGTGCGCCGGGAATGGCGATGTAGGTGACGTGGCTGCCGATCGCGGTCGCCCAGCGCCGGATCTGCTCGACGTCGAGCACGATGTCGGTGGTGTGGACGTCCTCGCCCATCTCCCGCGGCCACGTGGTGCGGTCGGAGGAGAGAACCAGGACGGGCACCGGGACGTCCAGCCCGGCCTGCAGCTTCGCGTGCGCGCGCCGCACGCCGGCCAGCCAGCCGACGTACACCGGGAACGAGTCGACGGGTTTCCACGTGAGGTCGAAGGTCCACTCCCCACCGTGCTCGACGTGGAGGCTGCGGGCGTAGAAGCCCTCGATCGTGCGCGGGATCGTCCGGCGGGGTGCGCGCTGGGCCAGACCCTTGAGGGCGGCCGTTCCGATGGTCCGCATCAGGGCGCTGCCCTGGAGGTCGAGCCAGGGCGAGTTCAGCACGAGCGCGGTCAGCTGGGCGGGTCGGCGCTCGTCCGACCAGAGCGAGCACGTGAGCCCGCCGGTGGAGTGGGCGCTCACGACCACCTGGTCGTGGCCGTCGCGGACCGTGATCCGGTGCCAGGCGGCGTCGATCTCGGCGAAGTGCTCCCGCAGGTCCGTCACGTAGTTGGCGAGCTGATGGGGAAGGAGCGATCGCCCGTACTTGCGCAGGTCGAGGGCGTAGAAGTCGTAGCCGCGCTCGACCCACCACTGGCCGTAGTCGGTCTGGAAGAAGTAGTCGCAGAAGCCGTGCACCTGGAGCACCGCTTTGCCCGTGGGCTGGTCGGCACGACGCGACACGAGCGTCGCCACCACCGGACCGTCCTCGTCGGGCGGGAAGTGCATGGTCTCGGCGGTCCAGGGTTCGCCGAGCACGTCGGTGATCACTGCCATGGCCAGATCGTAGGGGAGGCGTCAGCCGCCCGCGGCCCGGACCAGCCCGCGCACCAGGGCGAGCTCGGTCCGCATCTCCGGGTGCCACTGGACGCCGACGCGGAACGTGTCACCCGCGGCCTCCATCGCCTCGGCCGTCCCGTCCTCGGCTCTGGCGGTGAACGTGAAGCCCGGCGCCTCGCGCACCGACTGGTGGTGGTGGCAGGCGACCTCGACCTCGGGGCCGATCAGCGAGGCCAGCCGCGAGCCGGGCTCGATGCTGACCCGGGTGTCGCCGAACTCGTCGCCGCCGGGGGAGTGCTGCTCGTGCCCGACGAGCTCCGGCGTGTGCTGGTCGAGCGCGCCGCCGGCGTGGACCGCCATGAGCTGCATCCCGCGACACACCCCAAGCACCGGGAGCCTGGCGGCGTCGGCGGCATCCAGCAGCGCCAGCTCCCACGCATCGCGGTCGGGCCGCCAGCCAGCGGTGCGGTCGTGCGGCTCCTCGCCGTAGCGCGAGGGGTCGACGTCAGCCCCGCCGGACACGACGAGCCCGTCGAGCCGAGCGACCACTGCGGCGGCTGCGGCCGCGTCATCCGTGGCCGGCGGCAGCAGCAGCGGTACGCCGCCCGCCGCGACCACCGTGTCGGCGTACTCGGCCTGCAGCACGTCGGCGCGCTGCTGCCACACTCCCCAGGCGGCCTGCTCGCGATAGGTGGTGAGCCCGATGACCGGGCGGTTCACGACGCTCATCTCAGAGGGGCGTCACGTACGCCGCGTGGATGCCCCCGTCCACCAGGAACGTGGTGGCGGTGATGAACGAGGACTCGTCCGACGCGAGGAACAGCACGGCGTTGGCCATCTCGCGTGGCTCGCCGAAACGTCCCATCGGCACGTGCACGAGCCGACGGGCCGCGCGCTCGGCGTCCTTCGCGAAGAGCTCCTGGAGCAGCGGCGTGTTCACCGGCCCGGGGCACAGCGCGTTGACGCGGATGCCCTGGCGGGCGAACTGCACACCGAGCTCGCGCGACATCGACAGCACACCGCCCTTGCTGGCGGAGTAGGAGATCTGCGACGTCGCCGCTCCCATCACGGCCACGAACGAGGCAGTGTTGATGATCGAGCCGCTGCCCTGCTCGACCATGTGCGACAGCGCGGCCTTGCTGCACAGGTACACGCTGGTGAGGTTGACCTCCTGCACCCTGCGCCACGCGTCGAGGTCGGTGTCGAGGATCGAGGCGTCCTCCGGTGGGCTGATGCCGGCGTTGTTGAACGCGATGTCGACCGAGCCGTAGGTGTCCTTCGCCGTGGCGAACAGGGCATCAACGTCGTCCTTGCTCGTCACGTCGACGTGGGCGTACGTCGCGACGTGCTCGCCTCCGAGCTGGCCCACCAGAACCTTTCCGCGCTCGTCGTCGATGTCGCCGATGACGACCTTGGCGCCCTCCTCGACGAACCGCTCGACCGTCGCCAACCCGATGCCCGAGCAACCCCCGGTCACGACCGCCACCTTCCCCTCGATCCGGCCAGCCATGAGCTACTCCTCGTCCCGATCGGTGGCGATGAACACGTTCTTCTCCTCGGTGAAGGCCGCGGGAGCGTCCGGTCCCAGCTCACGGCCCAAGCCGGACTGCTTGTAGCCGCCGAACGGCGTCCAGTAGCGGACCGACGCGTGGGAGTTGACCGACAGGTTGCCGGCCTCCACCCCGCGTGCCACGCGGAGCGCGCGTCCGAGGTCGCTGGTGTAGATGGAGCCGGACAGCCCGTACTCTGTGTCGTTCGCGAGCGCGACGGCATGGTCCTCGTCGTCGAACGGCATCATCGCCACCACGGGGCCGAACACCTCCTCACGCCACACCGGCTCCTCGGTCGACCTGGACTCGACCACGGTCGGCGGCAGCCACCAGCCCGGCCCGTCAGGTGCGCGGCCGGTGAAGGCGACCGACGCGCCATCGATGTAGCGCTGCACCGAGTCGCGCTGTGACGCCGACACCATCGGCCCCATCTCGCTGGCGTCGGCCGACGGGTCCTCGACCCGCAGCGACGCGACGGCGTCCTGGAACCGGCCGACGAACTCGTCGTACGCGCTGCGTTGCACGAGGATCCGCGACCGGGCGCAGCAGTCCTGACCGGCGTTGTCGAAGACGGCGTACGGCGCAGCGGCGGCCGCCTTCGCGAGGTCGGCGTCGGCGAACACGATGTTCGCGCTCTTGCCGCCGAGCTCGAGCGTCACCCGCTTCACCTGCAGGGCACAGCCGGCCATGATCTGCTGACCCACCTCGGTCGAGCCGGTGAAGCTGACCTTGCGGACGAGCGGGTTCGTGACGAACCGCTGACCCACGACGGAGCCCTTCCCGGGGATCACGGTGAACACGCCCTCGGGCAGTCCCGCCTCGCGACCGAGCTCGGCGAGCCGGATCGCCGTCAGCGGAGTGATCTCCGCCGGCTTGAGGACGACGGTGTTGCCTGCCGCGAGGGCCGGCGCGAGACCCCAGCCCGCGATCGGCATCGGGAAGTTCCAGGGCACGATGATACCGACCACGCCGAGTGGTTCGTGGAACGTGATGTCGACCCCGCCGGCGACCGGGATCTGCTTGCCCATCAGGCGCTCGGGGGCGCCGGCGTAGTAGTTGAGGCAGTCGCGGACGTTCCCGGCCTCCCAGCGGGCATTGCCGATGGTGTGGCCGGCATTGGCGACCTCGATGCGCGCGAGCTCCTCGATGTGCGCCTCGACGTTCGCCGCGAAGGCACGCAACAGCCGGGCGCGCTCGCCCGGGGCGACCGCCCGCCACGACGTGAACGCCTCGTGCGCCCGCTCGATGGCTGCGTCGGTCTCTCGCTCGTCGAGGGACGGGACCTCGACGTCGAGCGGAGCCTCGGTCGCCGGGTTGATCAACGTGGTCATGTGGTGGTGTTACATCCTCTCGAAGCCGCGCACGAGCTCCCAGTCGGTCACGGCCGTGTCGAACGCCGCGAGCTCGACGTCGGCCATGTTGGTGTAGTGGTCGACGACCTCGTCGCCGAAGGCGGTCCGGGCCAGGTCTGACGTGGCGAACGCATCGCGTGCCTCGCGCAGGGTCGAGGGCACATGCTCCTTGTCAGAGATGTAGGCGTTGCCGACCAGCTCCTCTTCCAGGACCAGCTCCTGCTCGATCCCGTGCAGCCCGCCGGCCAGCATCGCCGCCAGCGACAGGTGGGGGTTGACGTCGGCACCGGGAACCCGGTTCTCCATCCGCGCGGACGGGCCGTGTCCGACGAGTCGGACCGCGCAAGTGCGGTTGTCGTTCCCCCACGCGATCGCGGTCGGCGCGAAGGATCCCGGGGCGAACCGCTTGTAGGAGTTGACGTTCGGCGCGTACAGGAGCGTGAAGTCGCGCATCGTGGCGAGGACGCCCGCGACGAAGGAGTCGTAAAGGGCAGAGCGCCGGTCGCCGTCCCAGAAGACGGTCGAGCCGTCGAGACCGCGCAGGGAGAGGTGGATGTGGCAGGAGGACCCCTCGCGCTCGTTGAACTTCGCCATGAACGTGATCGACTTGCCGTGCTGGGAGGCGATCTCCTTCGCGGAGGTCTTGTAGACGCTGTGGTTGTCGGCCGTGACCAGTGCGTCGGCGTACAGGAACCCGATCTCGTGCTGGCCGAGGTTGCACTCGCCCTTCGCCCCCTCGACGTCGAGGCCGGCGAGGTACATGTGGTTGCGGATGTCGCGCAGCAGGGGCTCGACCCTGGACGTGCCGAGCAGCGAGTAGTCGACGTTGTACTGGTTCGACGGCACCAGATCGCGGTAGCGCTTGTTCCACGCCTCCTCGTAGGGCGTGTCGAACACGATGAACTCCAGCTCGGTGCCCGCCAGCGCCTGCCAGCCGCCTGCGCGCGCCCGCTCGAGCTGGGTCTTCAGCACCGTCCGAGGAGACTGGACCACGGGGGCGTGGTCGAGCCACACGAGGTCGCACTGGACCATGGCGGTTCCGGGCAGGTGGGGGAGCATCCGCAGCGTGTCGTAGTCGGGCACGAACTCCATGTCCCCGTAGCCCTTGTCCCACGAGGACATCTCGTAACCGGCGACCGTGTTCATGTCGACGTCGACGGCGAGCAGGTAGTTGCAACCCTCCGTGCCGTGCTCGAGCGCCACGTCGAGGAAGTACGACGCGTGCAACCGCTTCCCTTGCAGCCGACCCTGCATGTCGGTGAACGCCAGCACGACGGTGTCGACCTCCGCCGCGTCGATCTTCTGCCGCAGGTCGTCCAACGTGAGGAACCGCTTGTTCGGTGCGGTCATGTCGTCTCCAGTCCGATCGGTCCGGTCGAGGTCATCCGAGTCCCGTCATCCGAGGAAGGCTCGCAGCAGCGCCGCGGTGTCGTCGCAGTGCTGTTCCATCACCCGGCGAGCGCGGTCGGCCCGGCCCTTCACGATGGCGGTCGTGAGGTCGCGGTGCTGCCGGTGGCTGTGGCTGATGTTGGCGCCGAGGAACGGGATCGAGAGCAGCATCTCGTGCAGCGAGGACTGCACCGACGTGACCGCCTCGACGGTGCGCGCCGAGCCGCTGAGCGCAGCCACCGTGAGGTGGAACCGGGAATCGGCCTGCCGATGGTCGCCGGGCCGCTTCGCACCGGCGACGGCGTCGTGCGCCGCCTGCAGGCTGGCGCTCTGGTCCGGATCGAGGTCCGCCTCGGCAGCAAGGGCCGCTGCGCCAGGCTCCACGATTCGCCGGAAGTCGAGAGCGTCGAGCCAGTCGCGGCGCTGGGCCGGCGTGACCCGGGCCGCGCGACGCGCGAAGCTGCCACGGCCGCGCCGGGTGACCACCGTGCCACCTCCGCGTCCCCGCGTCGTCTCGACCAGTCCCGCCTCTCGCAGCGCCGCCATCGCCTCGCGCAGCGTGGCCCGGCTGACGCCGAGCCTGGTGGCGAGCTCGCGCTCGGCGGGGAGTGTGCTCCCGGTCGGGTAGACCCCGAGCCGGATCGCGGTGGCAAGCTGCTCGACGCACGCTTCGAAGGCGTGATGGCCGCGCACCGGGCGCAGCACTGCACCGGTCAGGTGCTCGAGCGGCTGGGCAGTCACTGGGTCAGTCTCGTGAGGGTTGGTTCGGACGTCAATGGTCGGAGTTCATACCATTTCTAAGGTCGGAGTTCAGACCAATTTGATCACAACTATGGACCGGTGACCGTCGGCGGGTCTAGCCTCCCGCGATGGGGGCGCGACCGTGCCCGGGGAGGTATCCGATGGCAGAGCTCAAGAACATGAACGACGACGAGAAGCACCTCGCGAAGCTCGGGTACAGCCAGGAGCTCAACCGATCCTGGTCGGGGTTCTCCAACTTCGCCATCTCGTTCTCGATCATCTCGATCCTGGCGGGTTGCTTCACCAACTTCGGCGCCGGCTTCAACAACGGCGGTCCGATCTCGATCTCCTGGTCCTGGCCGATCCTGGGCCTGTTCATCCTGCTCATCGGCTTCACGATGAGTGAGCTCGTCTCGTCGTACCCGACATCCGGCGGCATCTACTGGTGGGCCGCCAAGCTCGGCGGGCCGGCAGCCGGGTTCTTCACCGGGTGGCTGAACCTGATCGGTCTGGTGGCCGTGACTGCCGGTGTCTCCTACGGATGCGCGACCTTCATCGACCTGACGATCAGCACCTACTCGGAGTCGTTCGCGGGCAGCTACTCGCTGACGCGCGTGTTCATCATCTTCGTGATCGTGCTCGGCCTCGCCGCGGTGCTGAACATCTTCAGCAGCCACCTGATGGCGATCATGAACAACGTCTCCGTGTGGTGGCACGTCGTGGGCGCCTCGATCATCGTGGCGATCCTGATCTTCGTCCCGGACCAGCACCAGAGCTTCAGCTACGTCTTCACCGAGCGTTTCAACAACTCCGGTTACAGCGACGGCAGCACCACCAACCTGGCGTTCTGGTTCGCGATCGTGCCGTTCGGCTTCCTGCTGACCCAGTACACGATCACCGGGTTCGACGCGTGTGCCCACCTGTCGGAGGAGACGTCCGAGGCGTCCCAGGCTGCAGCCAAGGGCATCTGGCGCTCGATCTTCTACTCGGTGCTCGGCGGCTACATCCTGCTGCTGTGCGTGGTCTTCGCCATTCCCAACAACGCGGAGGGCCAACCCGACAACGCCCTGGCCGGCGGCGGTGTGGCGGGGATCTTCGTGGAGTCCCTGGGCACGAACTGGGCCACCCTCGTGCTGTTCATCTCGGCGTCGGCGCAGTTCTTCTGCGCCACGTCCTGCATGACGTCGGCTTCCCGGATGACGTTCGCCTTCAGCCGCGACGGCGCCATCCCTGGCTCGAACTGGCTCAAGAAGCTCACGTCGCTGCGAGTGCCGGCGAACGCCGTCATGATGGTGGGCGTGGCGGCGGCCGTGCTCACGCTGCCCGCGCTGATCGAGGTGGACGTCAACGGCACCCCGGTGCCACTGGCGTTCTACGCGGTGACGTCGATCGCCGTGATCGGTCTGTACCTCGCGTTCGCGATCCCGATCTTCCTGCGCTGGCGGCACGGCGACCGGTTCGAGGTCGGGTCGTGGAACAACGGGTCCAAGTACAAGTGGATGAACCCCATCGCGGTCGCCGAGATCCTGTTCGTCTCGATCATGCTGATGATGCCGTCCACGCCTGCGGCGAACCCGTTCCGTGACGAGTTCGAGTGGAAGTTCGTCAACTACGCGCCGATCGTCACGGTGGGCGCGCTGATCCTGCTGACGATCTGGTGGCACGCATCGGCCAAGCACTGGTTCACCGGGCCGAAGCACACCATCGACGAGGCCGTCATCGAGGCCTTCGACGGGTGAGCCCGGACGGGCTCGACGAGCTCCTTGACCAGGTACCCCGCCTCCGCGGGCGGGTCCGGGTCGAGGAGCTGGCGGGCGGGTTGACCAACCGCAACTACCGGGTGGTGACACCGGACGGCGACTACGTCGTCCGCTGCAGCAGCAGCGACGCGGCCCTGCTCGGCATCGACCGCGACGCCGAGCACGCCAACACCCGGGCTGCGCACACAGCCGGCGTCGGCGCACCGGTGCACGAGTACCGTCCCGACCTCGGCATGCTGGTCGTCGGGTACCTCTCCGGTACCACCTTGCAGAACGAGGACTTCGCCGACCCAGGCGTGCTCCAGCGCGCGGCCGACGCCTGCCGGCGCCTGCACGCCGGCCCCCGGTTCACCGGGGAGTTCGACATGTTCGCGCGCCAGGCGTCGTACCTCCGGACGGTCCGCGAGCAGGGGTTTCCTGTCCCACCCGGGTACGACGACCACGCGGAGGCCTGGGCGCAGGTCCGAGGGGTCGTGGAGTCGCGGCAGCGAGTGACTGTGCCGTGCAACAACGACCTGCTGGCCGGCAACTTCATCGACGACGGCGAGCGCGTCTGGCTGATCGACTACGAGTACTCCGGCAACAACGACGTCGATTTCGAGCTCGGTAACACGTGCACCGAGTGCGAGTTCCCGCCAGAGCGGGTCGAGGCGTACGCCGAGGCCTACTACGGCTCTCCGACTCGCGGCGACGTCGCGCGCGTGCGGCTGGGCTCGTTGCGCAGCGAGTACGGCTGGTCGCTCTGGGGCTTCATCCAGGCAGCGTCGAGCCCGCTCGACTACGACTTCCACGAGTGGGGGATGCACCGGTACGAGAAGGCTTCGCGGACCTTCACCTCCGACGGCTTCGGTCGCCTGCTCGAGGAGGCCGCTGGTGACTGAGGTGCCGGACCGGGCTCAGGTCGTCATCGTCGGCGGCGGCGTCATCGGGTGCTCCACGGCCTACCACCTGGCGAAGGCGGGAGTCGCCGACGTGCTCGTCCTCGAGCAGGGGCGGCTGTCCGGCGGGACCACGTGGCATGCGGCGGGCCTGGTGGGGCCCCTGCGGGCGTCGGAGAGCGGCACCCGTCTCGTGCAGTACTCCGCCCAGCTGTACGCACGCCTCGAGCACGAGACCGGCCTCGCCACCGGCTACCGCAACGTCGGTGGCCTCGTGGTGGCGCGCAGCGAGGATCGGATGGTCACCCTGCGACGTACCGCCTCGAACGCGGTCGCCTACGACCTGCCCTGCCGGCTGCTCGCACCCGAGGAGGCCGGTGAGCTGTGGCCACCGATGCGGGTCGACGACCTGCTGGGCGCCCTGCACCTCCCCGGCGACGGCAAGGTGAACCCCACCGACCTGACCCAGTCCTTGGCCAAGGGCGCGCGGATGGGCGGTGCGCGGATCGTCGAAGGAGTACGGGTCACCGGGTTCGCCGTCGCCGACGGGCCGTCCGGACCGCGTGTGACCGGCGTTCGCACGGACGCCGGAGACGTCGAGGCGGAGGTGGTGGTCAACTGCGGCGGCATGTGGGCGCACGCGCTCGGTCGGCTGGTGGGGGTGACCGTGCCGCTGCATGCTGCCGAGCACTTCTACGTGGTCACCGAGGAGGTCGAAGGGGTTCATCCCGACCTCCCGGTGATGCGCGACCCGGATGGCTGGACCTACTTCAAGGAGGAGGTCGGAGGCCTCGTCGTCGGGGGGTTCGAGCCGGAGGCAAAGCCTTGGAAAGGCCCGGACGAGGTCCCGTACCCCTTCGAGTTCCAGCTGCTCGACGAGGACTGGGAGCACTTCTCGGTCCTCATGGACGAGGCGCTGCGCCGGGTCCCGGCGCTGGAGGAGACCGGCATCCGCAAGTTCTACAACGGCCCGGAGTCGTTCACCCCTGACAACCAGTTCCTGCTCGGCGAGGCGCCGGGCCTGCGCGGCTACTTCGTCGGCGCCGGGTTCAACTCGGTGGGAATCGCCTCCGCCGGGGGAGCGGGGCGGGCGTTGGCTGAGTGGATCGTGGCCGGCGAGCCGCAGGACGACCTGGTGTCGGTCGACGTCCGCCGGTTCGCTCCGTTCCACAACGACGTCGACTGGCTGCGTTCGCGGGTCGCGGAGGTGCTCGGCCTCCACTACGCGGTCCCGTGGCCGAACCGTGAGATGACCTCGGGCCGCGACCAGCGCCGTTCCCCGCTGCACGACCGACTGGCCGAGCATGGAGCGCAGTTCGGGACCCGGATGGGCTGGGAGCGGCCCAACGTCTTCACGACCGGGGATCGCGGTTCGTCGTATACCTGGGGGAGACCGGACTGGCTGGACGACTGCGCGCGCGAGCAGCGCTCCTGCCGGACCGACGTGGCGGTGTTCGACCAGACGTCGTTCTCGAAGTACGCCGTGTCCGGCCCCGGCGCTCTCGCGTCGCTGCAGTGGATCTGTGCGGCGGACGTGGACGTCGCCGTCGGGCGCTGTGTCTACACGCCCTGGCTCAACCACCGCGGAACCTACGAAGCCGACCTGACCGTCAGCCGGACGGCTGCCGATGAGTTCCTGGTGGTCAGCTCCTCGGCCTCGACAGTCCGCGATCTCGACTGGCTGCGGCGCCACGTCGGCCCGGACACGCTCGTCGACGACCTGACCGACGACTTCTCCGTGCTGGGCGTGATGGGGCCGGCGTCCCGGCACCTGCTCGCCGGCCTGACCGACGCCGACCTGAGTGACGGAGGCTTCCCGTTCGCGACGACGAGGCCGCTCGACCTGGCGGGGGTCCGGATTCGGGCGACCCGCATGACGTACGTCGGTGAGGTGGGGTGGGAGCTGCTCGTGCCGCTCGCAGGTGTCGAGCGCGTGTACGACGCGGTGCGAGCCGCCGGCCCCGTCGTCGACGCCGGCTACTACGCGATCGAGGCGCTCCGGCTCGAGAAGGGCTACCGGGCGTTCGGACGCGAGCTCACCCCCGACTACACGCCGATCGAGGCCGGGCTGGTCTTTGCCACGGCTCTGCGTGGGAGCAAGGACTTCCTCGGACGCGCGGCGCTCGAGGAGCGACGGCGTGAGCTCCAGCACGACGGGCCGCGGCGGCGGCTGGTCAGCCTGGTCGCGGCCGACCCGGACGCCATGCTCTGGGGTGGCGAGCTGCTGCTGCGCGACAGAGAGCCGGTGGGCCAGGTCACCAGCGCTGCCTGGGGTGCCACCGTGGGGGCAGCCGTCGGGCTCGGCTACGTGCGTGCGCACGGCCAAGTCAGCAGCGACTGGCTGGCGGCCGCGCAGCACACGGTCGACCTCGCCGGGACCGCGGTGCCGGTCGAGCTGACGATGCGCGCCCCGCTCTGACGCTCGACCCGTGATCCGCGCCACGCGGGAGTGAAGCGGTCGGCAACAGATCCCCGACCGTTCGGCAACAAGGCCTCCACGCCAGGGCAAATCGGGCCGTGGTCGGCGCTACCGGTACGTAGCCTTCTCCTCGCATCGACCCGATGCCGGCCATGTGGGGACAGGGCCGTAACCGTGGGCAATCGTGACTCCGGCCGCCGCATGGCCGCCGGGTCAGGGGGAATCAATGCGTCTCGCACTTCTTCAACTGCGCGCTGCCGTCATGGCCGTGGCCGTGCTGCTGCTCGGCCTGGTGGTCGTGGCCGCCCCGGCCAGCGCCGACGACTCGTCGCTCCCGGACGGGTTCTACCTCTGCCATGCGACCGGCCAGGCGTCCGCCGTCGAGAGCGTCGGCCACTGGTCCCTGAACAGTCCGAACAGCGCCGGCGTGGCCGCCGGGCACATCGGCCACCAGAACGGCAACGACATCATCCCGCCGATCCCCGGGTTGCTGCCCGCCGGCCAGAACTGGACGGCCTACGGCCAGCAGGTGCACGCGAACCGGTGCGAGGTCCCGCGCCCGGCCCAGCCGCAGGCAGAGACCCGCGCCGTCCCGCGTACCGAGTCGGGCTGCGCCCTGGGCGGCGTCAGGTCCTGGGTCGACGTGTACTACCGGCCCTACGTCTGGAGCGACGGTGCGGGGCAGTGGGTGCTGGGTGACGAGACCGGTCCGGTCCGCACCGAGGAGTCGTTCGCGGCGTACTCGGACGGCACCTACTTCGACCTCTGCGCCACGGCGAAGCCGGCACCCGAGGTCCGGACGGTGGCGATGAGCTCTGCCTCGTGCGACCCGGCGGGTGTGACGGCGTGGTCTGACGTCTACACGACCGAGTACGTGTGGAACGCTGCTCAGCGCCGGTGGGTGGTCGGCCAGGAGACCGGCCCGGTGAAGGCCGGGGAGACCTTCGCGTCGTTCACCGACGACGAGTTCCTCGACGCGTGTGCTGCGCCGAAGCCCGCACCCGTCATCCGTGAGGTCGCCGGGGTGCAGGCTTCCTGCAAGACCCGCAGCACCACCACCTGGACCGACATCTACACGACCGAGTACGTGTGGAACGTCGAGACTCGGGCATGGGAGCTGGGTGAGGAGACCGGCCCGGTCCGCACCGACGAGACGCACGTCGAGTACTCCGAGGAGGACCTCGCCGAGCACTGTTCCGAGGTCAGCGGCGAGACGGAGGCGAACGTTCCGGCGGCCCCGACCGCTCCGACCGGGTCGGACGCCGACGCGCCGGCGGCCGGACCCGCGACAGCGGTGCCGACGGTCGTCAACGCTGGTGTCGGCACAGAGATCGTCCCATCGACCCAGAACCCCGATCCGATGTGGCTGATGGCCCTCGGTGCCGGGCTCGGCCTGATGGGCGCCGCCGGCTTGCGCCGGCGGGCGACGGCGAACCGGTAGCCCACGACCGGTGCCGGGGGCGGGTCGGACCACGAACCGCTCGCCCCGGGGCGGTCACCGCACAGCGGTGGCCGCCCCTCGCGTACGCCCGGGCGCGAGCACGGTGACCGGAACGGTGCGGCGGATCGGTGTCACCCACTGGCACCGATCCGCCGCGCTGTCCCTGCCCGTCCCCGCCTCTAGCTCGGGTCGCTGAAGTTCAGGACGCCGATGACGCGTCCGTCGCCGTCGATCCGGACGCCGATGCCGGCCCAGCGCGCCCGCTTCTTCAAGATCACCGCACGGTGCGAGGGCGAGTCGAGCCACGCACTGACCGCCACGCGGGGGGTGAGGCCGGTCCCGCGCACGAGGGCCTCGCCGGTCCAGGTCAGGTCGCAACCGTCGAGAACCTTCACCTGGTTGCGATGCGCGAGCTCCCCGGTCCGCTTGATGAGCTCGGCCCAGCGTTCGGAGTAACGGTCGACGCAGGACTGGAACACCCGGACCCGCTTCAGGCCGGCGGCGACGCGGGCCCGGTTGATCTCCCTGAGGACGCGGTTCTCGAACTCGTCGAGGTCCTGAAGGGGGTCGACCGCCGGATTCGCCTTGGGACCTACCCAGGTCTTGGCCTCCGCCGAGCCCAGCACGAGGGCGGTGCCGCCGACGGTGAGGCCGACCGACAGGACCACGATCGCGATGGCTCGCGCGAGCTGGCGCATGGAGGCTCCGTCGTCGGGGCCACCGGGGGATGGCCGTCTGGGGGTCGGTGTGTGCGGTGCTGGTCGACCGTGGCGGCCGACGGGGGGATCGGCCACCTCGGTCGTGCGGCGTGCGTACACGGGGGAAGAACGCAGCACCCACAGTTTGGTAACACATCCTCACGTCCCGCAATGGCACGAAGTGACTAGCCGTGGATGCCACGAGAACCACCTCGGCTGGTCACTCCGTCGCCGATACTGGCTGCATGGACACTGACGACCGGCCCCAGCAGCGGGCTCCGACCGGCGGCCGCTGGGTCGCGTCGGCGCTGCTCGTGGCCGGTGTCGTGCTGCTCGTCGTCGGCGTCGTGGCCTGGGTCCAGCAGTCGGGTGACCCCGGACCGGAGGCGGCCGGACCGACTGCCACTGATGGCACCGGCGAGCAGGAGGTGGTCGACAGCCCGGACCTGCCGAACGCCGAGCGGGCGTCGTGGAGGCCCGGTGCCCCGCGACGGGTGCTCGTACCCGTGCTCGACATCGATGCCCCCGTGGTGCCGATCGAGGCGCCGGGCGGGGTGCTCACGCCTCCGGCGGACCCTCAGGTCCTGGGGTGGTGGGCCGCGGGTGCCAAGCCGGGTGCTCGCACCGGTTCCGCGCTCGTGACCGGCCACACCGTGCACTCCGGAGGCGGGGCGATGGACGACCTCGAGCAGGTCGAGGCGGGCGACCGGATCTGGGTGCGCACCGCCCGCGGCAAGCTCGGGTACGACGTGCGCTCGGTGGTCGTGCTCGGCAAGGGCGAGCTCGCCGAGCGCGCGGAGCGCCTGTTCAGTCAGCAGGTGCCCGGCAGGCTGGTCCTGATCACGTGTGAGGACTGGAACGGCGTGGAGTACCTCAGCAACGTCGTCGTGACGGCGACGCCGAGCGCGTGATCGCGCCCGGTCTGCCTGACAGTCGGCCGAGGTCGCGCGTAACCCAGGTTCGGGCCGCTCGTTGTCTGACGGGCGCCGGATCGCAGCATCAGGGGAGGACGGACCAGATTCGTCCTGGCCGCGGTCCGGTGCCCTACCATCCGGGCGTCCCGGCCCAGGTCAGAGCTCGGTCGCCGGAGCGGACCGCTGCGTCAGTGCTGGTAGGTGCCGTGGATGACGGCGCGCGCCAGCGTCTTGAACGCGAGGTTGAAGCTCATCACGGCGTTCGACGCGTCGGCGTCGATGCCCAGTGTCTCCTCACCGACCGCGTGCACGACGAAGAAGTAGCGGTGGGGCTGGTCGTTCGGCGGGGGAGCAGCACCCATGAACGCAGCCTCGCCACCGTCGTTGCGCAGCATGAACGCACTCCCGGGAAGGTTGCCGCCGGCTGCTCCGGCGCCGGCCTCCAGTGAGGTGACGTCGGCGGGGATGTCGACCAGCGCCCAGTGCCAGAACCCACTGGGCGTCGGGGCGTCGGGATCGAAGCAGGTCACGACGTAGGACTTGGTGCCCTCAGGTGCTCCCGACCAGGACAGCTGCGGTGACGTGTTGCCCTCTGCCGCCACCTGCGCGGGACCGAGTGGCTGACCGTCGGTCACGTCCTCGCTGGTCACGGTGAACGAGGGCCGAAGTGGCAGCAGGTCGTACGGGTTGGGGCTGACCGGGCGCTCGATGGTGGTGTCCACGCTCATGACGCCGACCATACCCAGCCGCCGGGTCGGGGAGAATGCCCCGTGTGACTGACGCACGGGAGCTGCCGCCCTACCCCGTGGGCCTGCGGCTCGGTGGACGTCGGGTGCTGGTGGTGGGCGGGGGACACGTCGCCCAGCGACGGGTACCGGCGCTGGTCGCGGCCGGTGCGGACGTGGTCGTGGTCTCGCCGGAGATGACCCCGGCGCTGGAGGGGATGGCCGGTGAGGTCACCCTGGTCTGGCGCGCGTTCGAGGACGCCGACCTCGAGGACGCGTGGTACGTCGTTGCCGCGACCGATGACCCCGAGGTCAACGCGCAGGTGCTCGCCGGCGCCGACCGGCGCCGGATCTTCTGCGTCCGCAGCGACGACGCACGCGACGCCTCTGCCTGGACCGCCGCGTCGGGCCGGCACGGCCGGGTCACGGTGTCGGTGCTCGGCAACCGTGAGCCTCGGCAGAGCGCCGCGCTGCGTGACGACATCCTGGGTGCGCTGGCCGATGGTCGGCTGACCACGACGGGGGCGCTCGACCACTCGCCGGGCGTGGTGCTGGTCGGCGGAGGGCCGGGTGACCCGCTGCTGGTCACCGTCGCCGCGCGCCAGGCCCTCGCTTCCGCGGACGTGGTCGTGGCGGACCGGCTCGCTCCGCGCGAGCTGCTGGACGAGCTGGCGGCCCACGTCGAGCTGATCGACGTGGCGAAGCTCCCGCGCGGCAGGTCGGCCGTCCAGGCGGAGATCAACCGCGTGCTGATCGACCGGGCGCGGGCGGGCAAGCGCGTGGTGCGGTTCAAGGGAGGTGACGCGTTCGTCTTCGGTCGGGGCTTCGAGGAGGTTCTCGCCTGCCGTGAGGCAGGGGTGCCGGTGACGGTGATCCCGGGACTGTCCAGCCCGGTGGCGGTCCCAGGCGTCGCGGGGATCCCGGTCACCCATCGCGGGGTCGCCCACTCCTTCTCGGTGATCTCCGGTCACCTGCCGCCGGGACACGCGGACTCCCTCGTGGACTGGGACGCAGCCGCCGGCATGGGGGGCACGCTGGTCCTGATGATGGCCGTCGAGAACGCACCCGCCATCGCGTCCGCGCTGCTCGCGAACGGCCGACCGCCCAGCACCCCGGCCGCCGTCGTCTGCGAGGGCACGATGACGACCGAGCGGACCGTGCTCGCGACCCTCGGCACGCTGGCTGAGCAGCTCGAGGCGGAGCAGATCCGGCCCCCCGCGATCATCGTGATCGGCGAGGTCGTGGCAGTGGCCGAGCCGGAGTTCTTCGGACGCGGCTGATGGCTGGCTGATGGTCACGTACGTCGAGATCGACGACCCCCGCGACCCGCGGCTCGCTGACTACCGCGACCTCCGCGACGTGGAGTTGCGCAAGCACCTGGAGACCGAGCGTGGCCTCTTCCTCGCCGAGGGAGAGAAGGTGGTGCGGCGCGCCCTGGAGGCCGGCTTCGAGCCACGGTCCTTCCTGATGGCCGAGCGGTGGCTCGCTGGCCTGGCGGACGTGATGGCGACGGCCGACGCCCCTTGCTACGTCGTCAGCGAGGCGCTCGCCGAGGACGTGACCGGGTTCCACGTCCACCGGGGCGCCTTGGCGTCGCTGCACCGGCGACCGCTGCCCGCGGTCGACGCTGTGCTCGACGGTGCGCATACCGTCCTGGTGCTGGAGGACGTCGTCGACCACACGAACGTCGGGGCGATCCTGCGCAACGGTGCCGCGCTCGGGATCGAGGGGGTGCTGCTCTCACCGCGGTGCGCCGACCCGTTGTACCGCCGGGCGGTGAAGGTCGCCATGGGTGCGGTGTTCTCGCTGCCCTGGACCCGTCTCGTCGACTGGTACGACGCGTTGCCCGATCTCGCTGCCCGCGGTTTCACCACGGTGGCGTTGACGTTGTCCGACGACGCGGTCCCGGTGGAGGAAGCGGTCGCCGGAGTCGACCGACTGGCCCTCGTGCTCGGCTCCGAGGGCCACGGCCTCTCGGACCGGTGGCTGCGGTCGGCGGACCGGCGCGCGGTCATCCCGATGCAGGCTGGGATCGACTCCCTGAACGTGGCCGCCGCCTCGGCCGTCGCCTGCTACGTCGCGGCCCGCCGCGGCTAGTGCCTGTGGTCGCCGGGCCCGGTGTGGAACCCTGGTGCCGGCCGGACCGTCCAACTCCCTGTTGACTGACCGGATCTCGGGAGGAACCGTGAGACTGAGCGCACGAACGCGCCACCTGGTCGCAGTGGCGGCTGCCGGCATAGCCCTGAGCGCCTCCCTGGCCGCCTGCGGCGACGAGACAGCCCGGCCAGAGCCGGAGCAGGAAGGGACGACCATGCCTTCGGAGGGAACACCCGGCTCGGACAGTCCGGCCGCACGCGAGGCGGTGGCGGATCTTGCCGGGCGCCTCGACGTCAGCGAGGCCGACGTCAGGGTGGTCTCCGTCGAGGAGGTCACCTGGCGTGACGGCAGCCTCGGGTGCGCCCAGGAGGGCATGATGTACACGCAGGCACTGGTGGACGGGAGCCGGATCGTGCTCGAGGTCGAGGGAGAGACCTACGAGTACCACCAGGGTCAGGGCCGCGTGTTCTGGTGCGAGAAGCCGACGCAGTGACCGACCAGCACCCGGCCGACTCGCCGTACCACCGCTCCCTGCCGATCGGTCAGCGAGTGGACGCGACCCCGCTCATCGAGGGCGAGCTCTCGTCCTTCGAGGCGGTCACGCTCCGACCGCTCGCCGAGATGCTGGTGCCGGAGGAGCCGCGGGTCGGAACGCTCGACCGAGCGGCCTGTCCGCACTGCCGGCCGTCGCAACACACGATCTGGCAGGACCAGCAGTGGCAGGTGCGCTCCGGATGGGACCGGATGGGGATCCCCTTCGTCGGAGGCATTGCGCCGCGGGAGCACGTGCTGCTGGAGGACGCGCCGGTCGACCTGCTCGCGACCCTGGGGCCGCTGTTGCAGCGGGTGAGCACCGCGGTCAAGGAGATCCCGGGCGTCGCGCGCTGTCACTTCTCACGCTGGGGTGACGGGTCGGAGCACTTCCACCTCTGGGCGCTCGCTCGCCCGGCCGGGATGATGCAGGGCCGCGGCGCGATGCTGGCCTTCTGGGACGACGTGCTGCCGCCGATGCCGGAGGACCTGGTGCGCGAGCATCTGCGCATCGTCGCGGAGTCGCTCGCGGACGCGGGCGGAACCGCCTTCCCCGAGGCATGAGCGCCCGGTCGGTCGGGTACGGACCGACATGACCACCACGCCCCAGGAACCCGGCCAGGACCCGGACGTCGTGCCCAGCGGAGACCCCGAGCCGATTCCTACTGAGCCGCAGCCCGGCCAGGACCCGCACGAGGACCCCCAGACCCAGCCGGCTCCCTAGCCCGTCGCTGACTCTCCCCCCGCCGGCCAGTCCGGCGGGTACTCGTCGGCGGCCTTCTCGTGCTCCTTCTGGAGCTTCTTCCGCAGCTTGGTCGGCAGCCGGTCGCCGAACACCGTCCCCAGCGTGTGGTCGGTCTCGTGCTGCAGGCAGCGGGCCAGCAGTCCGTCGCCGCTGAAGGTCACGGGTTCGCCGTCGAGCCCGGTGCCGGTGACCGTTGCCTGATCGGGCCGAGCGCACTCGACGAACGCACCCGGAAGTGAGAGGCAGCCCTCGTCGGCGACCTCGAGGCGTCGGTCGGCCCCTTCAGGAGTCGTGACCTGGGGGTTGCAGACGACGCCCACGGTCCGCTCACGGCTGGCCTCGGGGCAGTCGAAGACGAACACCGCCCGATCGACGCCGATCTGGCACGCCGCGAGACCGACCCCGTCGGCGGCGTACATCGTCGCCACCATGTCCGCGGCCAGGGTGCGCAGCTCGGCGTCGTAGGTCGTCACCGGCTGCTGCGGACGATGCATGACCGGCGTCCCCCAGCGGGTGACCGGCCGCACCGTGCCGCCCTCGGGCAACGGGCCGTGCGGAGCGTGGACGGTCTCCTCGGTCTGGTCCGGCATGGCGCGATCCTACGAAGGAGGCACGAGCGGTTGTGATCGGGGACACGAGCAGCGTCGTGGCGGAAGGTGTAACTCAGAGTTACATTATCCGCATGGCCCTCACGAGGTACACCGGTCCTGGCAGGAAGCACGGGCTCGCATCGGGCGAGTCGCGCGACCCGATCGGGTACGCCGTGGCGGCGCTCAGTCGAGTGGCGCAGAGCGACCTGCTCGACCGCGTGGGGTTGCGCAGGCAGGCGGAGCAGGCGGTCTTCACGGTGACCCGCAGCGGGTTCCGCACTGCCACCGCTGCTGGCCGGGCGTTCATACGGGTGGGCTCGAGCCACACGGCAGGCGTGCGGCCGCCGACCGCGACCCCGCCCGGCGTGTTCGACCTGACGCCCACCGAGGACGAGCAGCTGCTGGTAGACGTCGCCCGGGAGTACGCCAGGGAGGTGCTGCGACCGGCTGCTGCGCAGGCGGACGACGACTGTGCCGCTCCCGTCGCGGTGCTGAAGGCCGGCCAGGAGATCGGACTCCCGATCCTCGGGGTGCCCGAGGCGCTCGGCGGCATCTCCGAGGAGCGTTCGGCCATGGCCGGCACGCTCGTGGCGGAGGCACTGGCCCACGGCGACATGGGGTTGGCCGTCTCTGTGCTCGCGCCCGGGGCCGTCGCGACCGCCCTCGCGCTGTGGGGGACCGAGCAGCAGCAGGCGACGTACTTGCCGGCGTTCACCGGCGACGACGCTCCCGCCGCCGCACTCGCGCTCAACGAGCCGACCGTGCTCTTCGACGCGCTGGAACCGACGACGACGGCGGTCCGCGACGGCGACGACCTGGTCATCGACGGCACCAAGTCGCTGGTGGCGCGCGGCGCCGATGCCGAGCTCTTCCTGGTGGGGGCACGGCTGGACGGCCGTCCGGTGCTCGTGCTGGTCGAGTCCGGCACGGACGGTCTCACCGTCGACGGCGACCCGGCCATGGGAGTCCGAGCGTCCTCGGCTACGCGCTTGGAGCTGCGCGGAGTCCGGGTGCCGGCCGACTCCGTGCTGGGGGAGACCGACGGCTCGACCTACACCGAGTGCGTGCAGCTCTCCCGGCTCGCGTGGTGCGCCCTCGCGGTCGGCACCGCCCAGGCCGTCCTCGACCACGTGACGCCCTACGTCAAGGAGCGTGAGGCGTTCGGGGAGCCGATCGCCCACCGGCAGTCGGTGGCCTTCATGGTCGCCGACATCGCCATCGAGCTGCAGGCGATGCGGCTGGTCACCTACAAGGCGGCCTCTCGTGCGTCAGCGGGCAAGGACTTCAGTCGCGAGGTCGCGCTCGCGCGCTCGCTCTGCGCCAGCAAGGGGATGCGGATCGGTCTCGACGGCGTGCAGCTGCTCGGGGGTCACGGCTTCGTGAAGGAGCATCCCGTCGAGCGGTGGTACCGCGACCTGCGAGCGATCGGCGTCATGGAAGGGAGCGTGCTGGTCTGATGATCCATCTCGACGACCCGAAGCGGCTGCGGACCCTGCGCGACCAGGCACACCAGGTCGCGATGAACATGCTGCGGCCGGTGTCGCGCAAGTACGACCGCGCGGAGCACGAGTACCCCAAGGAGCTCGACATGCTGGCGGCGATGATCGACGGTCTCGCCGAGTCGGGCGCCAACGAGGGTGCGGGTGCCAGGGGCGTACGGCGTGACGAGAACCCCGAGGAGCAGGGGGGCGTCAGGAACGGCGCGAACATGGCCTCGGTGATGTCGATCGCCGAGATGTGCTGGGGCGACGTGGGACTGCTGCTGTCGATGCCTCGGCAGGGCCTGGGGAACTCGGCGATCGCGTCCGTCGCCGACGACGAGCAGCGCGAACGCTTCTCGGACACCTGGGCGGCCATGGCCATCACCGAGCCGGGCGTGGGCTCCGACTCGGCCGGCATCCAGACCACTGCCGTCCTCGCCGGCGACCACTACGTCCTCAACGGGGAGAAGATCTTCGTCACCTCCGGTGAGCGGGCGGACAGCGTGGTCGTCTGGGCAACGGTGGACAAGAGCCTCGGGCGCGCGGCGATCAAGTCGTTCGTGGTCGAGAAGGGCACGCCCGGTATGAACGTGGAGCGACTCGAGCACAAGCTCGGCATCCGCGCCTCTGATACCGCGACGATCACGTTCACCGACTGCCGGGTGCCCAAGGAGAACCTGCTCGGATCGCCGGACGTCGACGCGAAGCAGGGCTTCGCCGGGGCGATGGCGACGTTCGACAACACCCGACCTCTCGTCGCCGCCATGGCGGTCGGGTGCGCGCGGGCCGCGCTCGACCTCACGACGGACCTGCTGGCGCAGGCGGGGGTCGTCGTTGACTATGACCGCCCAGGGCAGGTCCAACACGCGGCCGCGGCCCGGCTCCTGGAGCTCGAGGCGGACTGGGAGGGCGCGCGACTGCTCACCCTCCAGGCCGCGTGGCTCGCCGACAACCGGAAGCCGAACTCGCTCGAGGCCTCGATGGCGAAGGCGAAGGCGGGTCGGGTCGGCTCCGAGATCACGCTCGCCTGCGTCCAGCTCGCGTCCTCGGTCGGCTACTCCGAGACCGAGCTGTTGGAGAAGTGGTCGCGCGACTCGAAGATCCTCGACATCTTCGAGGGCACTCAGCAGATCCAGCAGCTGATCGTGGCGCGCCGGCTGCTGGGGCTGTCCAGCGCCGAGCTCAAGTAGGGCCCGCCGTAGCCGTAACCGCGCTGAAAGTCGCAGGTCAGCGACGGCCGGTGCA
>NZ_DASUTK010000101.1:0-11453 GCF_036374615.1 Nocardioides sp.
TCTCCAGGTCACCGGTGACGTGGACGGCGCGGACGAAGCTGTCCTGGTCCTCGAGCCCGTCGACGTACTGCGCGCCGACCCGGGCCATCCGGATCATGTGCAGCACGACCGTGCGGGTGTCGGTCAGCTCGACCCCGGCGGCGTAGGGCTCCAGCGGCGAGCCGGGCGGCGCCATCAGATACGGGACCACGTACATGGTCTTGCCGGCCGAGGCGCCGCGCATCCGCTCCACGAGCAGCGCGGTCATCTCCGACGCGGGCTTCCAGTTGTTGTAGACGCCGCGGTCGCTCTCACGGTTGGTGGCGACGATCGTGCGCTCCTCCGAGCGGGCGGTGTCCTTGTAGTAGCTGCGCGAGTAGTAGCGCCCCTCGCCGGCGGGCTGGAGCTCCCCGGCATCCAGGGCCTCCTGGATCAGCCGGGCGTCGTCGGCGGCGCTGACGACCTCGATCCGCTCGGCGCCCGTGAGCTCGGCGTACTCCGCCACGAACTCGCGGACCTTCGGGTTGTGGAGACCCGCTGCGTCCAGGGCTGCCTCGACATCTGCCATCTGATCTGTGCCTCTCGTGAGGTGGACCGGGGGCGTCTCGACCGCCCCGATCGCGCGACGTGCCGCCACCATAACGATGGTCCGCGGATTGGAACGCTCCACTTCTGGACAGGTTGTGGGATCCACGTCACGCGGACCCGGAGGGGGTGGGATTTCGGGATGGCGACACGGGTCCGCTATCCTCATCCGGTCGCGCTGTTCGCAGCACGGCATGCGCCTGTAGCTCAACGGATAGAGCATCTGACTACGGATCAGAAGGTTTGGGGTTCGAATCCCTACAGGCGCGCAGATGGCCCCGGCTGACCTGCAGGTTCGCCGGGGCTTCCTGCTGTTCAGGCGTGGCTGGTGCTGGGGAGCGCGCGGTCGACCAGGGCCGCGGCGGCGGCGCGTGCCGTGGCAGGCGCAGCGTGCTCGTCGGCGATGGCGTAGCTGATGATGGCTCCCTCGTGCAGGTTCAGCAGGGCCACGGCCAGCTCGTCGGCATCGGCGACGCCGGCCTCGAGCAGCAGCTGGTGGAACAGGCTCCGCAGCCACTTCTTCTCGGCGACGACCACCTGCCGGCCGGGGTGGTCCGGGTCGGGCAGCTCGGCGAACGCGTTGACGAAGCTGCAGCCACGGCTGTTCTGTGACAGCCACTCGGGGAGCACGTCGAACGGTGCGAGCACTCGCGAGCGGCCGTCGGCCGGCTCGGACTCGAGGCGGTCGACGATCATCGTCCGCCAGCGGCGGTCGCGAGCCTTGAGATAGGCCACGAGCAAGCCGTCCTTGGACCCGAAGCGGTCATAGAGCGTCCGCTTGGTGACGCCGGACTCGGCAGCGATGGTGTCGACGCCCACCGCGTGGATCCCCCGGCTGTAGAACAGCTCGGAGGCGACGTCCAGGATGCGTTGCGCGCCTGGGGTGAGGCGTGGCTCGTCGTCGTCGACGGTGACTGGCGTTCTCATGATTTCCCTTGACTTCACAGGTCTGTGTACCTACGGTTTCCGGTATGACTTCACAGACCAGTGTAGTACGCCCCGAGCGCCGAGCCGAGGCATCGGGGAGCCGGTCACCGTGGGCTTTGGGCAGTGCCGGCATCGCGATGGTCGGGGTGGCCTACGGCTTCGCCCGCTACGGGTACGGCCTGTTCGAGCCCCAGCTCCGTGAGGCGTTCGGTCTCTCGATCACCGCCTCCGGAGTGATCGCCGGCGGCGCCTGCCTCGGCTACGTGCTCGCCCTGGTCTCGGTCGGACTGCTGGCGCGACGCGTGGGGCCGCGGCCTCTCGTGACTGCGGCCGGCCTGACGGCGGTCGCAGGGACGGCGCTGGTGGCGGTGGCGCAGCAGCCGTGGCAGCTGTGTGCCGGTCTCGTCGTGGCCGGGACGAGTGCGGGGTTCGCGTGGGCGCCGTACTCGGACGCCGTCGACCACCTGGTGCTCCCCGCTCGGCGTGACACCGTGCTCGCGGCGATCGCCAGCGGTACGGCGTTCGGGATCGTGGTCGCCGGCGGGCTGGCTCTGGTCAGCATGGACGCCGGCTGGCGCTGGGCGTGGGCCCTGTTCTGCGCGATCGCGGTGCTGACCACGGCCTACAACTGGCGGTTGTTGCGCGACACCACCTCACACACTCTTCAGGGACGAGACGTCCCACGGCTCTCGGTGCGGTTCTTCCTTCGACCGGGCACGCGTTCGCTGTACGTCACGGGCTTGTCCTACGGCGTGGTCGGCGCCGTGTACTGGACCTTCGCGGTGTCTGCGATCTCGCAGGCCTCGGCGGCCCCAGCCCTGGCCGCTCCGGCGTTCTGGACGCTGATCGGGGTCGCCGGGACCGCGGCTGTCCTGACCGGACGGCTGCTCGCGCGGGTCGGGCTCCCGCGTTCCCACACGCTCCTGATCGGCGGGATCGGCACGGCGACTTCCCTGCTCGGTGTCGCCCCCGGCTCGTGGCTCGCGGTCGGCCTGTCCGCCGTCGCCTTCGGGGCGTGCTTCATGGGCACGTCCGGGCTGCTGGCCGTGTGGAGCCACGGCGTCTTTCCGGACCGGCCGGCGGAGGGCCTGAGCGCGATGCTGCTCTTCCTGGGACTCGGCGCCACCGCCGGCCCGCCCGTGTTCGGCGTGCTCGCGGCAGCGTGGGACTTTCGGACGGCGCTGCTCATCACCGCAGTCGTGGCCTTCGCCAGCCTGGGGCTGCGGCCCGCTCTCGATCCAGACCGCCCATGATCGATCAGCGCCGGGTGGCCAGCTGAGGTGAGACCGTCGTTCACGTCGTCGGAACGACAGCGACCGGACACGTCGCGTGCTCCAGCGCTCCCGCCGAGACCGAGCCGAAGAGCAGTGCCGTGGGAAGACCGCCGTGGTGGGCGCCGACGACCAGCAGGTTCATCCGCTCGGCCCGCCGGGCCAGGTCGACGGCAGGGACGCCGCGCGAGACCTCGAGCCGGACACGCACCTCCGGGTAGCGCTCTCCGAAACCCGCGACGGTCTCGGCGAGCGCGCGGCGCTCGTCGTCGACGTCGACCGGCGGCAGGGCCATGACGGCCGGCCCCGTGGGCACCAGCACCTCGGAGAAGCTGTGCATCACCGTCAACGGCAGGGCACGTTGGGCTGCGATCCGGAAGGCGAACTGCAGCACGGGCCGCGACCGCTCGGACTCGTCGACCCCGGCCAGCACGCCGTTGCGGACCAGTCCCGGGTTGCCGGGCCGGTGCACCACGACGGGGCAGGCCGCGTGCTGAGCCACCGCGGCGCTCACCGAGCCGAGCAGCACGCTGCGCAGGCGTCCCCGGCCACGTGAGCCGAGCACCACCAGAGACGCTTTCCTCGAGGCCTCGATCAGTGCTTCGCGGGGGTCCGCGACGCACACGGCCTCCGCCACGTCGACCTCGGGAGCCCTCCGTGCGACCTCCACGCGGGCTCGGGCGATCACGTCACGGGCGGCGTCGGGCGCCGCTTCGGAAGCCGGCACGGCGTGGACCACCGTCAGTCCGCGCTGCTCCAGGAGTGCCTGGTCCGCCGCCCACCGAAGGGCGCGTTCGGAGTGCTGCGACCCGTCGACGCCGACGACGAGACGACCGTGGAGGTTCGCGCTCATGACGTCACTTCTCCTCCGGCGCGACGACCACCGGGCAGTCGCTGCGGTCCAGCACTGCCCGTACGACGGGACCGAGGTGAGAACCGAACGGAAGCAGGTGGTGGCGACGACCGACGACCAGCAGGGCCGACCGTGCACTGGCGTCAAGGAGCGCCTCGGTCGGCGGCGCGTGGACGACCTCGACCGTGGACGACACGTCGGGGAACTCCACCCTCAAGGGCTGTAGCGCCGGTGCCAGCTCGTTCTCGAACTCGCGGGCACGCTCGTGCCGGTAGTCGTCGTCGACGGCGATCACGTCGTACCCGGAGTCCAGCCACCACGCGTTGAGGACGGTCAGTGGGACGGCGTGACGCCGAGCCAGCTCGTGGCCCAGCCTCAGGACCGGTGCCGCTCCGGCGACGTCCTGCACGGCGGCGGTGATCCGGGGCTGGTGTGCGTTCGGCTGCCAGCCCTCCGGGACCGTGACGACGGGGACGTGGGCCCGGGCCGCGACGCCGTTGACGGTGGAACCGGAGAAGAGGCGATAGACGCGCGAGAGGTGACGGTGCTCCAGCACGATCTGGCTACCGAGGTCGGCAGCCTGGACGAGCTTGGTGGGTACCGTCCCCGGGTCCGAGAGAACCGCGGAGGTCACGGCCACGCGGCCGTCCACCAGGTCGCGGGCCCGCTGCTCGGCCTTGTCGAGGATCCCGCGAGCCTCGGCGGCGACGTCGCCGTAGACGCCTGCCGCCATCGCCGAGGCGGCCGGGATCTGCAGGACGTGTACGACGTGGAGCGGTGCGGAGACGAGTACCGCATCTCGCGCGGCGTACTCCAGGGCGGCCTCGGCGCCGGTCGGGCCGACGGCGACGACGATGGGGGCGGATGTGTTCATGTGGATCACCTCGGTGTGTTCGGGTCGGGATCGGGTTCGGGGACGACTGCGACGCTGCTGCGGGCGAGATCCAGCACGGCGGTCGTGGCCGAGCCGTACAGCAGCCGTGACCACCGAGAGGGGTGGCGGCGGCCGACAACGATCAGGTCCCGCGGGGGTTCGTCGCCGGTGAGCACCACGTCCACGAGGCCGCGGGCCAGCTGGAGGTCGACCTCGACGTCGGGGTACTTCTCACGCAGGCCGGCGGTCGAGGCGGACAACATGGCCCGCAGGTCGTCCACGCCGGGCTCGTCGTCTCCGACGAGGTGCCCGTAGGCCTGCTGGCCGGCGACGTCCCAGTAGGCGTGCATGACGGTCAACGGCAGCCCCCGCTGCGAAGCGTGCCGGAACGCGAACTCGATGACCGGGACCGAGGACGGCGTTCCGTCGGCACCGACCAGGACGCCGGAGCGCTGCCCGTCGGCCGCAGGGTCGCGCACGACCACGACCGGGCTGGTCGCGTTCTGTGCGACCGCCGTTGCCACCGAGCCCAGGGCCAGTCGGCGCCATCCGGACCGGCCGTGGGAGCCGACGACGACCAGGTGTGCTCGCGTGGACGCGTCGAGCAGGGCGTCCCGCGGATCCTGGTGCGCGACGAGCGGGTGGACGTCGCGCTTGGGGTTCACATCCTGGGCAACCTTCACCGCTTCGTCCACCACGTGGCGCGCCGCGGTGTCCATGATCGTGTCGAGGTCGCCCTGTGCCGCGCTCCACACCGCCAGCTGCACCGGATCGGCGACCACCGGGTTGCGGTACGCGTGGAGGACGACGAGCCTGCGGCCCTCCAGGGCCGCCTGCTCCGCGGCCCACACGAGTGCGCGGTCCGAGTGCTCCGATCCGTCGACGCCGACGACCACACTGCCGTCGAGTAGGTCCCTGTCCATGTGTCCAGCGTCGTCGGCGACCGCTCGCGAACCCACGGTCGGACTTCCTCCGATCGGGGGACCAAAGTCCCGGCGGGGAAGCCGCGTCATCGCCGAGTGGCCGCGCGCAGGTCGCGGAGGGCCAGCGGGACGAGCACCGCGAGCGCCGGCACGGACCAGAGCCACGCGCCCCACCCGAACAGCATCAGGGCGACATGGAAGAGGATCACACCCGCCCAGCCGACGAGTGCCGCTCGTCCGCCGACGATGAGCAGAGTCCCGAGCGCCAGCTCCCCGGCCATGACGAGCAGTCCCCAGAAGACCGGGTTGGCCATGAAGATCTCCGACCACCCCGTGCGTACGAAGCCGAACACGGCGCCGTCCGCGAAGGGCCCGTAGACCGTCGGGTCAGCCACCACGAGCCCGAGGTGAACTCCCCCCATCGTGAGGTAGAAGCCGCCGACCGCCGTTGCGCCGACGGACGTACGCCGCGCCGCTGGGCGGTCGGTCGTGGCGGAGGGGACAGCGCGGGTGGTCATGACACCCGGTCCGTTCGTGCGCTCACCTCGATGACGCCGGGCACGGTCTCGGCGAGCAGCCGGGCGACCACCGCGTCCCGCGTCCCTTCCGGACCGACCAGCGTGACGTTGCCGTCGGTGACCTGCACGAACCAGCCCTCGAGGCCGGTGGACCGCAACAGGTCGTCGATCTGTCGTTCGATGTCCTCGTCAGCACGCGCCAGCAGCCGGACGATGTCGCTCCTGCTCAGGACTCCCTCGAGCTGGCCGTGGCGATCGACGACCGGCAGGCTCTTGACGGTGGTCGAGGTGAGCAGGTCGACCGCCTCTACGAGATCGGTGTCGGCGTGGACGGTCACGGGGTGGCCGCTCATGACGTCGCCGACGCGCTGCGCCGGGATGCGGGTGTCGGCGGGCGGGATCTCCTGGGTCCGCGGGTCCCGAGGCAACAGGTCGCGGATCAGGTCCGCCTCGCTGACGACTCCGCACACCTGACCGTTCGGGGTCACCACGGGGAGCGCGGTGACCCTTCGCTCGGCGAGGAGGCGGAGCGCCGCCTTGATCGTGGTGCCCGGCTGGACGCTCGCGGGCTCGGTCGTCATCACGTCGCGGACCAACATGGTGTTCTCCCTCTCGCGTGTGGTCGTCATGTCGTGCTGTGTCTCGGCAGAACCTGTGCGGCGAGCTCCGTCGCCCAGGCCCGTGCCCGGTCGAGCTCTCCCTCGAGCAACGGACCGTCGATGCCGTCGACGTACGACGAGTGGGCGCCGAGGACCGGACGGAACCCGGCGCCGCGCGCGAGCCGGGCCGCCTTGCGCGCCGCGGATCCAGGCAGATGGCGGACACTGCCGGACCGGGTGTCGAAGACGGCGGCGGCGATCGGCGCCGACGGCGGGTGGATCCGGGCGTCGGCCAGCCACTCCCGCAACCCGGTCGCGGCGCGGTCCGCCGGAGCACCCTGACGCACCGCGTCCTCGCGCGTACGTGCGCGGCTCAGGGTGAAGGCGTGCGTCGGCGCCCCGAGCAGCACGACGTCGACCGCGAGCGCCGCGGCCCGGGGAGCCGCGGACACGGGGACGAGGTCGACGGTGATGTCGGCGGCGCGCAACGCGTCGGCCACCGCTTCGGCGACCGCGGCAGTGTTTCCGAACATGGACTCATAGATCACGGACGCTCGTCGCTGTGTCATGGCAACCTCCTCGGCTCGCCTCCACGATCACTCGTGGCGGTGCAGCGGTCACGGGGCGCCAGGCCCGAGGACTCGGGACGTTCGGCCCGTCAGGAACGACCCACCGATGCGTGAGGAACGACCCACCGATGCGTGCTCCTGATGGATCCGGGGTAGGGTGGTGCTCGTTGAAGAGGCTCCGGCCTCTCGGCGCCCCGCACATCGGGTCGCCGGCGCATCGGTCACACGGTTTCTTGGTCTTCGGTCAGCTGGACATCAGGCGCAGGGCGGATGTCTCAGCTCCGCGATGGGCACAGTGCTCACCGCGTCGAACACCGAATGAGGGTTTACCAATGGCACAAGGCACCGTGAAGTGGTTCAACGACGACAAGGGCTTCGGCTTCATCGCCCAGGACGGCGGCGGGGCGGACGTCTTCGTCCACCACACCGCGATCCAGGGCACCGGCTTCAAGACGCTCGCTGAGAACCAGAAGGTCGAGTTCGACGTCAACCAGGGCCCCAAGGGCCCGCAGGCGGAGAACGTTCGCGGCCTGTAGTTCGCACGCACGTCTCGCTCGCGGCGGCCACGATCACGCATCGTGGTCGCCGCCCGCATTTGGAGCCTTCCTGCCGCCTCCGTGGGTCGCGTCGCGCACGCCGCCTCAGGCCCGTACTACCGTCGGAAACATGACTCCGGCCGAGGTGCTCGTGGACGCGCTCACCCGCACTGCTGACGGCGTGACCGACGTGCTCGACAGGTCCACCGAGGACGACCTCGCCCACCGTCCGACGCCCGATGCCAACTCCATCGGCTGGTTGGTCTGGCACCTCGCGCGGGTCCAGGATCACCACGTCTCGGGCGTGTCGGGACTCGAGCAGGTGTACACCGCGCAGGGTTTCGCGCGGCGGTTCGACCTCCCCTTCGACGACGGCGCCACCGGGTACGGGCACAGCCCGCAGGACGTGGCGCAGGTCAGGCCACCGGCGACGCTGCTGCGGGAGTACTCGGGCGCGGTGCACGCCCACTGCGTGGCGTGGATCGGCACCCTCTCCGAGACCGATCTCGACCGGGTCGTCGACAAGCGTTGGGATCCCCCGGTCACCCTCGGCGTCCGGCTCGTCAGCGTGGCTGACGACAGTGCCCAGCACATCGGCCAGGCGGCGTACGTGATCGGGCTGCTCGGCCGGTAGCGCTGGATCACTGGGGTTCGCTCTCGGCGAACCCGGGATGACACGAGGCATCGTCGACGTTGTCGGGTGCATGAGCGAGCCGTCGCCCCTGGACGCCTACTCCGCCACCGTCGTCGGGGTCGCGGAAGCGCTCGGCCCACGGGTCGCGGCGCTGCGCGTGTCAGCCGGGCGCGGCGATGCTGCCGGGTCGGCCGTGGTGCTGTCGGCGGAGGGGCACCTGCTGACCAACGCCCACGTGGTGGGCGACGCGACCAGCGGGGAGGCGGCCTTCGCCGACGGCACCCTGAGTCGATTCGCCGTGCTCGGTCGCGACGCGCTCTCCGACCTCGCGGTCCTACGGGCCGACCGTGACCTGCCGACGCCGCCGGAGTACGGCGACGCAGACCGGCTCCGGGTGGGCGAGCTCGTGGTCGCCGTGGGGAACCCGCTCGGCCTGGCCGGGTCGGTGACGGCCGGCGTCGTCAGCGCCGTCGGTCGCAGCATGCCCGCGCGGGGGCGCCGTACGGTCCGGATCATCGAGGACGTGATCCAGACCGACGCCGCGCTGAACCCCGGCAACTCGGGCGGTGCGCTGGCCGACGCCCGCGGCCGCGTGGTGGGTGTGAACACGGCGGTGGCCGGCATCGGGCTGGGGCTCGCGGTGCCGATCAACGCCACAACCCAGCGGATCATCGGCTCGCTGGTGCGCGGTGAGGCGGTACGGCGCGCGTACCTGGGACTGGTGACCGGCCCGGCGCCGCTGCCGACGCGCTGGCAGGAGCGCACCGGGCGCCAGTCCGCGCTGCGCGTGGTCGAGGTCGTCTCCGGGAGCCCCGCCGAGGTCTCGGGCCTGCGGCGCGGCGACTTCGTCCTGGCCGTGAACGGCGCGCCGCTCGGAGACGCGCAGTCGCTCCAGCGGGTGCTGCGCGAAGACACCATCGGCTCCCGCGTCGAGGTCACGGTGCTGCGCAACGGCGCACTCGTCGACGCGGTGGCACAACCGGTCGAGCTCGACGACTGACATCGCGCCACGTCTGGGTACCCGACGACAACGAGCTCGTCGGAGCGGACTGCGGCCGTCAGCGAGCCTCGTGCGCGGGCGGCGCCTCGCATAGGGTCGGGTCGTGACCAGCGACCGGGCAGCCGTGCCGTGCACCCACGTCAGCGGCCACGATCTCGTGCCCGCCGACCCGACACCGGGGATGAGCCGCCGGCTGGCGATGCACCAGGACGGCATGTGGACCGGGCTCGTCGACACCGAGCCCGGGGCCGTCTCGGGGTGGCACCACCACGGCGACCACGAGACGACGCTGTTCATCGTGTCCGGCCGGATGCGGCTGGAGTCCGGGGCGGGTGGCGGCGACGTCGTCGAGGCCGGACCCGGCGACTTCCTCCGCGTGCCCGCGGGCGCGGTCCATCGCGAGTCGAACCCCGGGGACGAGCCGTCGCGCGCGGTGATCGTGCGCTGCGGCAGCGGGGAGCCGACGATCAACGTCGACGGCCCCGCCTGACGGCCCGGTCGCCTCAGGACGCGTCGAGGTCGACCGGCACCCGGAAGTCCGGGCCGCCGTCGTCGAGGAGCAGCGACACCTCGTCCAGGGTCGCGACGTAGAGGCGGAGCCGGGCCGCTCCCGTGACCCGGTCGGCGCCCCACTCCCCGATGCCTTGCCGCTCGGACTCCGCCTGGAACACCGCAAGGTGCTCGGCAAGCTCGGCGTCCGGGCACCTGCGGGCCCGGCCGCGGCCGTAGAAGGCAGTCCCGTGACCGGGTTCGACGGAGGAGTCGAACACCGTCACGGCGAGGCGTGGCTCGGCCGCGATCGCCTGGGAGTGGCGGGCCTCCGGGTAGGACACCCACACCAGGGTGGTGAGATCGCGGTGGGCGAACCAGACCGGGCTCGCCCACGGCGCGCCCGACCCGTCCACGGTGGCGAGCACGGCGTACCGGTTCTCCGAGAGCAGGCGAGCGGCGGTTGCCACGAGGTCCTCGGACACGATCAGCCCGGTCGGGTCGTGGTTGCGGTGGTGGTCGCGGCGCTCATGGGTCCTCTCCCGGTTCGCTAGGTGCGTGAGGGGTCAGACCTGCACCCGGCCACGGAATCATCGGTCCAGCCTGCCGGAAGGACGCGCGTCTGCGTACGACGGCGGCCGGCAGGAGCGTGTCCTGCCGGCCGCCGGTGAGCGCCGAGGAGGGTCAGGCCTCGGCGTACACCTCCTCGGGCTGCGGGATCTCACGGGCCTTCCGCTCCTGGGCGACAGCCCAGGCGATCCCGGAGATCCACAGCACCGCGACGAGCGCGGCGAGGAGGCCGACCGTGCCGCCGGTGGCGCCTAGCGCCTCGGCGATGGTCTTGGTGTTGGTGAGGACGATCAGTCCGCCGGCGGCGACTCCGAGGACGCGGGCCGGCAGGTGCCGCACCAGCCATGCGGCGACGGGGGCCGCGAGGACACCGCCGATGAGCAGCGCGAGCGCGTAGTCCCACGGGATGCCGGCGCTGCTGAGTCCGATGATGAAGCCGAGCGAGCCGCCGACGGCGACGACGAACTCGGAGGTGTCGATCGAGCCGACCACCTTGCGGGGCTCGAGCCGCCCGGAGGACAGCAGGGTGGTGGTGCCGACCGGGCCCCATCCGCCACCGCCGATCGAGTCGAGGGTGCCGCCGACCAGGCCCATCGGGATCAGGAACTTCTTGCCCGGGCGGGACTTGAACCGCGGCCGGCGTCCGCCGAGCACGAGGAACCGGTAGATGACATAGAGGCCGAGCGCCAGCAGTAGCCCGGCGACCCAGGGCTTGGCTGTGTCCGCGGGCAGGCTGGACAGGAACGTCGCGCCGGCGAACGCGCCGATGAAACCGGGGATCGCGAGGATGTTCACGGTCTTCCAGTCCACGTTGCCGAGCTTGTGGTGGGAGAAGCCGGACACCAGCGACGTGCCGATCTCGGAGAAGTGGACGGCTGCGGAGGCGGCGGCGGGAGCGATGCCGGCGGCGAGCAGCAGCGTGGACGACGTGACGCCGTACGCCATGCCGAGCGAGCCGTCGACGAGCTGTGCCAGCAACCCGACGAAGCCCAGTACGAGGAGCTTGCGCATGATGACCCTTTTCTATGTGTTCAGCAAAGTCACTTGAACAAGTAGAGATAATGCATTGAACGGCCTCCCGGGTCAAGTTCGGTCGCGGCGACGGCGGGTCGGGCAGGATGAGCCC
>NZ_DASUTK010000102.1:0-2902 GCF_036374615.1 Nocardioides sp.
CGCACCGGCCACCACCAGCAGCGGTGCGCCGGCGTGGACGACGGCCGCACGCTGCTGCTCGTTGAGCCCCTCGAGCAGCTCCTCAGGCGTCGGCCCCCGGCGGGTCGTCCGCTCACCCTCGACGCCGCCCTCGTCGGCGGCAGCGACGTGCTCGAAACCGGGCAGCGGGGCGGGCGTACTCATTTCGCGTCCCAGCCTACGGCGCACCTCCGACGTTCCGGGCTGAGGTGGACCTACCACCACCGGGGCCGGGGTGGCAGGCCCCGTGATACACAGCCTCGGACGGCCAAGACTCGGACTCATGACGACCACCGCCCACACGTCCACCCGTTCCCAGGTCGGCTCAGGCTCCGACTTCGCCGACCTGCGGCGCCGGATCGAGTATGCCGGACTCCTGCGACGGCGGCCCGGCTACTACGCGATCCGCGGCGCGTTCGTCCTGGCGGGGTTCGTCACGGGCTGGTGGCTGTTCGTGGCGATCGGAGACTCCTGGTGGACGCTCCTCGCGGCCGCGGCGCTGGCACTCGTGTTCGGTCAGGCGGCCCTGCTCGCCCACGACGTGGCGCATCGCCAGGTCTTCCCGACCAGGCGCCCCAGCGAGCTGGGCGGACGCCTCCTCGGGAACCTCGGGATCGGCATGAGCTACGGCTGGTGGCAGGACAAGCACACGCGGCACCACGCCAATCCCAACCACGAGGAGCTCGACCCGGACGTCTCGCCCGACCTGCTGGTGTGGTCGACCGCACAGGCCCGCAGCGCCCGCGGGCCGGCCCGGCTCGTCGGCCGGTACCAGGGGTGGCTGTTCTTCCCGCTCCTGGCCCTCGAGGCCTTCAACCTGCACGTGTCGAGCGTTCGGGCGGTGCTCCGGCCCGGACTTCGGGGTCGACGGCTCGAGGCCGGGCTGCTGGCGGTGCACGCCGTGCTGTACCTGAGCCTGGTCTTCACCGTGTTGTCCCCGGTCACG
Source organism: Nocardioides sp. (assembly GCF_036374615.1). Taxonomy (GTDB): domain Bacteria; phylum Actinomycetota; class Actinomycetes; order Propionibacteriales; family Nocardioidaceae; genus Nocardioides. The sequence goes on from NZ_DASUTK010000102.1 coordinate 965, forward strand.
GCGGTCGCGTTCGTGCTCGTCCATCAGGCGTTGCTGGGGGTGTACCTGGGATGCTCGTTCGCTCCCAACCACAAGGGGATGCCGACCACGACCGGCGGGCCGGAGCCCGACTTCCTCCGCAAGCAGGTGCTCACCTCCCGCAACGTGCGGGGCGGACGGCTGACGGACGTGGCGCTCGGTGGGCTCAACTACCAGATCGAGCACCACCTCTTCCCCAGCATGCCCTGCGCGAACCTGCCCTTCGCCCGGCCGATCGTGCGGGAGTTCTGCAGGGAGCGCGGCGTGACCTACGAGGAGACCGGCCTGGTGGAGTCCTACCGGATCGCGCTCCGCCACCTGCACGACGTCGGCGCACCCCTGCGGGGCTGACGCCCGGGACGACGACCGACAGCGGCTCCTCCGAGCACATCTACCCTGGCGTGATGTCGAACTCGTACGTGGTCACCGGCGCGGGCCGAGGAGTCGGTCGCGCGATCGCCCAGCGGCTCGCGCGCGACGGTCACGTGGTGGCTCTGGACCGCGACGGCGACGCGTTGGGCTGGACGGCTGGGCACGACGACATCGAGGGGGTCGCCGGCGAGGGCATGGACGAGACCACGCTGGCGGACGCTGTCGATCGGGCGGGCCGGGCGGGGACGCTGGTGGGGTGGGTGAACAACGCTGCCGTGTTCCGCGACGCAGCCATCCACGACACACCGGTCGCCGACATCCTCGAGCTCATCTCGGCGAACCTCGGTCTGGCCGTCGCCGGCAGCCGTGCCGCGATCCGCAGGTACCTATCGGACGGGACTCCTGGTGCGCTGGTGAACGTCTCGTCGCACCAGGCGCAGCGCGCGGTCCCCGGCGCCCTGCCGTACGCCACTGCCAAGGCCGCCGTCGAGGGGCTCACCCGCGCGCTGGCCGTCGACTACGCCCCGCGTGGGATCCGGGCGAACGCAGTCGCACTCGGCTCGATCGTGACCGAGCGGTACGACGATCGACTGGACTCCGACCTCCGTCGGCTGCACCCACTCGGCCGGGTCGGCACCGGCGAGGACGTCGCCTCCGTCGTCGCGTTCCTCCTGTCACCCATGTCCGGTTTCGTCACGGGCGCCGTCGTGCCGGTCGACGGCGGCCGTGCAGCTCTCGGACAGGATCCCGAGGCCCGCGACGTCACCGGACACCGCGACCCGCCGTGACCCGCTAGTCGCTCAGGCGTGCGTGGGCGACCAGAAGACGGCGATGCCGGCGTTCACGACGGTCAGTACCAGTAGGCCGGCCCAGAGTCCCTGCGGGATCTGAGGCTTGCGCATGTTGGCCATCACCAGCACCAGGATCACCAGGCCGATCGCGAACTTCACGCCGATCTTGACGTGGTCGACGGCGGTGTCGCCGGCCTCGAGCACGCCGACCAGCAGCAGCCCGGCAAGGAACGCGGTGCCGGCACCGTCGCGCATCGCCGCGTTCACGACCTTCTGCGGCTCGCGCGCCTGCACGATCAGCCCACCGAAGAGCGCGGCGAAGCCGAGCAGGTGCAACGCGAGCAGGATCAGCCGAGCCAGTTCCATGCGGCGAGCCTAGCCCGCTGAGGAGCTACTTCTTCCGCTGCTTCGGCGCCGGTCGAACGACGAGCACGGGGCACGGCGCATAGTGCTGCACGCGCTGCGCCGTGCTGCCCACGAGCACCGTCTCGCTGATGCCCCGGCCGCCGCTGGCGACCACGACCAGCCCGGCGTTCAGCTGCTTGCACGCCTTGATGATCTCGTTCGCGGGCGAGCCGGAGCGGATCCGCTCGTGGACCTTCGGCCCCCAACCCTCGAACACCGCAGCGACGCTCGCGACCGAGGACTGCGCGGCGGCGCGGAACCCGCCCGTCTGGAGGTCGGCCTTGCGTCGCTCCATGGAGGACAGGTCGTCGGCGAAAGCGACCGCGGCCAGCGGCCGGATGACGGCGACCAC
>NZ_DASUTK010000103.1:0-13746 GCF_036374615.1 Nocardioides sp.
GTCGTACCGACCGGGATGTTGCGCAGCGGCAGGTTGTTGCCGGCCTTGATGTCGGAGTTGGGACCCGACTCGACCGGGGTGCCCTGCACGAGGCCCTTCGGCGCGATGATGTAGCGCTTCTCGCCGTCGGCGTAGTGCAGCAGCGCGATCCGAGCCGTCCGGTTCGGGTCGTACTCGATGTGCGCGACGCGGGCCGGCACGCCGTCCTTGTCGTAGCGACGGAAGTCGATGACCCGGTAGGCCCGCTTGTGACCGCCACCCTGGTGCCGGGTGGTGATCCGGCCCTGGTTGTTGCGGCCGCCCTTCTTGCCGAGCGGACGGGTCAGCGACTTCTCCGGCGTGGTCCGGGTGATCTCGACGAAGTCGGCCACCGAGGAGCCACGACGGCCCGGGGTGGTCGGCTTGTACTTGCGGATAGCCATGTCTGTCTTCCTTCGAGTGACGCCGGCCTCAGGCGCCGAAGATGTCGATGCGGTGGCCCTCAGCGAGGCTGACGATGGCGCGCTTGGTGTTGGCACGCTTGCCGATGCCGTACCGGGTACGACGGGTCTTGCCCTGGCGGTTGATCGTGTTCACCGAGGTGACCTTGACGTCGAACACCTTCTCCACCGCGATCTTGATCTCGGTCTTGTTGGCGTCCGGACGCACCAGGAACGTGTACTTGTTGGCGTCGAGGAGGCCGTAGCTCTTCTCCGACACCACGGGCGCGATCAGGATGTCGCGGTGGTCCTTGTGCAGCGTGCTCACTGGTCGCTCTCCTTCTCCTCGGCGCGGTTCAGCCCGGCAGCCTCGGCGTCCTCGACGGACTTGAACCAGAAGTCGGCGGCCGCCGGGTCGTAACCCGCGGTGCCCGGCTCGTGGTAGACACCGCTCGCCAGCCCCAGCACCTCGTAGCCCTTGGGGGCCCGAGGGCTCTTCAGCGGTGCCTTGGCACCTGCGGGGAGCTCGACGGTCTCGGCCTCGTCGGCCTCGTCGGTGGTGGGCTCGGTGGTCGTCCCGGTGGTCGGCTCGGTCGTGTCGGCAGCCGGTGCCGCGGCGGCCGTGCCCACGAACGCCTCGTAGGCGCCTCGGGTGAAGACCACGTCCTCGCTCGCGAGCACGTCGTAGGTGTTGAGCTGATCGACCGCCACGATGTGGACCTCAGGGGCGTTGCGCAGCGACAGCCAGGTCAACGAGTCGGCGCGCTCGAGCACGACGAGGAACTTCGTGCGCTCGCTGAGCCCGGCCAACGACGCCAGGGCGGCCTTGGTCGAGGGCTTGTCACCGCTGACCAGGGCGTCCACGACGTGGATCCGGTCGTTGCGAGCGCGGTCGGACAGCGCGCTGCGGAGTGCGGCGGCCTTCATCTTCTTGGGCGTGCGCTGGTCGTAGCTGCGCGGCTGCGGGCCGTGGACGACGCCACCGCCGGCGAACTGCGGGGCGCGCGTGGAGCCCTGGCGGGCACGACCGGTGCCCTTCTGCTTGTGAGGCTTGCGGCCGCCGCCACGGACCTCGCCTCGGGACTTGGTCGCGTGGGTGCCCTGGCGGGCCGCAGCCTGCTGCGCGACCACGACCTGGTGGATCAGGGGGATGTTGACCTCGACGTCGAAGATGTCGGCGGGGAGGTCGACCTTCACGGTCTTCGTCGCCATGCTCAGGCCTCCTTGCCCGTAGATGCGGTCGAGCTCTTCGCGGCCGAGCGCAGCACGACCAGGGAGCCCTTGGGGCCGGGGATGGCGCCCTTGACGAGGATCAGGCCCTTGTCGGCGTCGACGGCGTGCACCGTGAGGTTCTGGACGGTCACGGAGTCGCGGCCCATCCGGCCCGCCATCCGGACGCCCTTGAAGACGCGGCCCGGGGTCGCACAGGCGCCGATGGAGCCCGGCTTGCGGTGGTTGCGGTGCGCGCCGTGGGACGCACCCACACCGGAGAAGCCGTGCCGCTTCATGGTGCCGGCGAAGCCCTTGCCCTTGCTGGTGCCGGTGACGTCGATCTCCTCGCCTGCTGCGAAGGTGTCGACCCCGAGCTCCTGCCCGACGGTGTACGACGTGGCGTCGGCGGTGCGGATCTCGACCAGGTGTCGGCGCGGGGTGGTCCCGGCCTTGCCGAAGTGACCGGCCTGCGGCTTGGTCACCTTGCGGCCCTCGATCTCGCCGAACCCGACCTGCACGGCGTTGTAGCCGTCGGTCGCGGGTGTGCGGACCTGGGTCACGACGTTGGTGCGCGCGTCGATCACGGTCACGGGGACGATCCGGTTGTTCTCGTCCCACAGCTGGGTCATGCCGAGCTTGGTGCCCAGCAGGCCCTTCGCGGCGCGTTCGAAAGTGGCAGTCATCGCAGATTCCTCAGAGCTTGATCTCGATGTCGACGCCGGCGGGCAGGTCGAGCCGCATCAGCGAGTCGACCGTCTTCGGCGTGGGGTCGATGATGTCGATGAGACGCTTGTGGGTGCGCATCTCGAAGTGCTCGCGGGAGTCCTTGTACTTGTGGGGCGAGCGGATGACGCAGTAGACGTTCTTCTCGGTCGGCAGGGGCACGGGGCCGGCGACCTGGGCACCCGTGCGGGTCACCGTGTCAACGATCTTGCGCGCCGAGGTGTCGATCACCTCGTGGTCATAGGCCTTGAGCCTGATGCGGATCTTCTGTCCCGCCATAGGTCTCTCTCGTCCTTCTCAAGTCAGTGCCGCATGGTCGAACTGCTGGTCTGTGCCCGCCACAACCTCCGACCCCCGCGGTCGGGCGTGTCGCCCGTTTGGAGCGCAACACGAAACCTCGTGGATCTTGCTGGTGTTGGTGGCGCCCGACGCGGAGCCGGGCCGATCGGGTCTCACGGTGCGGTGTCGCCACAGCAGGCAACCACCGAGTCGAGCGTGAGACGCGATTCAGTAGTCAAAGTTGTGGCGCACCCCGGCAACCCGCCGAAGCAACCGGACCATCTTGACAGACGTGCCCGCCTGCGACCAAATCGGTTCGAGCCCGGGCTCGGGGCCAGCTTGACCGGGTGCCGCTCGGAGCGATTCAGGCGTACCCTCACGGCATGGCCGAGGTGGCCCAGGGCCTCGTCTTGATCGTCGCTTTTCTGCTGCTGCCGGTGCTGATCCTCGCAGGTCTCGTCGGTGGGTGGCCGAGGCGGCGTAGTTGGCTGCGCCTGAGCCGGCGGTTCCGCCGGCCCGAGCCGCCGGCCCCCGGCCGCCGGCCGCTGCAGCTGATCGCGCACGACGTCCATCGGATCTCCGAGCGCTACCACCAGGACGGCATGCGGTTCGCGCAGTACGAGGGGCGTCGACGAGCGTTCGACCGGGTGCTCGCCGAGGCGGCCGAGGCGCTGGAGATCCCGCACCTGCTGCACCTGCTCCCACCGGGCCCCGAGCGCGACTGCGAGCGCAGCAGGGTGGAAGCACGACTCGTGGACGCCGGGCTCCTCCCCCACCGGGCACCTCCTGCGTGAGGAAAGGCTCCGGGCGCGACGCGCGGTGACGGCAATCCCCGGGCGAGGGGCAGGTCGCTCGTACCGTGGTGCCCACCGGCCGGGAGGGGCCCATGTCGCGTCCTGCACTGTTCGTCGCGATGCTCGCCCTGGTGGCGTCGGCGTCCTCCTCGTCCCTGGGCGCACCCGACGTGCTCGCTGCGACGCCACTACCCCTCGCAGCTCCAGTGAGCGCGTCGTCGTCCAGCTCTCCTCCGGCGTCGCGGGCCGGGTCCGCTGGCCGCGTCGACCGGTGGGTGCGCTCGGAGACCGCTCTGCGCAGGGCGTGGGCCGACCCGCTCCGCACCCGGATCGATCTCGGTGCCGACATCGTCCTGCGCGACTGCTTCCTCGGTGACCCCATCCGCGAGTCGCCGTACCCGTTGCTGCTCGACGGGCACGGGCACACGATCCGCCAGTCGTGCTTCGAGAAGCGCGTGCTTCGCCAGGACGGCACCGGCTGGCTCGACCTGCGCGACGTGGCGCTCACCCGCGGTGGCTCGGACGGTCCCGGCGCCGCGCTCACCTCACGGGGCGAGATCGTGCTGCGCGACTGCGCGGTGACCCAGAACCTCGCCGAGGAGCCCGGCGGTGGCGTGTTCTCGATGCGACGGGTCACCGTGCGGCGCTGTGCGATCACCGGCAACCTGGCCAACGACGACGGCGGTGGTCTGTACGCCCGCCGCGGGGGGGTGCAGGTCTACGACTCGGTCATCTCCACGAACCTCGTCGACGGGTCGGGCGGCGCGATCGGATCGACCGGCGACATCCTCGTCGTGCGCTCCAAGGTCGACGGCAACACCACCGACGGCGACGGCGGTGCGCTCTACGCCGACGAGGACGGGGACATCACGGTCGTGGACTCACTGATCGACGGCAGTGACGCCGACGGGCCGGGGGGTGCGATCTTCACCCTCGACGGGGACGTCGCCGTGCTCGACTCGACGCTGATCGGCAACCGCGCGGACGACCGCGGCGGAGCGATCTCGGGTGAGGCGGACGTGCTGGTCGTGAACTCCACGATCGCGCGGAACCTGGCCGTCGCCCACGCCGGTGGAGGCATCTGGGCTCGCGGGAACCTGATGCTGCTCAACAGCACGCTCACCAACAACTACGCCGAGGGTGAGGGCGGTGGGCTGCTCGCCGCGGGTCGGGTCTCGCTGGTGTACTCCACCCTGACGGCCAACATCGCGCCGGTGGGGGGAGACCTCGGTGCCGCCGGAGTCCTCGCGAGCTTCGGCACCATCCTCGGTCCGCCGGTCACCGAGGGCGTCACCGGCGACACGATCCCCACGCGCAGGCCGTGCCGGGTCTACGAGGGCGTCACTCGGGGCTACAACTTCTCCAGCGACGACTCGTGCGGGCTGGCGGGTCCGACCGACCACCTCGGGGAGGACCCGATGCTCTCCCCGCTCGAGGACGATCCGCACGGCTTCGTGCTGCTCCCGCGACCTGGCAGCCCGGTGCGGGGTCAGATTCCCGCCCACGCGTGCCGGCCACCCCTGCCCCAGCGGATCCCGGCCACGCAGCTGCTCGAGCGCTGGGCGGACTGGGAGACGCTGGTGACCCACGACGCGATCGGCACGCCCCGGGACACCGGCTCCGCGTGTGACATCGGCGCCGTTCAGTCGACGACTGTGGAACCGGCCGCGCGCGTGCCGGGGCAGGTTCCGACCGGCCACGTGGGCCCTTACCGTCGTGAGCGGCCGGTCGCTGTCCCCGAGGCGGCGGTCGCCGCCTCGCCGGTGACCGCGGGGGCGCGGATCGGTGTGGTGGCGCGCGACCACGCCCGCCGGGGGGCGGCCGCCGCCCTGGGCTCTCTCGCCCGCCAGCTGTCCGAGCTGCGGCGTGGCGTCGCCCGGTTCAAGACGTTGCAGCGATGCACGCACCGGGTCGGCGTCTCGCAGGCCGGGGACGTGCGTCACCGCTGGGGATACCTGTACGACGAGCGCGACGGGACCGGAGTCGATCGGCGGCCCGCGTTGCGGCGTGATCGGACGGCACCGCGCTGGCACCTGCTGCGTCTGGGGACGACGCGCCGCTGCCTGAGCGTCGCGGCCGACCCCAACGGCGCGGGCGAGGACGCCCGGACGACGAGCCACGGCTCGGACCGGCTCCGGTTCCTGCTCCGACGGCTGCACCGGCTCGAGGCCCGGGCGGACGCGATCGACGAGGGCGCGGAGCGCTTCGACGCCTGGGAGTCGTGCCTCCTGTGGCTGCCGGTCACCGAGGCCGGTGACCCCACCCAGGGGCTCGGCTTCCTGCGCGACCCGCCACGGGCGCACGGAGCGGCCCTCCACATCGACACCAGCGAGTGGGACGACCCCGACTACCAGCTGCTGGCGCTGCGCCGGGGGGACCGACCGTTCCGTGACGAGGAGTGCGGCACCGACCCGGGCGAGGGGGTCGACCGGCCGGTGCTACCGAGTCGCCGACAGGACCGGGCCGAGCGCGCGACGTGGAGGGACCTGCGCCAGGGCATTCGCGACCTCCGGGAGGACGTGGAGGACCTGCGGGAGCCGGTCGAGGAGATCAGCACGTTCGACCAGTGTCTCTACACCGTGGGCGTGGCCTCACGACCTGGCTACCGCTTCCGCACCAAGGCGGGCCACGTGCGGGTGCGATCGGCACTCGCGTTCGACCTCCGCGGCCCGCACCTGCCCCGGCTGAGCCTGATGGCCTTCCCGGGCGAGGAGCCGCCACAGATCGAGTGCAACGAGGACGCCGGCGGCGTCGCGACCGACGAGTGATGCCGTCGCCGTGGCGGTGGCGCCCGCGCCCCCAAGCGAGTCCCCCTAGGTCCTGACGTACCTGAGGTCGCTGATGGCGCGGCCGACCGCCCTGCCCTTGCGCTCGAACTTGGTGACCGGTCGCTCCTCCCAGCGGGGAACCAAGCCGCCCTCCAGGAGGGGTTCGGCGTCGAGTGCCGCTCGCATCTGCTCGGCGTAGTCATCCCAGTCAGTGGCCAGTCGCCACTCCGCACCCGGTCGTAGCCGCGCGGCTGCCAGCGCGGCGAAGTCGCGGTTGACGAGTCGACGCTTGTGGTGCCGCTTCTTCGGCCACGGGTCGGGGAAGAAGGTCCAGAGCCCGGCCAGCGAGTCGGCGGCTATCAGGTGCTCCATCACCCAAGCGGCATCGACCGAGCAGAAGCGCACGTTGTCGGCCCCCGCCGCCGCGACCTCGGCGAGGGCGCTGGCCACCCCCGGGCGCCACACCTCCAGGGCGAGCAGGTCGTGATCCGGCCGGGCCGCGGCGAGCACGCCCGTCGCCTCGCCCACACCGGGCCCGATCTCGACGATCAGCGGCGCCTCGCGCCCGAAGCATCGCGCCAGCGTGAAGTCCGGGTCGTCGACGGCCTCGTCGGGGATCACCCACCGCTCGGCGTACTTCTCCCAGGCAGCGGCCTGCGAGGGCGTGAACCGGCCGCCTCGCCGGGAGTAGCTGAGCACCTCCCGCATCCGACGGCCGTCCTCCGTCAGGCGCAGGTGCGGTCGCGCAGGACGCGCATGATCGTTCACGCGTCCATCTTCTCGTGGCCCGCGATCGCGACCGACCGGGCGTCGGGAGGGCGCGGCCCTCGGCTGACGCTCAGCCGGCCCAGGCGGTGCGGACGTCGGTGATGTGGCGGGTCATCAGGTCCTCGACCGCGTCGGGGTCGCCGGCCAGGACCAGGTCGAGGAGCTGCTCGTGCTCGCGCGCCGACCGGAGCAGCTGCTCGGCGTTCGAGCGCTCGGCGAGACCGTGCAGCCGGCTGCGGGAACGCAGGTTCCCGACCACGTCGACCAGGTGCTTGTTGCCGGCGAGCGCGAGCAGGGCGAGGTGGAACGTGCGGTCCGCCTCGACGTACTCGACCACTCGGCCGGCCGCGGCGTGGTCGACGATCCGCCGGGCGGCCGGCCGCAGCGCCTCGACCTGGCCGCGAAGGTGCTGACCCGTGGCGCCAGCGAGGTCCCGGACGGTCGGCACCTCGATCAGCACGCGCAGGTCGGTGATCTCGTCGAGGTCACCGGCGGCGAGCTCGGTCACGCGGAACCCCTTGTTGCGCACCGATTCGACCAACCCCTCGCCGGAGAGGTCGAGCAGCGCCTCCCGTACCGGGGTCACGGACACGCCGAACTGCGCCGCGAGCATCGGCGCGGAGTAGACGACACCGGGCCGGAGCTGGCCGGCGACGAGGGCGCCGCGCAGCGCGTCGGCGATCTCGTGCCGCAGGTGCCGGCGCTGCGCGAGCCGCGGCAGCGTGGGGGTGATCATCCGGATCCTCCGGTCGGGTTGCGCGTTCAGTGCTGTGTAATATATTACTGAGCCTGTTGCCCGTCCACCTCATCCGGAGCGCTCCGCATGTCCGACGCCACGTCCGACCAGACCCGCCAGCCCTGGCACGGGGTCCTGGTGGCCACCGCCCTTCCCTACACCGAGGACCTGCAGGTCGACCTCGACGCGTACGCCGAGCACGTGCGCTGGCTCGCCGACAACGGTGTCCACGGCGTGGTGCCGAACGGCTCGCTCGGTGAGTACCCGGTGCTGACGGCCGAAGAGCGGGCGAAGGTCGTGGAGACCGCGGTCGCCGCGGCCCCCGACGGGTTCGTGGTGATGCCCGGAGTCGGGGCGTACGGCGCCATCGAGTCCCGACACTTCGCCGAGCAGGCCGCCGAGGCAGGCGCGCAGGTGCTGATGGCGCTGCCGCCCAACAGCTACCGGGCTGACGAGCGCGCGGTGGTCGAGCACTTCCGCGAGATCGCGAAGGCCGGGCTCCCCGTCACGGCGTACAACAACCCGATCGACACCAAGACCGACCTGACGCCGCGGCTGCTCGCGACGCTCTTCCACGAGGGTCTGATCGTGGCCGTCAAGGAGTTCACCGGCGACGTGCGTCGTGCCTACGAGATCGCCGAGCTCGCGCCCGGCCTCGACCTGATGATCGGCAGCGACGACGTGGTGCTCGAGGTCGGGATCGCCGGCGCCAAGGGCTGGGTCGCCGGCTACACCAACGCGTTCCCGCGAGCCACGGTCGAGCTGTACGAGCTGTCCGTCGCCCGCGATGTCGAGCGGGCGCTGCCGCTGTACCGCACCCTGCACCCGCTGCTGCGCTGGGACTCACGGACCGAGTTCGTGCAGGCGATCAAGCTGTCGATGGACCTCGTCGGGCGCCGCGGTGGCCCCTGCCGGCCACCCCGCCAGCCGCTGGCGCCGGACCAGGAGGCCGCCGTACGACGTGCGACCGAGGTCGTCCTCGAGGCCGGGCTGGCCTGACCGTGCGCAGCCGTCGGGTCCTGCACGCCGTCGACTCCCACACCGAGGGGATGCCGACCCGCGTGATCACCGGTGGGGTCGGTCCGCTCCCCGGCGCGACCATGCTGGAGCGGCGCGACTGGTTCGTCACCCACCAGGACGACCTGCGCACGCTGCTGATGTACGAACCGCGCGGCCACGCGTCGATGTCCGGCGCGATCCTGCAGCCCCCGACCCGTCCCGACGCCGACTGGGGTGTCCTGTTCATCGAGGTCTCCGGCTGTCTGCCGATGTGCGGCCACGGCACGATCGGCGTCGCGACCGTGCTCGTGGAGACCGGGATGGTCGAGATCACCGAGCCGGTCACCACGATCCGGCTCGACACACCCGCCGGGCTGGTCGTCACCGACGTCCAGGTCGTGGACGGGTCCGCCACCGCGGTCACGATCCGCAACGTCGCGTCGTACTCGCACACGCTCGACGCGCAGGTCGCCGTCCCGGACGTCGGCGAGGTGCGCTACGACCTCGCGTACGGCGGCAACTTCTACGCCATGGTCGAGCTCGCCGAGCTCGGGCTCCCGTTCGACCGGGCCGAGAAGCAGCGCCTGCTCGACGCCGGGCTCGCGATCATGTCGGCGATCAACCAGTCGGCCGAGCCGGTGCACCCGCTCGACCGGACGATCCGGGGCTGCCACCACGTCCAGCTGGTCGCCCCGGGCTCGGACGCGCGGCACAGCCGCCACGCGATGGCGATCCACCCCGGCTGGTTCGACCGCAGTCCGTGCGGGACCGGCACCAGCGCCAGGATGGCGCAGCTCCACGCGCGCGGCGAGCTGGCCCTGGACACCGACTTCGTCAATGAGTCCTTCATCGGTACCCGGTTCGTGGGGCGGCTGGTCGCTGAGTCGCGGATCGAGGTCCCCGGCGGCGATCCGATCGCGGCGGTGGTCCCGACCATCACCGGCCGTGCCTGGTTGACCGGCACCGCGCAGTACTTCCTCGACCCGACCGACCCGTTCCCCGCGGGCTTCCTGCTGTAAGAGATGCCGCGGACAGGGGCGCCGATGAGGCGAGCGGACCGCAGGTGCCGGGCTGGCAAGGCCGAGGAGGGAGGCGCACCGGGGTTGTGCGTCGACCGACGAGAACGCGGCCAGGACGGTGCGTGCGGTTCGCGAGTCAGGCGACCTCCCTGTTCGCGGGATCTCTGAGATGCGGGACCTGGTGGTCGTCGGCGGTGGCATCGTCGGTGCCGCGTGCGCCTACTACGCCGCTCGGGCGGGACTCGCGGTCACGGTGCTCGACCGCGGGACCCCTGGTGGTGGTACGACGAGCCGCGGCGAGGGCAACATCCTGGTCTCCGACAAGGGCGCCGGTCCCGAGCTCGAGCTGGCGCTCGCGTCACGCCGGCTGTGGCTCGACCTCGCGACCGAGCACGGTCCCGACCGCTTCGAGCTGGAGGAGAAGGGCGGGCTGGTGGTGGCACTCAGCGAGCCCGGCCTCGCCACCCTGGACACGTTCACCGCCGGGCAGCGTGATGCGGGGGTCGTCGTCGAGCCGGTCTCGGCCGATCGGCTGCACGATCACGAGCCACACCTGGCGTCCGACCTCCCGGGCGGTGTGCGCTACCCGCAGGACCTGCAGGTGCAACCGGTGCTGGCCGCTGCCACTCTGCTGGCCGCGGCCCGCCGCGCAGGGGCTCACGTCGTGAGCGGCGAGGAGGTCGTCGGTGCGACCCACGGTGGCGACGGCCGCATCACCTCGGTGCACACCGACCGTGCGACGTACGACTGCGAGGCAGCGGTGAACGCCGCCGGCACATGGGCCGGGTCCGTCGGCGAACGACTGGGCGGGCCGGTGCCGGTCCTCCCCCGCCGGGGTTTCGTCCTGGTCACCGAGCCGCTGCCCCGGGTGGTGCGGCACAAGGTCTACACGGCCGACTACGTCGAGAACGTCGCCTCGGACGAGGCCGGCCTCGAGACGTCGGCGGTCGTGGAGGGGACCCGCGCTGGCCCGGTCCTGATCGGTGCCAGCCGGGAGCGGGTCGGCTTCGACCGGTCCCTGTCGGTGGATGTGCTGACGTTGCTGGCGGGGCAGGCGGTGCGGCTGTTCCCGTTCCTGCGCGACATCCGGCTGCTGCGCAGCTATGCGGGCTTCCGGCCCTACTGCCCCGACCACCTGCCGATGATCGGGCCCGACCCGCGGGTTCCGGGGCTCTTCCACGCGTGCGGTCACGAAGGCGCCGGTGTGGGGCTCGCCCCGGCGACCGGCCGGCTCGTGATCGAGCTGCTGACCGGCGCGCACCCGCTGGTGGACCCGACCCCGTTCGCACCCGCCCGGCTGGTGGAGGCGCCGGCGTGACGGAGAGCTTCGACTTCGACGGGCGGCCGATCCCGTTCGAGCCCGGGCAGAGCCTCGGCGCGGCGCTGACCGCCGCCGGGATCCGTTCCTGGCGGACGACGCGGAGGCAGCGCCGACCGCGCGGACTCTTCTGCGGGATCGGGGTCTGCTTCGACTGCCTGGTGACCGTCGACGGCCAGCCGAACCTTCGGGCCTGCCTGCTGCCCGCCAGAGCCGGCGCGGCCGTCACTACCCAGGAGGGAGCGGGGCATGGCGACCTCGAGGTCTGAGCCCTACGACGTGCTCGTGGTCGGCGCCGGACCGGCGGGCCTGGCCGCGGCCGCCGCTGCGGTGACGTCCGGCGCTCGAGTCGCCGTCGTCGACGCAGGCGAGCGTCCCGGCGGCCAGTTCTGGCGGCAGCGTCGCACCGCCGTGGCACCGGACCAGCACCTGCACCACCAGCTCGCGAGCTACCGTCGGCTGCTCGTCGCGGCCGCGGGGGCTGACTGGTACTCAGGCCGGACCGTGTGGACGATCACCCGGCCGCGCAGGCACTTCGAGGTCCACACGGTCAGCGGGCCGGACGAGGCCCGGCTGACCCTGGCTGCCCACCGGCTCGTGCTCGCCCCCGGCGCGTACGACCGGCAGCTGCCGTTCCCCGGGTGGGACCTGCCCGGTGTGATGACCGCGGGCGGGGTGCAGGCGCTGCTCAAGCAGCACGGCGTGGTGGCCGGACGACGCGTGCTCGTCGCCGGCACCGGCCCGTTCCTCCTGACCGTGGCGGCGGGGCTCGCGGAGGCCGGAGCGCGCGTGGTGGGTGTGCACGAGGCCAACGCGGGGACCGGCTGGCTCCGGTCACCTCGCGCGGTCCTGCGCAACGCGGCGAAGCTGCCCGAGGCTCTTGGGTACGCCGCCACGCTGGCCCGCCATCGAGTGCCCCTCCACCGCCGGTCCGTGGTGGTCGCAGCCCACGGGGAGGACGCGGTGTCCTGGGCGACCGTGGGGCGGCTCGACCGCGACGGGCGGATCCGTGCTCGGAGCGAGCGCACGCTCCCCGTCGACCTGCTCGCCGTCGGCTGGGGCTTCAGTCCCCAGCTCGAGCTGGCGCTCGGGCTCGGTTGCGCCACCCGCGTGGATGTCGACGGGTCGATGGTGGTCGCGGTCGACGACGACCAGCGGTCCTCGGTGGCTGGCGTGTGGGTCGCCGGGGAGGCGTGTGGTGTCGGCGGCGCCGCACTCGCCGCGGCAGAAGGTGAGATCGCCGGGGCCGACGCCACCGGTGGCCCGGTTCCGGCGAAGGCACGGCGCCGTCGCGCGTCCGCCGGCGTGTTCGCGGTGGCGATGCACCGGGCGCACCCGCTCCCCGAGGATTGGACCGGCCGCGTCACTGACGACACCCTCGTCTGCCGGTGCGAGGAGGTCACCGCCGGCGAGCTGCGCGGTGCGGTCGACGACCTCGGCGCCGACAGCGCCCGGTCAGCCAAGCTGCTCGTCCGCACCGGCATGGGCTGGTGCCAGGGTCGGGTCTGCGGTTTCGCCACGTCGTGCCTGGTCGCCGAGTGGACCGGTCGGCGACCGAGTCCGCCACTGCCCGAACGCCCGATCGCCGTACCACTCACCCTCGGCGTGCTCGCCGAGGGCGCCGACTGACCCCGGTCAGGACGCGGACTCGAGACCCGAGGCGTCCTGCGCGCCGGCGACGCAGAACTGGTTGCCGTCGGGGTCGGCCAGCGTCACCCAGCGGAAGCTCTCGTCCCCCCGCCGCCCCACGAGCGTGGCTCCAGCACCCAGCAGCCGGTCGACCTCGGCGTCGAGGTCCTCGGCCGTGAGGTCGAGATGGATCCGGTTCTTGCCCGGTGTGGGGTCGTCGACCTTCTGGAAGCTGAGCAGGCCCGGCAGGCCGCCGCCGCTCACCATGACGTAGTAGCCGTCGTTGGTCTCTCCCACTGTCGCGCCGGTCTGCTCCGCCCACCAACCGCCCAGCGCGAGCGCGTCGGTGGTGTCGATCGTGATCATTCCCAGCTTCAGAGTCATGGCCCGACGCTAGAGGCAGCCACTGACACGCCGCCAGAGACAGCAAGGAGCCCCCCAGCCGGACGGCTGGAGGGCTCCTCGGGTGGTTCAGACGATCACGTCGTGATCGTCAGTCCTCACTTCGTGATCTTCGTGACCCGACCGGCGCCGACGGTACGGCCGCCCTCGCGGATCGCGAACCGCAGGCCCTCGTCCATGGCGATCGGCTGGATCAGCTCGACGGCCATCTCGGTGTTGTCGCCCGGCATGACCATCTCCTTGCCCTCGGGCAGGGTGACGACGCCGGTGACGTCCGTGGTCCGGAAGTAGAACTGCGGGCGGTAGTTGTTGAAGAACGGCGTGTGACGGCCGCCCTCCTCCTTCGAGAGGATGTAGACCGAAGCCTCGAAGTTCGTGTGCGGGGTGGTGGTGCCCGGCTTCGCCAGGACCATGCCGCGCTCGACGTCCTCCCGCTTGGTGCCGCGGAGCAGCAGCCCGACGTTCTCGCCGGCCTGACCCTCGTCGAGCAGCTTGCGGAACATCTCGACGCCGGTGACGGTGGTCTTCTGCGAGCCCTCGCGGATGCCGAGGATCTCGATCTCCTCGTTCACCTTGACGATGCCACGCTCGATCCGGCCGGTCACGACGGTGCCGCGGCCGGTGATCGTGAAGACGTCCTCGACGGGCATGAGGAACGGCTTCTCGGTGTCACGCTCGGG
>NZ_DASUTK010000104.1:0-7947 GCF_036374615.1 Nocardioides sp.
TGGTCATCGCCCTCAACGAGGTCGAGGACGAGCCGCTGCTCTCGCGCGCGTTGATCCTCGTCTTCGTCGCGATCGCCATCACCGTCGTCGTCTACGGGGCCGTCGCGCTGATCGTGAAGATGGACGACATCGGGCTCCGGCTGGCGCTGCGGGACTCGCCCCGGTCGCAGCGCTTCGGCCACGCCCTGGTCGCTGCGATGCCGCGACTGCTCGCGGCGATCTCCCTGATCGGGACGCTCGCGATGCTGTGGGTCGGCGGTCACATCCTGCTGGCCAGCCTCGACGAGCTCGGCCTCCACGCGCCGTACGACCTCGTCCACGAGCTGGAGCACGCCGTCCACGACGCGGTGGGCAGCTGGGTCGGCAGCCTGCTCGGCTGGGTGGTGAACACGGTCGCCTCCGCGGTGGTCGGCCTGCTCGTGGGCGCTGTCGCCGTCGTGGTGATGCACGTGCTGCCGTTCGGCAAGCGCGAGAAGTCCGAGGGCCACGAGCCGGCGCAGCACTGACAGCCGAGAAGACGCGACGGCGAGGATTCTGCGATCCCGCGTGAGCGGTTCTACCCTCTGGGGAAGTACCTACAGCAGGGGAGATGAGCGTGGACTTCAAGGTTGCCGACCTGTCATTGGCCGAGTACGGACGCAAGGAGATCTCGCTCGCCGAGCACGAGATGCCCGGCCTGATGGCGATGCGCGAGCGCTACGCCGCGGAGCAGCCCCTCGCGGGCGCCCGGATCGCCGGTTCGCTCCACATGACCGTCCAGACCGCCGTCCTGATCGAGACCCTGGTCGCGCTCGGCGCCGAGGTCCGCTGGGCGTCGTGCAACATCTTCTCCACCCAGGACCACGCCGCTGCTGCGGTGGCCGTGGGCCCGACCGGCGCGGTCGACGCCCCCGCAGGCGTTCCGGTGTTCGCTTGGAAGGGCGAGACCCTGGAGGAGTACTGGTGGTGCACCCAGCAGATCCTGCAGTGGCCGGGCGGCAAGTTCGCCAACATGATCCTCGACGACGGCGGTGACGCCACCATGCTCGTCCACCTCGGCGTCGAGGCCGAGAAGGCCGGTGTCGCACCCGACCCCGCGACCGCTGCCAGCCACGAGCAGAAGGTCGTCTTCGACGTCCTCAACGCCTCCCTCGCCGAGAGCAGCGAGCGCTGGACGAAGATCGCCAACGAGATCAAGGGCGTCACCGAGGAGACCACCACCGGCGTCCACCGGCTCTACGACATGCTCAAGGAAGGCTCGCTGCTCTTCCCGGCGATCAACGTCAACGACTCGGTCACCAAGTCCAAGTTCGACAACAAGTACGGCTGCCGTCACTCCCTGATCGACGGCATCAACCGCGCCACCGACGTCCTGATCGGCGGCAAGGTCGCGGTCGTGTGCGGGTACGGCGACGTCGGCAAGGGCTGCGCGGAGTCGCTGCGCGGCCAGGGCGCCCGGGTCATCGTCACCGAGATCGACCCGATCTGCGCACTGCAGGCGGCGATGGACGGCTACCAGGTCGCGACGCTCGACGACGTCCTCGACATCGCCGACATCGTGATCACCGCGACCGGCAACAAGGACGTCGTCACCGTCGACCAGATGGCGCGGATGAAGCACCAGGCGATCCTCGGCAACATCGGTCACTTCGACAACGAGCTCGACATGGCCGGCCTCGAGTCCTACCCCGGCGTCGAGCGCGACACCGTGAAGCCGCAGGTCGACGTCTGGACCTTCCCCGGCGGGAGCTCGATCATCGTGCTCTCCGAGGGCCGCCTCATGAACCTCGGCAACGCGACCGGTCACCCGAGCTTCGTGATGTCGAACTCCTTCACCAACCAGGTGCTGGCGCAGGTGGAGCTCTTCACCAAGCCCGAGGAGTACCCGGTCGGCGTCTACGTGCTGCCCAAGCACCTCGACGAGGAGGTCGCCCGGCTGCACCTCGACGCCCTCGGCGCGCGGCTGACGACCCTGACGGACGACCAGGCGGCGTACCTCGGCATTCCGGCCGAGGGACCGTTCAAGTCCGACCACTACCGCTACTGAGCGGCTCCGGCGGGTCGTTGGCCCGTCTGAGCCCGTCGTGATGAGTCGTCAGGCAGTATTGACAACATGAGTCAGGCACCGGAGGCAGCGCACCGCGGCCGCGTCCTCGTCGTCGACGATGACGCGCCGCTCGCGGAGATGCTCACGATCGTCCTCCGGCAAGAGGGCTTCGAGAGCCACATGTGCGGGCGCGGCGACCTCGCGATGGACGAGTTCCGTGCCTACAAGCCCGACCTGGTGCTGCTCGACCTGATGCTGCCGGGCAAGGACGGGATCGACGTCTGCAAGGAGATCCGGGCCGAGTCCGGCGTACCGATCGTGATGCTGACGGCCAAGGGCGACACGATCGACGTGGTGCTCGGGCTCGAGTCCGGTGCCGACGACTACATCGTCAAGCCGTTCAAGCCGAAGGAGCTGGTCGCGCGGATCCGCGCACGGGTACGTCGGCTGGACTCCCCGTCGCCGGAGGCGCTGTCGATCGGCGACCTCGACATCGACGTCGCCGGGCACTCGGTGACCCGCAACGGCACCCCCATCAACCTGACGCCGCTCGAGTTCGACCTGCTCGTGTGCCTGGCGCGCAAGCCGTGGCAGGTCTTCAGCCGCGAGGTGCTGCTCGAGCAGGTCTGGGGCTACCGCCACGCCGCGGACACCCGGCTCGTGAACGTGCACGTCCAGCGGCTCCGCTCCAAGGTGGAGCACGACCCCGAGAACCCCGAGATCGTCGTGACGGTCCGCGGCGTGGGGTACAAGGCCGGCTCGTCCTGAGGACCCTGCCGTGTCCCTGGACAGGCTGGGACGCCAGCCAGCACTCGATGCCATCACCCGTGGGTTGACGCTGTGGCGACGCTCGATCCAGGTCCGGGTGGTCGCGAGCACGGTGGTGCTGTCGGCACTGGTGATCGGGATCATGGGCTGGTTCCTCGTGCAGCAGACGCGGGACGGCCTGCTGGAGCAGAGCGAGGACGCGGCCCTGAGCGAGGCGGCGCGGGTGACCGCAGAGACGGAAGACTCGCTCGCCGCCGTACCCGCCACCGAGACCGACGTCGCCCGGCAGCTGACCGACCTGGTCGACCCGATCATCCAGCTCGGCGACGCCCGCGACTTCTCGGTCGTGCTGAGCGGCCCGGCAGGAGAGGCCCGGATCACGGACACCGCCCGCTACACGCCGTTGCTCGACAAGGCGAGCGTGCCCGAGTCGCTCGAGGACCACTTCGACAGCGTGGCGGCCACCACGGCGTTCACCTACACCGAGATCCGACGTACAGCGACCAACGGCGAGGAGATCAGCGAGCCCGGGATCGTCGTCGGGTCGCAGGTGCAGCTGCCCGCGGACTCGAAGACCTACACGATCTACTACCTCTTCCCGCTGACCGAGGAGGCCCGCACGCTGTCGCTCCTGCAGCGCGCGATGCTCACCGCCGCCGGCCTGATGGTGCTGCTGGTGGCCGGCGTGACCTGGCTGGTCACGCGACAGGTGGTGACCCCGGTCCGGATGGCCCGGCGGGTCGCGGAGCGGCTGGCGGCCGGCCAGCTCCAGGAGCGGCTGCGCGTGTCCGGGGAGGATGACCTCGCTCGGCTGGCGACGTCCTTCAACCAGATGGCGACGAACCTGCAGCGTCAGATCCGGCAGCTCGAGGAGCTGTCGCGGGTGCAACGTCGGTTCGTGGCCGACGTGTCCCACGAGCTGCGGACGCCGTTGACCACGGTGCGGATGGCCAGTGACGTGCTGCACGACGCGCGGGGCGACTTCGACCCGGCGACCAGCCGCGCCGCCGAGCTGCTGCAGACCGAGCTCGACCGGTTCGAGGGGCTGCTCGGCGACCTGCTCGAGATCAGCCGGTTCGACGCCGGCGCCGCGGTGCTGGAGATCGACGACATCAACCTGGTCGACGTGGCACACCGGATCGTGGACTCCACGGCGCCGCTCGCTCGTCAGAACGACTGCCTCGTGCTCGTCGAGGCGCCTGACCACCCCTGCCTCGCCGAGGCGGACGTGCGGCGCGTGGAGCGGATCGTCCGCAACCTGGTGACCAACGCGATCGACCACGCCGACACCGGCGACATCGTGATCCGGGTCGCCGGCGACGACCATGCCGCCTCGATCGCGGTGCGTGACCACGGAGTCGGGCTCGGCCTGGGCGAGTCCGCACTGGTGTTCAACCGGTTCTGGCGCGCCGACCCCGCTCGCGCCCGCACCAGTGGCGGCACCGGGCTCGGGCTGTCCATCGCGCTCGAGGACACCCACCTCCACGGCGGCTGGCTGCAAGCGTGGGGCCGGCCGGGGGAGGGCGCGCAGTTCCGTCTGACCCTGCCGCGGCGCGCGGGCGCGGTGCTCCGGCACAGTCCGCTGCCGCTGGTGCCCGACGACGCGACGGAGCCGGTGGCATGAGCGGCTCGAGCAGGAGGCGTCGTACGACGGCCACCGGGACGGTCACCCTCCTCGCGGCCATCGCGCTCCTGGCGTCCGGGTGTGTCGGCATCCCGGACGAGGGACCGGTGGTGGAGGCGGAGTCCGACGTCCGCCCCGGCGAGCAGCTCGGCTACTTCAACGACCCGCCGGGGCCGGCGCCGAACGAGAGCGCGACCGACATCGTCAGGCACTTCCTCGACGCGCAGGCTGCCTTCCCGCTGCAGACCAACACCGCCAAGGAGTTCCTGACGTCCGAGGAGGCGACGACCTGGCGCCCGGAGCGGCGGATCATCACCTACGACGCCGCGTCGTTCCCCCAGGGCAGCAACCAGGTGACGGTGGAGCTCGACGGTGCCAACCAGCTCGACAGCCGCGGGTCGTGGCGAGGCCCGCTGCCGGCGGACCAGACCGAGCTGTCCTTCAGCATGACCCGGGTCGACGGTCAGTGGCGGATCTCTGACGCGCCGGACGCCCTGATCGTCCCGTCGACCTGGTTCGACCGTGCCTTCCGCCGGGTGTCTCTCTACTTCACGGACCCGACCGCCAGCATCCTGGTGCCGGAGCCCGTCTACGTGCCACGCGGTGACTCCCTCGCGAGCGTGCTGGTCGACGGGCTGCTCGCCGGTCCGGTCGTCGGTGCGCCCGGGGTCGAGCGCAGCTTCCTGCCGCCGGGGCTGGAGGTGGACCTCTCGGTCACCGTCAGCGAGCGTGGCATCGCGGAGGTGCCGCTGATCGGCGGAGCCGCCGCGATGCCGACCGACGAGGACGCGAACCTGATGGTCGCGCAGCTGGCACGCACCCTGGCGCAGGACTCCACGCTGACCGGATTCCGGGTCACGATCGACAGCGAGCCGGTCACGCTGTCCGACGGCGACACCGAGTTCGAGATGGACGAGGGCGAGTCGCTCGACCCGGCCGGATCCCGCGCGACCTCGCTGCTGTTCGGACTCCGCGACGGGCGGCTGGTCTCGGGCACGGCGGACGCCTTCGAGCCCGTGTCGGGCCCGATGGGGCAGTCGGAGGTCGGCGTCCGGTCGGTCGGTGTGTCGCTCGACGGCACCCGGGTCGCGGGCGTCCTGACCTCGGGCGACGCCGTCCAGGTCACCGACGTGCGCACCGATGACGCCGAGGTCGTGCAGGTGGCCAGCGGCGCTACTGACCTCGCTCCGCCGGTGTGGGACGCAGCCGACCGGCTGTGGCTGCTCGACCGCGCTCGTGGCGTGGCCCAGATCTCGGCGGTCGTGGGTGAGAACGCTCGCACCATCGAGGTGCCGGGCATCTCCGGGGAGCGGGTCGCCCACCTGCTCGTCTCGCGAGACGGGTCCCGGATGGTCGCGGTCGTTCGAGGCGGGCTCCGTGGCCGCGACCGCGTCGTGGTCAGCCGGCTGCAGTACGACCCGAGCGGTCGGCCGCTCGGAGGGACCTCTGCCCGTGAGATCGCGTGGGAGGACCAGGGCCGGCTGTCGGTGGTCGACGTCGGCTGGTCCTCGCCGACGTCGGTCGTGGTGGCGCACCGGCTGGGCGGGAACCTGTTCCAGGTCCGGACGCTGGCGGTCGACGGTGCGCCGGTGGGCCTCGCCGGCGTGGCCGTCACGCTGAGCCAGCGACCCCGGATGCTGGTCACGAGCCCGCGGGCCACCGATCCGTTGTACGTGCTGACGAGCTCCGGCTTGAGCGAGGTCGTCGGTGGTCTGCGCTCGGGCGAGATCGACGAGCGCACCACGTTCCTGACCTACGCCGGAGGCTGAGTCCTCCACAGCTTCCGCGCCGGCCGTTGCCCGCCGCGGAGTGTCCGTCAAGGATCGAGCGGTGTCCTCCACCACGCTGCCGCTGCGCGACGCCGCGCTCGACCTGGTGCTCGGGGGCCGGTGCGTGGGGTGCGAGCGGCCGGGACGGTCCCTGTGCCCGGTGTGTCGGTCTCGGCTGCCGACGACCGCCTGGCCGGCCTGGCCCCAGCCGACGCCGGCCGGGCTCGCGCCGCCCTGGGCGGCGGCCGGTTACGAGGGCCTGGTCCGGGCGGTGCTGCTCGCCCACAAGGAGCGGAACGTCGCCGGCCTGGCATCCTCGCTGGCGGTGCTGCTGGCACTGGCGGTGGCCGCCGCCGCCGACCCGCCCCGACTGCTGGTCCCGGTCCCCAGCAGGCCCGGCGCAACCCGGGCGCGGGGTCACGACCCGCTGCTCGCCGTCGTACGCCGGACTGCCCGGCTGGTGCCGGACACGTGGGTCGCGCCGCTGCTGCGCTCCCGCGGGGACGTGCGCGACCAGGCCGGGCTCGGTGCCGCCGAGCGCGCGACGAACCAGCAGCTGTCGATGTGCTGCCCCAGTGCAGGGCTGCGCCGCCTCGCCGGCAGGGTCGGCCACGTCGTGGTGTGCGACGACGTCCTCACCACCGGTGCGACCGCCCGCGAGGCGCAGCGCGCGCTGGCCGCCTCGGGGGTGAGGGTCGCCGGCATCGCCGTGGTGGCGGCGACTCCGCGCCGGAAGCCCCCGGGCCGCCTTTCGTGTCAACCGGGCATGGTCTAGCGTCTGTGCATGGAGTCCGTCCGGGTCCGTGGTTGCGTCAGTGGGACGCCCCGGGAGCCCGGGGCGTCGCGCAGACAAGCCGATGCCAGTCGCAGGCGAAACGGCCCACGTAACCCCGCTCCCTCCATTGTGGGGGCAGGGGGATCACGGTGCGACTTAGAGGTAAGTCCTGCCTCGTCCGGCCCGTCAGATGCGGGCCGCCACGGGAGAAGGTCAGTAGTGGCAGGCAAGCTGCGAGCGCTTCAGCAGGCGGTTGTGGGGTCGAAGACCAGGTCGGCCGGGCGGACTCCGCCCTCACACCCTGATCGCGCGAGACACGGGAGGTTGACATGGAAGTTGTCGTCACGGGTCGCCACATCGAGCTCAGCGAGCGGTTTCGCTCACACGTGACCGAGAAGCTCACGAAGCTCGAGAAGCACGATCACCGGATCATGCGCGTGCAGGTCGAGGTGGAGAGTGAACGGAACCCGCGACAACACGACCGTGCGATCAAGGTGGAGCTCACCGCCTTCTCCAAGGGCCCGGTGATCCGGGCCGAAGCCGCGGCCGAGGACAAGATGAGCGCGCTCGACCTCGCGCTCGACAAGATGGCGTCGCAGATGCGGCGGGCTGCCGACCGGCGTCGAGTGCACCGCGGCCGTCCGCCCGCCTCCGTCGGCGAGGCCCTCGCCGGGATGGAGTCGATGGCGACCACCACCGTCGAGGACGAGGACACGATCCGCGAGCGCAACGTCGGCCCGATCGCGGTCACCGGCGACGGACCGCTCGTGGTGCGCGAGAAGACCCATCCCGCGGAGCCGATGACCCTCGACCAGGCGCTCTACGAGATGGAGCTGGTCGGTCACGACTTCTACCTGTTCGTGGACAAGGAGAGCGAGCGGCCCTCCGTCGTCTACCGTCGCCGCGGCTACGACTACGGCGTGATCTCCCTGGAGCTGGGGCACTCCTGACGCCCCCGGGCCGGGTGAGCCCGGCCGGTGAGGCA
>NZ_DASUTK010000105.1:0-60543 GCF_036374615.1 Nocardioides sp.
CCGGCGAACCGGGTGCGGTTCACCATCTTGCGCTGGCCGTTCTTGATCTCGGGAACGTCCTCGGTGGGGACCACGACCTCGTGGATGTAGTCCTCCATGTTGAGGGAGTTGATCCGGTTCTCGAGGTTCGACTTCACCCGCTTCTCCATGCCGGAGTAGGTGTGGATGACGAACCAGTCACCCGGCTTGGCCCACAGCTCCTGGCGGAACGCCTCGAGCGGGTCGGCCGGAGCGTCCTCAGTGGCAGCATCCTCAGCGGGAGTCTCGTCAGCGGGAGTCTCGTCAGCGGGAGTCTCGTCAGCCGGAGCCTCATCAGCCGGAGCCTCATCAGTCGACGCCTCGTCGGCGGGAGCCTCCTCAGCGGGAGCCTCGTCAGCGGGCACCTCCTCAGCGGCGACCGAGTCGCCGTCGGCGACCTGCTCCTCGGCCACCTGCACCTCGGGGGCCTGCTCGACGGCCGGCTCCTCGGCGGCCGGCTCGACCTCGATCGGCGGGTTCTCGTCGTACTGCTCCGACACCTGCTGCTCCGTCACGGTTGGTTCTGCTGGGCTGTTCTCGGTCACTGGCGCTGTCGTCCCTTCGGCGCTCACGCGTCGCCGGTGGTGAAGATCTCGAAGACGAGCCGGCCGAAGCCCAGGTCGAGCGCGGAGATCAGGGCCATGAAGAAGGCCACGAAGACCAGCGTCACGATGAAGTAGGTGACCAGCTGCTCCTGGGTCGGCCAGACGACCTTGCGCAGCTCGGCGACGACCTGCCGGTAGAACGTGGGCAGGCTCGTGCGCGACGAGGTCGCCTCGCTGCGTGCCTCACGGCTGTCGGTCATGTCGCCGTCCTTCCATCTTGCGTCTGCTGGTCCACGACCAGTCTTGCTGTGACCCTCAAGTCCTTGCAGGGCACGAGGGACTTGAACCCCCAACCTTCGGTTTTGGAGACCGATGCTCTGCCAGTTGAGCTAGTGCCCTACGGCGCTCCCACCTTGCCTGTTTAAGGGCAGGCCGAAGTATTCGGGGGAATCACCGAATCGGAACTCTACCCGTGCATCCGAGTCGGAGTCGAACCGGCGGAGATGGGACCATGGGCGCGTGCCCGAGCCGACCACAGCCCAGCCACTCGCCGACCTCAGCACCGAGGAGCTCGCCCGGTTCCGAGACGAGCAGCAGGCGGCGTACGACGGCCTGCGCGACCAGGGCTTGAAGCTCGACCTGACCCGCGGCAAGCCGTCGACGGCACAGCTCGACCTCTCCGACCGGCTGCTGACCCTCCCCGACGGAACCCGCGACGACGACGGCGTCGACGTCCGCAACTACGGCGGGCTCGCCGGGATCAGGCAGATCCGGGAGATGTTCGCGGACCTGCTCTGGGTCGAGCCCGAGCAGGTGGTCGCGGGGGGCAACTCGAGCCTGGTGCTGATGCGCGAGGTGATCACCGACCTGTGGCTCAAGGGCGGCGTCGACAGCGAGCGGCCGTGGTCGCAGGAGGAGCGGGTCACCTTCATCTGCCCCGTCCCCGGCTACGACCGGCACTTCACCCTCCTGAGCTGGTTCGGGATCGACACGGTGACCGTTCCGATGAACGAGGATGGCCCCGACGCGGACGCGGTGGCCGACCTGGTGGCAAAGGACCCGAGCATCAAGGGGATGTGGGTCGTCCCGACGTACTCCAACCCCACTGGCTCGATCGTCTCGCAGGAGATCGCAGCGCGACTGGCGTCGATGGAGACCGCGGCACCCGACTTCAAGATCCTGTGGGACAACGCCTACGCGTTCCACCACCTGACGGAGGAGGAGGCCAAGAGCGCCGACATCCTCACCTTGGCGGCGGCCTCCGGGCACCCGCACCGGGCGATCATGTTCGCGTCCACCTCGAAGATCACCTACGCCGGTGCGGGCGTCGCGTTCCTGGCCGGATCGACCGAGACCGTCGCCTGGTACACCGGCCACCTCGGCAAGGGCGCGATCGGGCCCGACAAGGTCAACCAGCTGCGCCACGTCCAGTTCTTCGGAAGCCCCCAAGGCGTCCGCGACCACATGCGGAAGCACCGGGGGCTGATCGCGCCCAAGTTCGCCGTGGTCGAGGAGGTGCTCTCCGACCGGCTCGGCGGGCTCGGCGTCGCCCGATGGACCCGACCCAGCGGCGGCTACTTCGTCAGCCTCGACGTGCTGCCCGGCACCGCTGCCCGGGTCATCGGCCTCGCGAAGGACGCCGGGGTGGCGCTCACCCCCGCCGGTGCGGCGTTCCCCGGTGGCCACGACCCGGACGACACCAACATCCGGTTGGCCCCGACCTTCCCCGAGCTGCCCGAGGTCCGGGCCGCGATGGAGGCCGTCGCCACCTGTGTCCTCCTCGCGGCGGCAGAGCATCTGGTGGCAGCGTCCTGATCAGCGCGGGATCGACCTCGCAACCATGACGAGCGCGCAGCGCGAGGGAAAGCAGGTGAGCGCTGGGCGAGGGCAGCTTGCTGCCCTGCCCAAAGCTCACCTGCATCTACACTTCACCGGCTCGATGCGACACGAGACGCTGCTCGAGCTCGCCGCGCGGGACGGCATCCACCTGCCGGAGTCACTGGTCACCGACTGGCCCCCGGAGCTGTCGGCGGCCGACGAGAAGGGCTGGTTCCGGTTCCAGCGCCTGTACGACGTCGCGCGCAGCGTGCTGCGCACCGAGGACGACGTCCGGCGACTCGTGCGAGAGGCCGCCGAGGACGACGTGAGGGACGGGGGCCGTTGGCTGGAGATCCAGGTCGATCCCTCCGGCTACGCAGCGCGGTTCGGTGGGATCACGGCGTTCACCGACCTGGTCCTCGACGCGGTCGCGACCGCCTCCAGCGAGACGGGGCTCGGGATGGCGGTGGTGATCGCCGCCAACCGCACCCGACACCCCCTCGATGCGCGCACCCTGGCCCGGCTGGCGTCGCAGTACGCCGGTCGCGGGGTGGTGGGCTTCGGGCTGTCCAACGACGAGCGCCGCGGCGTGACGGCGGAGTTTGCGCCGGCGTTCAAGATCGCGGAGCGGGCCGGCCTGTTGCTGGTCCCGCACGGCGGGGAGCTCCGTGGCCCCGACCACGTGCGCAGCTGCCTGGAGGCCCTGCGGCCCGGTCGGCTCGGTCACGGCGTGCGCTCGGTGGAGGACCCTGCCTTGCTCGAGGAGGTCGTCGACCGGGGCATCGCCCTCGAGGTGTGCCCGGTCTCCAACGTGGCGCTCGGCGTGTACTCGGACCTGACCTCGGTGCCGCTTCCTCAGCTGCTCGAGGCCGGTGCCACCGTCGCCCTCGGCGCCGACGACCCGCTGCTGTTCGGCTCCCGGCTCGCCGCGCAGTACGCCACCATGCGCGCCGCCCACGAGCTCACGGACGAGCAGCTCGCCGACCTGGCCCGGATGTCGTTCCGCGCGTCACGAGCGCCGGTCGAGCTGCGCGACCGCGCGTACGCCGACATCGACGCCTGGCTGGCCGCGCCGGCCCCTTACTGAGCAGACGCCTCGCGCCGGCGTCGTAGTCCGAGCATGTAGGGCATCCCGAGGCCCGCGGCCGCGAACGTGCGCCCCAGCCGCCCTCGCCACGACGGGGCCGGCAACGGCGGACGGGACCACTCCAGGTCCCCCACGTCGACGTAGAACGCGCGGACCGGACCCACCCCCTCGAGCTCAGGCGCGATCTCGTGCACGGGGGTCGAGACCACGCCCTCCCCGTCTGCGTAGAGCTCCTCGGAGAGCAGCACGTACTCGGGGATCTCGACCGAGTTCTTCAACAGCCGGTGCAAGAGGATGACGTCGATCCCGACCAGCTTCCGACGGTGTCGGATGGTCTGGGTGGCGACCTCGCCGACGTGGGCGACGAACTTGAGCTTCAGAGCCGCAGCCTCCTTGCACCCGGCGCACGGGCACAGGTTCTTGGCGACGTACTGCCGCTCGACGTGGAAGGCGTGGTGCATGGCCGAGGCCGCGCGGAGCACCTCCTTGACCGCCGCCTCCGGAGGAAGGCCATCGGCCCCACGGGACAAGAAGGCGGCGTCGCCCTCGATCTCCACGAGGTCGAACCCCGGGGCGGCGTCGATCACCTTCTCGAGCAGCCTCGCGGTGTTCACCTCGGCGTGGGCGAGGCTCATCCGGTGCGTGCGCATGTACTCGGTGTAGCCGCCCATGTCCGCGATGAGGAGCAGGGCACGGGCTGATGTCATGCGCCACGATCCCACATGATGCTCACGACGGCTCCTCCATCGGGTCTGGCGCCGGGTCCACGATCGGCTCCGCGGAGGCGTCCAGCGGTGAGTAGCGGTCCAGCATGACGTCGACGACCGTCGCCGCCTCCCGAGCGCTGGGGATGTAGCCGAGGACGACGGGAAGGAACCGGTCGGTGCGAAGCCCCTGCAACCGGAGGTCCTCGCGTGCCACGACGGTGGCGGTCCGGCGGGTTCGGCGGAGCAGGGCGATCTCGCCGAAGCCCTCACCCGGGCCGAGCGTGGCCACCACCTGGCCGTCGCCCACGACGTCCGCGCGACCGGACTCGATCACGTAGTACCGGTCGCCCACGTCACCCTGGCTGAACACGACCTGCCCGGCGGCGACCGCGACCGGCTCCAGGCCGCGGGCGAGCTGCTCGATGGAGGGCAGTGGCAGGGCGCGCAGCATCGGCACCCGCTGGAGCAGTGCGACATCGTGGTCACGCACGCCGACCGCCTGGTCGAGCACCCGCAGCCGCGGCCACGACAGGACGGCGAGAACCGGGCACAGCAGTCCGATGGCGATCAACGCGGCGCGCGTGCCCCAGACCTCGATCACCGCCGAGGCGACGACCGCACCGATCCCGATGAACACCGCGACCAGGCTTTCGAGCACACCGAACACGCGGGCCAGCACCTCGTCGGGGGCCAGCCGTCCCAGCAGCGTGAAGCCGGCGACGTCGATCAGGGCGTTGCCCACGCCGATGAACGCCAGCATGAGGAGTGCCGCGAGCTCGTGCGGCACCAGGCCCACCAGCGTCAGGGGCAGGCCCCACAGCGCGACGCCGACGGCGAACCACGACCCGAGCCGGCTGGTCCCCACCAGCAGGGACGCCGCGAGCGACCCGAGCACCGCGCCGACTCCGACCGCCGTCATCAGGGTGCCGACGCCCGACTCGCCGGTGTCGAGCAGCTCGATCGCCACGACGACGGACAGCACCGTCAAGGCGCCGCGGGTGAGGGACTGCGCCGCGGCGAGGCCGAGGATCAGGGAGAGGTCGCGGCTCCGGGCGACGGCGCGCAGGCCGTCGGCGGCCTCCTTGACGAGCTGTGGACGCTGGGGGGCCGCCGGCCTCGGAGGTGCGTCGTAGTCCAGACGTAGGAGCAGCGCAGCCGCCCAGAGGGACGAGCCCGCGGCGACCCCGAACACGACGGAGACGCCGGTGAACGAGAGCAGCACGGCCGCCAGCAACGGGCCGACCAGCGTGGCGGCGGAGTCCAGCAGCCCGCGCACGACGTTGGCGCTCGCCAGCTCGTGGCCCGAGTGGCACAGCGACGGGAGCAGGGCGGAGTGTGCCGGCCGGAACAGGGTGGCGGCGATCGTCGAGAGCACGGCCAGGGCGTAGACGACGGCCGGTGGGCCGGACACGGCGGCCGCGACGGCCGCAGCCGCGGTGGCGATCCCGCGCGCCGTCGAGACCAGGATCAGGACCCGCTCCCGCCGGCCGCGGTCGGCGATCGGCGAGAGCAGCGGCGCGAGCAGGGCGGCAGGCACCATGCGGAGCAGCCCGACCAGGCCGACGGCGGCCGCGCCGCCGTCGCGGTAGGCGACGATCCCGAGTGCGACGGTGAACGCCCACTCGGCGGTCCAGGCACCGAGGAAGCTGAGCTGTGCGCGGCGTAGGTCGGCGTTGCACGCGTTGCTGGTGAACGCTGCAGCTGCGTCACGGAGCCGGGCCCCCCTCCCCCCGGCATCCCCCATGGGCGGGGAATCTACTCGCCTTCAGTCCCCGCTCATAGGATGCAAGCCCCGAGTCACGGACGACGCGCCGACGCGAACACGGCGCGTTCCCGCCCAGGGCGTGGGACGCCCATCAGGAGCCATGTGGCCAAGGCGCCGACGAGCAGGCCGGCGAGGCCCCACCACACGGCCCGGTCGCTGCCCCCCGCGAGGCCCGACGCCGTGGCTGTGCCGGAGGCAGCGTTCTGGGCCTGCCCGGCGGGAGGCGGCGCGTCGGCGCCGGGGACTCCCGTGAAGGGACCGGCCGTGAGCGACGCCTCGGCCAGCCCGAGGTCGTCGAGCAACGCCGCGAGTCCGGCCGGGGAGTCCGGCCGGTGCCACACGACCGGAGCGTCCCAGATGCTGCCGCCCCCGTTCGTGGTCTGGGTCGAGATCCACGGCGCACCCTCACCCTCGAGGTAGATGTGGTCGACCCGCCACGGTGTCACGTCGTGGATCAGCCAGGTCACCCTGATGCCGGGGCCTTTCGCGTGATCCAGACCAGACCGGTCGACCTTGCCGACCCCGTCGTCCGCTTCCATGCCGACGACGCGGGCGAGGGCCTCGTACTGGGGATCGGTGTAGTAGAGGGAGGCCGTCGCGCCATCCCCGGGAACCGTCAGCAGGACACTGGTGGGTCCGCCCGCTTCGGCGCGGCCGAGGGGCGTCAGTGCCACCACCAGGACGACGAGGACGAGTGAGCTGCGCAACCGGTGCATGACCGCCTCCTCCGACGCGAACGTGTCTGGTGTGGAGACACCGCTGCGCCGGCTCCGGTTCCGCCTGGGGCACAACTCCCCCGCGGCCGACTCAGAGCCGGCAGCCGACCAGGACCGGCTCGTTGACCAGCCCGATCCCGAACCGGTCCCGGACGCCGTCGCGGAGCTCGCGCGCGAGCTCGAGCAGCTCCGCCGTGGTCGCCTCGCCCCGGTTGGTGACCGCGAGGGTGTGCTTCGTCGACAGCCGGACCCGGCCGTCGCCGTACCCCTTGCCGAACCCGGCGCGCTCGATCAGCCACGCGGCGCTGGTCTTCACCCGGCCGTCCGGCAGCGGCCAGGACGGTGCGCCTTCGGGGACGGCGTCGGGGTCGACGATCGGGTTGGTGAAGAACGAACCGGCGCTCCAGGTGTCGTGATCGGCGGGGTCGAGCACCATCCCCTTGCCACGACGCAGTCCCAGCACGGCCTCGCGCACGTCGGCCATCGGTGCCCGGTCGCCGAGCTCCACGCCGAGCGCGCGGGCCAGCTCGGCGTACTCGACCGGCGCGCCGAGAGTCCCCTGCCTGAACAGGAAGGTGACGTCGAGGACGACGTAGCGGGACGGCTCCTGCTTGAACCGGCTGGTGCGGTAGCCGAAGCCGCACTCGGTGGTGCTGAACGTGCGCAGCGCGCACTCACCCCTGTCCCACGTGCGCACCTGGGCGATGGTCTGCGACACCTCCTGGCCGTAGGCGCCGACGTTCTGGATCGGGACCGCGCCGACCAGACCGGGGATGCCGGCGAGTGCCTCGACGCCGACCCAGCCCTGCCGGACGGCATGGGCGACGAGCTCGTCCCAGCTCTCGCCCGCGGCGACCTTCACCGTCACGGCGCCCAGACAGGCGAGGTCGTCGGGGTCGTCGCTGTCGGCGGTGATCCCGGATGTGGCGACCTCGACCACGGTGCCGTCGAAGCCGGCGTCGGCGACAACGAGGTTGCTGCCACCGCCGAGCACGAGCACCGGCTCGCCCGCGTCGTCAGCCGCCGACACGGCGCCGACGAGCTCAGCCTCCGACGTCGCCCTCACCCACGACCGGGCCGGACCGCCCAGCCGCAGCGTGGTGTGGTCCCGGAACAGCTCAGGCACGAACGACGGCCTTGGGCATCCCGAGCACCTTGGTCCCCTCACAGGTGACCTCGAGGGCCAGCGTGGCGAGGCCGTCCTCGACCGACTTCACGGTTCCAGCGACCCGGACCAGGATCGTTCCCTCGGCGGGCACGACGACCGGGTTGGTGAACTTGCAGCCGAGCTCGACCACGTGGGCCGCGCCGGTCCAGTCCGACACGGCGCGGGCTGCCAATGCCATCGTGTACATCCCGTGGGCGATCACGCCCGGCAGGCCCACGGACTTCGCGACCTCGTCGTCCTGGTGGATCGGGTTGTGGTCGCCGCTGGCGTCCGCGTAGGCCACCAGGTCCGCGCGCGTGACGGCGTACTCGCGCGGCTCGAGCGTGTCGCCGGGGTTCATGCGGCACCGCCCGAGTGGACGAGGGTGGCCGAGGTCGTGCACACGACCTCACCATCGGCGTCGACGATGTCGCTCCTCGTGCCGAT
Source organism: Nocardioides sp. (assembly GCF_036374615.1). Classification (GTDB taxonomy): domain Bacteria; phylum Actinomycetota; class Actinomycetes; order Propionibacteriales; family Nocardioidaceae; genus Nocardioides. The sequence goes on from NZ_DASUTK010000105.1 coordinate 8,251, forward strand.
GATGTCGGCGCCGCCGATCTGGCGCAGGCTCGCCACGCTGAGCGTGGCCGTCAGCACGTCACCGGGCACGATCGGCCGGCGGTAGGCGAACTTCTGCTCGCCGTGGACGATCCGGAACAGGTCCACCTGCTCGGCGTCGAGGAAGGCGTTCATGGCATCGAACGCGAGGACGATGGGGTAGGTCGCCGGGGCCGGCCCTCCGGCGTACTCGCCTCCGCTGGCACGCGCGAACGCCCGCACGTGCTCCTCGGTGACCTCGTGGGGCTTGGTCGGCGGGAAGCTGCGCCCGACGAGTGACTGGTCGATCGGCATGCCCACCAACCTAGTGCCGCGGCGCGAGTGGGCTGAAGGCGGCGCAACCGACCGTGAAATGACGTCGACCCGCCCGGGGTCCGGGCGGGTCGGTCAGTCGATCAGAGGGGGAACCGCGGTCAGCGGGTCTCCTTGTGGCTGGTGTGCTTGCGGCAGCGCGGGCAGAACTTCGACAGCTCGATGCGGTCGGGGTCGTTGCGCCGGTTCTTCTTGGTGATGTAGTTGCGCTCCTTGCACTCCTGGCACGCCAGGGTGATCTTGGGGCGAACGTCAGAGCTCTTGCTGGCCACGGGAAGTCCTTTGGTTGTCCTGCTCTTGTCTGTCTGTAGCGGGGGCGGGACTCGAACCCGCGACACCACGATTATGAGCCGTGTGCTCTAACCACCTGAGCTACCCCGCCGCCGGGACGGAACGTTCCGCCGCCGTCGACCGCGGAGCCCCAACCCAGAGCCCCTTTACGGAATCGAACCGTAGACCTTCTCCTTACCATGGAGACGCTCTGCCGACTGAGCTAAAGGGGCAACGTCGGAGAACAATACACAGGGCTCCGAGCGTTCGAGAAATCGCGCTGAGCGCCCCCGAACCAGCCTGAGTCAGGCGTCGATCCGCGCCCAGGGAACCGCCTCCTCGAGCTCGTAGGCGAGCGCCAGGAGCGTGCTCTCCCGGCCGATCCCGGCGCTCAGCATCATGCCCTGCGGGAGTCCGGAGGCGGTGGTGGCGAGGGGCAGGCTGATCGCGGGGTCGCCGGTCGCGTTCTGGAGCGGGGTGAAGGCCACCCAGTCGAGCAGCCGCTCCATGATCGTGTCGTAGTCCTGGCTGGGGTCGAGGTGGCCGATCCGCGGCGTCTCGGCCGCCAGGGTCGGGGTCAGCAGCACGTCGTAGTCACCGAAGAAGTCGCGCGAGAACCGGGTCGTACGCCGGAGCCGCTTGATCGCACCGGGCAGTCGACGCAGGTTGCGGGCCGAGTGCGCCGCGAGGCCGTGCGTCAGGTTGTCGAGCCGGCTGGGGTCCCAGGACGCTCCGAAGCTGCGCTTGCCGCTGCGCACCGTAACCAGAGCGAGCATCGACCAGTAGAGGAGGAAGTCGTCGGCGAGGCTCGCCGGGAGCGGGTTGCCGATCGGCGTCACCTGGTGGCCGAGCTCGTCGAGCAGCGCCGCGGTCTTCAGCGTGAGCTCCTCGACCTCCGGGGTCGCGTCGCGGCCGATTCCCTCGGTGACGACCGCGACCCGGAGCCGGGGCCGACCAGGGCGGGTGACGTCGCCGACCGGAGGCAGTCGCAGGTTGCGGTAGATCCGCTCCGCTTCCCGGAAGAACGCGGCAGTGTCGCGGACGCTGCGGGTCACGACGCCGTCGGCGATGATCCGGACCGGCATCTGCCGCATCAGCGCGTCCTGGGGCAGCCGGCCACGCGACGGCTTGAGGCCGACCAGGCCGTTGACCGACGCCGGGATCCGGATCGAGCCACCGCCGTCGTTCGCGTGCGCGATTGGCACAGCGCCGGCGGCGACCAGTGCCGCGGACCCCGAGGAGGAGGCGCCGGCGGTGTGCTCCAGCGACCACGGGGAACGGACCGGGCCGATCCGGGCGTGCTCGGCCGCGGCGCTGAACCCGAACTCGGACAGCTGCGTCTTGCCGAGGCACACCAGGCCGGTGTCGAGGTACATCCGGGCGAAGTCCCCGTCGACCTGGCGCGGCGCCGGCTCCCAGGCGTCGGTCCCCTGCTGGGTCGGCATCCCCGCGACGTCGACGTTGTCCTTCAGGAACGACGGGACGCCGGCGAAGTACCCGCCCCGCGGGTCGGCGGCACGCTCGAGGGCACCGTCGAAGTCGGCGTACGCCACGGCGTTGAGCCGGTCGTTGACCGCCTCGGTGCGGGCGATCGCGGCCTCGACCACCTCGGTGGTCGTGACCTGCCGTGCGTGGAGCGCGTCGACCAGACCGACAGCGTCGTGGTGGGCCAGGGCGTCGTCACCGAAGGCGTGGACGTGCGTCATGGGCCCGAGGTTACCGACCGGTCACTTCCCCGCCTGTGGCAACCCACGAGATGGTCGTCCACGACCCCGATCGCCTGCATCAGCGCGTACATCGTGGTCGGCCCGACGAACACGAACCCCTGCTTCTTCAGCGCCTTGGACAGCGCCGTCGACTCCGGCGATGTCGCTGGGACGTCGTCGATCGTGACCGGCGCAGCGTGCTGCTCCGGGCGGAAACGTTGGACGAACTCCTCGAGGCCGCCGCTCTCGCGCAGCCGTACGGTGGCGGCGGCATTGGTGATGGCGGCATCGATCTTCAGGCGGTTCCGGACGATGCCGGCGTCGGCCATCAGCCGCTCCCGATCGGTGTCGTCGTAGGCGGCCACCGCCTCGGCGTCGAACCCCGCGAACGCACGGCGGAAGCTCTCGCGCTTGTTGAGGATCGTCAACCAGGAGAGGCCCGACTGGAAGGCCTCCAGCGTCAGTCGTTCGAGGTACGCCGACTCCCCACTGATCGGCCGGCCCCACTCGTCGTCGTGGTAGGCGCGGTAGACCTCGCTGCCGGCACCCCACGGGCAGCGGGCCACGCCGTCGTCACCGACGACCGGTCCGCTCATGATGCGAGGCCTGTCATGGGGATGGCGTCGCGTGTGGTTGTCGCGGTCCTGTGGCCAGCCGCCCTGCCCACCTGATCCGCCGCTGCGGCCGTGGATTGGGCGGAAACGGCACCTCGGCGCGGCGTGTCGTCGCCGTTTGGACACAAACGGCGACGCCGACCGCCAACCGACTCGACCGCTGCCCTCGGGCAGGATGGACGGCGTCGATTGGGCAGAAACGACGGCTCCCCACGGCGTGTCCTCGCCGTTTGTGCCCAAACGGCAACGGGGACCCGACCACTCAACGACGCTCCTTGAGCCGGGCGTTCGGCATCGCCGGTGCCGGGATCGGGGGCAGCGGGTCGTCCACGATGCCGAACCGGCCGGGCGCCACATCGCGGCTGTTGCGCAGGACCGCGCCGTCGCGCGTGATCTGGGCCTGCCACTCGGCGCGATAACGCACGATCTCGTCATGGGTACGGCCGACGAAGTTCCACCACATGACGATCGGCTCGCCGAACGGGCGCCCGCCCAGCAGCAGCATCCGGACCGGTTCGTCGTGGGCGGTCAGCGTCAGCGACGTCGGTCCTGGAGCGGCGTACACGAGCTCGGAGGGCTTGGCGTCGAGATGCTCGACGGTCAGGACACCGGAGTCCACGAGCACGCCGTGCTCGTACGCCGGGTCGACCGGAACCATGACCGAGCCGCCGGTCTCCAGCACGAGCTCGACCCCCAGCAGCGGGGTGAAGGTCGTCACCGGCGAGGTGTCGCCGAGCGCTGACCCCAGGAAGACCCGCGCTCGCCACCCCGGTCCCCGAACCCGCGGCGGCACGTAGTGCTCGAACCCCGGGTCCGTGTGACGGGACCCCTCCGGCAGTGCCACCCAGAGCTGGACGCCGTGGAGCAGTCGGGTCGCGGACGTCGACACCTCGGAGTGGCTGATGCCGCGGCCGGCGGTCATCAGGTTCACCTCGCCGGGCCGGACCGGGGCGTGGTGGCCGGCGCTGTCGCGGTGGTCGATCTCGCCGCTGAAGAGCCAGCTCACGGTCTGCAGCCCCGTGTGTGGGTGGGGCGAGACCTGCATCCCGCCGGTCTCGGTGACCAGGTCGGGGCCGTAGTGGTCCACGAAGCACCAGGCGCCGATCAGGGAGCGCTGCCGCTGCGGCAGGGTCCGGCGCACCGTCATCGCCCGCAGCCCACCCAGCGGCACCTCGCGCGGCGTCAGCACCTCGAGCCGAGGTCCGCCACCGCCCGGGCCGAGGCGCAGCTCCGCCGGGTCGCGCTCGGGGTTGGTCACACCACCAGTGTGCCAGTGGTCACGAGAGCTGGTAGGGCTGAACGTCGCGCTTGGACTCGTCTCCACGCCCGGGCGGAAGCAACCGGTTCGCGTCGCTCGGGTGGAGGTCGCGGAGGCCCCCGCTGGACCTCTCGAGCCGCACGATCACCGACTTGAACGCCGGCTGGTTGCTGCCTTCGGCGGTGTGCTCGAGTGGCACCAGCGGGTTGGTCTCGGGGTAGTACGCCGCGGCGCAGCCCCGGGGTTGGTCGTATCCGACGATCCGGAAGGTCGGCACGTGGCGCTCCGACCCGTCCCGCCACTCGCTGACGATGTCGACGAGGTCACCCTCCGCGAGGCCGAGGGCGACGATGTCGTCAGGGTGCACGAACACCACGCGGCGGCCGTTCTCGATGCCGCGGTACCGGTCGCTCAAGCCGTAGATCGTGGAGTTGAACTGGTCGTGGGAGCGGATGGACTGCAGCAGCAGCCGGCCCTCGGGCACGTGCAGGACCTCGAGCGGGCTCACCGTGAAGACGGCCCGCCCGACGTCGGTCGGGAACGTCCGACTGTCGCGCGGAGGGTGCGGCAGCACGAAGCCGCCCGGCTGGTCGACCTTCTCGTCGTACGCCGCGCAGCCGGGCACCACGCGGGCGATCGACCGCCTGATCTGTGAGTAGTCCGAGCGGAAGTCGGCCCACGGTATGCCGAGCTCGGCCGGCAACGTCGCCTCGGCCAGCGAGCAGACGATGTCGACCTCGGACCGCAGCTTCTTCGAGGCGGGCGGCAGGGGTCCGTGGGAGGCGTGCACGGCCGACATCGAGTCCTCGACGGTGATCCGCTGCTTCTGGCCGCCGGTGAGGTCGCGCTCACTGCGGCCGAGCGCCGGCAGGATGAGGGCCTCCCGGCCGTGGACGACGTGGGACCGGTTCAGCTTGGTCGAGACCTGGACGGTCAGCGCCGCTCGTCGCAGCGCGGCCTCGGTGATCGAGGTGTCCGGCGTCACCGACACGAAGTTCCCGCCCAGTCCCATGAAGACCTGGGCGTCGCCGTCCCGGAGCGCCTTGATCGCCGCGACGGTGTCGTACCCGTGCTCGCGCGGGGGCTCGAAGCCGAACTCATCGCGCAGCGCGTCGAGGAAGTGCTCCGGCGCCCGCTCCCAGATCCCCATCGTCCGGTCGCCCTGGACGTTCGAGTGGCCTCGCACCGGGCAGAGACCGGCGCCGGGCTTGCCGATGTTGCCCTGGAGCAGCGCGAGGTTCACGAGCTCCTTGATCGTGGCGACCGCATTGCGGTGCTGGGTGATGCCCATCGCCCAGCACGTCACGGTGGCTGTGGACCCAGCCAGCATCCGGGCGGCATCCTCGATCTCGCCGCGCTCGAGACCAGTGGCGGCGCGGACCTGCTCCCAGTCGAGGTCGGCCAACCCTGCGGCGTACGCCTCGAACCCGACGGTGTGCTGGTCGATGAAGTCGCGGTCGAGGGCGTCCCACTGCAGGAGCAGGGAGCCGAGGGCCTGCACCAGTGCGAGGTCGCCGTTGGTGCGGATCTGGAGGTAGAGGTCAGCGAGCTCGGTCCCACGCCCGACCACACCGCGGGGCCGTTGCGGGTTGCGGAACCGCACCAGACCGGTCTCGCGCAGCGGGTTGACCGCGATGATCCGGGCGCCGTTGCCCTTGGCCTCCTCCAGCGCGGAGAGCATCCGCGGGTGGTTCGAGCCCGGGTTCTGCCCGAGGATCAGGATCAGGTCCGCCCGATGGACGTCCTCCAGGCTCACCGACCCGGTGCCGATGCCGATGGTCTCGCTCAGGGCGGTGCTGGACGACTCGTGGCACATGTTGGAGCAGTCGGGCAGGTTGTTCGTGCCGTACGCCCGGGCAAACAGCTGGTAGAGGTAGGCGGCCTCGTTGGAGATCTTGCCCGAGGTGTAGAAGATCGCCTGGTCCGGTCGGACCGACCGCAGGTGGGCGGCCATCATCGCGATGGCGTCGTCCCAGTCGATGGGCTCGTAGTGGTCCGATCCCTCGCGCAGCACGTACGGCTCGGTGATCCTCCCCTGCTTGTTGAGCCAGTAGTCGGTGTGCTCCGCGAGGTCGGCGACCGGGTGCGTCGCGAAGAAGTCACGGTCGAGCAGGTCGCGGGTGGCCTCGTCGGCCACAGCCTTGACGCCGTTCTCGCAGAACTCCGCGGGGTGGCGGTGGCCGGGTGCAGGGTCGGGCCAGGCGCAGCCCTGGCAGTCGAAGCCGTCGGTCTGGTTCAGCTTTCGCAGGGCCCGGCCGGCTCGCAGCGCCCCCATTGCCTTGACCGCGCGGCTGAGGGCGACGACGACGGCCTCGACCCCCGCCGCCGAGCGCTTCGGCTGCTCGACGGCGACATCCGCCTCGTTGATCTCGTGCTCACGCGCAGTGCGGCCCATGTCCTGTGCAGTACCCGGTCGTCTTGAATTGACGCGGAGGCTCGGCTCCACCTGAACGGGGTAGTCCCCGACGCTCTGGCAGTGGTCTCGACGGCGGTGCGACCAAAGCGTCGGGGACTACACACCACTGGGAGGGGGACTACACACCAATGGGAGAGGGTCAGGAGTTGGAGAAGACAGCCGGGCCACCGTCCGGGCCATCGGTGTCGGGGCCGCGGCCGGCCCAGGTCCAGGCGTACGCCGGGTCCTCGGCGGCGAGCCCGCCCTCGCCGAGCTCGAGCGGTTTGAACGTGTCGACCATGACGGCCGACTCCTCGAAGTAGTCGACGCCGAGCGACGCCTCGATCGCGCTCGGTTGCGGGCCGTGCGCGTGCCCGCCGGGGTGGAGGGAGATCGAGCCGATGTTGATGCCGGAGCCCTTCCGCGCCTCGTAGTCGCCGCCGACGTAGAACATGACCTCGTCGGAGTCGACGTTGGAGTGGTAGTACGGCACCGGGATCGCGAGCTCGTGGTAGTCGACCTTGCGCGGCAGGAAGTTGCAGACCACGAAGTTCCAGCCCTCGAACACCTGGTGCACCGGGGGCGGCTGGTGGACCTTGCCGGTGATCGGCATGTAGTCCTCGATGTTGAACGTGTACGGGTAGAGGCAGCCGTCCCAGCCGACGACGTCGAAGGGGTGGGTCGCGTAGGTCAGGCGGGAGCCGACGACGCCGGCCGATGTGCGGTGCTTGACCAGCACCTCGACGTTCTCGCCCTCGGCCCGGTGCGGCTCGGTCGGGCCGTGCAGGTCGCGCTCGCAGTACGGCGCGTGCTCCAGGAACTGGCCGTAGCGGCTCAGGTAGCGCTTCGGCGGTGCGATGTGGCTGGAGGCCTCGATGGCGTAGAGCCGGCTCGGCTCGCTCGGGCACCAGCGATGGTCGGTGGCGCGCGGCACCAGCACGTAGTCGCCGGCGCGGTAGGGGACGACGCCGAAGACGGTCTCGACCGTGCCGGCCCCGCTCTCGACGAACACGCACTCGTCGCCGATCGCGTTGCGGTAGAGCGGTGAGGGGTCGGTGCCGGTCACGACGTACCCGATCCGCACGTCGCCGTTCCCCAGCACCAGCCGGCGGCCCTCGACCGGGCAGGCTCCGGCGCCCGGCTCGTCGAACAGGGTGTGCAGCTTGAGGTGGCGCGGCTTGAGCGGGTGGTTGGGCACCAGCCGCTGGTCGGGGAGCTCCCAGACCTGGCTGTCGACGATCGCGGACGGGACGCCGCGGTGGTAGAGCAGGGAGGAGTCGGAGGAGAAACCCTCCTCCCCCATCAGCTCCTCGCGGTACAGCCGACCCTCGGGGTCGCGGGACTGGGTGTGGCGCTGGCGAGGGACCTCGCCGACGCGGCGGTAGTGGGCCACGTGGCCACTGTGCAATCAGCACGGCACTCTCCGCAAGACCGCTTGCCGAACGCGGGACGCCGATATCCGACCACTCCGTCGGTCATCCGGGATTGATCTCAAGCGCGCTCGAGGTCTTAGCGTTCCGCCTGTGACCTGCGAAAATCGTTCGCCGGGCGTCCCCGCTGCCACCTACGCTCGAGGGTGCCATGCGTGACTTCCCACCCCTCGTCTCGACATTCTGGGTCCGCACGGGCGAGGTGGTCGCAGAGGCACCCGACACCACGAGCCCGACGCGGTTCCTGCGCTGGGTGCTGCGTCAGCAGGGGAACGTCGTGGTGGTGGCAACGCTGCTCGGCGTGGTGTGGCAGCTGCCGCTGATCGTCGGCCCCTGGATCTTCGGCCGCGCGATCGACGCCGGCATCGTCGGCGACCAGCCCGAGGCGGTCGCCCTCGGCGCGATCGCACTGCTTGTGGTGACGCTGATCGGGGCGGTGTTCGGGATCTCGCTGCACACGCTGGTCGTGCGCAGCTGGCTGATCAGCCTCTACGGCACCACCATGATGGTCACCCGCAAGGCCGCCCAGATGGGGCACGTGCTCCCGCGTCGCTCTCCCACCGGCGAGATCCTCAGCGTGGCGTCGAGCGACTCCGACGAGTTCGGCGCGATGACCGAGATCATCGCGCGGGCCGGCTCGCAGCTCGTCTCGTTCCTCGCGGTCGCCGCGATCGTGCTCACCACCTCACCGCGGCTCGGCGCCGTCGTGCTGGTGGCCGCCCCGATCCTGTTCGCGGTCGCGTTGCCGTTCCTGCGACCGCTGCACCGGCGGCAGGCCATCGAGCGTGGTCGCAACTCCGAGCTGACGTCGATGGCCACCGACATCGTCGCCGGCCTCCGCATCCTGCGCGGCATCGGCGGCGAGCGGACGTTCGGCCGCAACTACGAGAACCAGTCGCAGAGCGCCCGGGCGGCCGGGGTCAGCGCCGGGATCTGGCAGGCCGTGATCGAGGCGCTCGGCGTGCTCTTCTCCGGGGTCTTCCTGGTGCTGCTGCTCTACCTGGGCGCCCGTGAGGTGCTGGCCGACCGGCTCTCGATCGGGCAGCTGATCAGCTTCCTCGGCTACGGGCTCTACCTGATCGGCCCGATCCGGACGTTCTTCGAGTTCGCGCAGAAGTTCACCCGGGCGCTGGTCAGCGCCCGGAAGGCGATCGCGATCTTCGAGTCCGCGCCGCCGTGGCGCGACCCGGACGTCGCCGCGACGCTCGACCCGACCGCCAGGCTCGTCGACGAAGCGAGCGGCTTCACCGCAGACCCCGGCGAGCTCACCGTGGTCGTCAGCGCGCTGCCGGAGGATTCGGCCGCGCTGGCCGACCGGCTGGGCCGCTACCTCCCGGCCGACACGGAGCCGGTCGGCATCGAGGACATCGACGAGCTCAAGGGCCGGGCCGCCCGCGAGGCGCGGATCGAGCGCGCCCGCAAGCGGGCCGAGATCGCGGCCCGCGACGCCGCCCGGACCCGCGGCGCCTGGGGCGTTCGCCTGGGTGGCGTCGACCTGGCCGACGCGACCCTGGCCGACGTACGCGACACGATCCTGGTCAGCGACACCGGCAGCCAGGTGTTCGCCGGAACGCTGCAGGACGCGATCGACCCGCACCGTCGGCTGACGAGGCAGCAGGCCGAGACGGCATTACGCACGGCCAACGCCGAGGACGTGTACGACGCCCTCCCCGGTGGCTGGCAGGGCGTGCTCGACGAGCGCGGTCGCGGCCTGTCCGGCGGACAGCGTCAGCGGGTGGTCCTGGCCCGCGCGCTCGCAGCGGACCCGCCGATCCTGGTGCTGGTCGAACCCACGTCGGCGGTCGACGCCCACACCGAGGCCCGGATCGCCGAGCGGGTGGCACGACTGCGCGCCGGGCGTACGACCGTGGTCTGCACGGTGTCGCCGCTCTGGCTCCACCACGCCGACCGTGTGGTGCTCCTGACCGACGGCACGGTGTCCGCGACCGGGCGACACGACGAGCTGATCCACGAGGACCCCGCGTACCGCGCCGTGGTCGTCCGCGCCCTCGACGAGGAGGTGACGACATGAGCCCCGACCTGCTGGCCGACTCGGCCTCGACCTGGGCCCCGCACGACGCGGAGCAGCCGGCGGTCGACCCGCGGCTGGTCCCGCCGACCGGCGCGCCCGCACGGGAGCGGTTCGCCGCCTGGCGGATGCGTCACCACCTGCGGCGCGAGCAGGCAGAGCAGGTCTACGTCGACTCCCGCAACCCGGTACGCGGCTGGCCGGTGGCCGAGGACAAGGTCGTCGTCCAGTTCTTCGCCGAGCTGATCCGCGAGCGTCGCCGGATGTTCCTGGCGTTGGTGGTGCTGAACGGGCTCGCCGCGGCCACCGGACTGATCGTCCCGCGGCTGCTCGGCGGCCTGGTGGACCGGATCGAGGACGGGATCACGACCGGGTACGGCGGGGTGGCGCTGCTCGTCGTGGCCGTCGTCTGCGCGCAGGCGCTCTTTACGTTCCTCGCGCAGTGGACGTCCACTCTTTTCGGCCAGGACCTGCTCGCCTCCGCTCGCGAGTACATCGTCCGGACCATCCTGCGGCTGCCGGTCGGTCAGGTGGAGAGCGCCAGCACCGGCGACCTGGTGACCCGGGTGACGCGCGACGTCGGCACCATGAGCCGGGCGGTCCAGTTCGGCCTTCCGATGGCGATCATCTCGTTGCTCACCGTCGTGTTGTCCGTCGTCGCGATGCTGCTGAACTCCGTGCTGCTGGCCGTGCCGTCGCTGCTGGTGATCGCCACCAGCTACGCGGCTGTGCGTAGCTACCTGCGGACCGCTCCGAAGGGCTACATCACCGAGGGCGCGACGTACTCCCAGATCAACACGACGCTCACCGAGACCGTCGAGGGCGCGCGGACGGTCGAGGCGCTCGGCCTCGCCGGTCGGCGCGTGCAGCAGGGCGACGACGACATCGCGATCTCGGCGCAGGCCGAGCGTTACACGATGTCGCTGCGCAACCTGCTGTTCGCGGTGATCGACGTCGCCTTCAACACGCCCCGGGTCGTGACCCTGGTCGTCGGCGCGTGGGGGTTCGCGAACGGCTGGGTGACGCTCGGCCAGATCACGACGGCGGTGCTGTACGTCGAGGCGCTGAGCGGGCCGCTGGACCGACTGGTCGGCGAGCTGGACCGGCTGCAGGTCGGCGCCACCTCGACCGCTCGCCTCCTCGGGATCGCCGAGGTGCCGCCCGACCGCGAGCCCTCCGACGTCCGCCCGCACGGGGCGCAGCTGGTCGGCGAGGACCTGAGGTTCGCCTACCGCGAGGGCCACGACGTGCTGCACGGCGTCGACCTCGAGCTGCGGATCGGCGAGCGGCTCGCCATCGTCGGCCCCTCCGGCTCGGGCAAGTCGACGCTCGGGCGGTTGCTGTCGGGCATCAACCGACCTCGTACCGGCGCGGCCCGGGTCGGTGGCGTCGAGCTGGTCGACCTGCCGTTGGAGGTGCTGCGCACCGAGGTCGCGCTGGTGACCCAGGAGCACCACGTGTTCATCGGCACGGTCCGCGACAACATCGTGCTGGCGCGAGAGGACTCCCCCGACGACGCGGTCTGGGACGCGCTGCGCGCGGTCGGCTCCGACGACTGGGTCCGCCGGCTGCCGCACGGCCTCGACACCCGGATCGGGTCCGGTCAGCACAGCCTGACCCCGGCCCAGGCGCAGCAGGTCGCGCTCGCGCGGCTGATCATCGCCGACCCGCACACGCTGGTCCTCGACGAGGCGACCTCGCTGATCGACCCGCGGACCGCGCGGTCGCTGGAGGGCTCGATGAACGCGCTGCTCGAGGGGCGCACGGTGATCGCGATCGCGCACCGGCTCCACACCGCGCACGACGCGGAGCGGATCGCAGTGGTCATCGACGGCCGGATCGTCGAGCTGGGGAGCCACCACGACCTAGTCGACCTGGAGGACGGAGAGTACGCCGCCCTGTGGCGGGCCTGGACCAGCTGATCTGTCAGGGCAGCGCGCCGGCGACCTACGATCTGTCCATGCACCGCATCTTCACGACCAGCGTCGCGTCGGTCTACCCGCACTACGTGACGAAGGTGGAGAAGAAGGGCCGCACGCAGGCCGAGCTCGACGAGGTGATCGAGTGGCTGACGGGCTTCGACGCATCGACCTTGCGCGGCCACCTCGAGGCGGGCACGACGTTCGAGGACTTCTTCGGAGAGGCGCAGCTGAACCCGGCCGCGTCGTCGATCACCGGCGTGGTGTGTGGGGTCCGCGTCGAGGACATCGACGACCCGTTGATGCAGAAGATCCGCTACCTGGACAAGCTGGTCGACGAGCTGGCCAGGGGGAAGGCGATGGAGAAGGTGCTGCGGGCTTAGGTCGTCGGGTCCGCCTCGATCGAGTCGAGGTCGCGGACGGCGAACCGGTGGTGCTCCCACTCCTCCTCGAGGATCACGTGCAGGCAGGAGAGAACCGTCTCCTGGTAGTCCGGGTCGCCCGGGTGCCTGCGCGTCTCGGCCAGCTGGTCCGGCGTCACGGAGGCGAGGAACTCGCGCACCATGGCGACCCGGCCGGCTCGGACCTCGAGCACGTCGGCGTACGACGGTGACGCCGTCGAGAAGACCGACATGTCGTTCCCGTCCGTCTCGTACTCGACATTCGGTTGGCCGATGGGGTGGAACGGCTGCTCGATCTCCAGGATCCCCTTGCGCAGCCACGAGTCCGTCGCCATCACCAGGTGCCGCAGCGTCTGCGCGAACGACCACTCGCCGTCGACCGAGACGTCGACGGTGCCCGGCGGCATCGCAGCCACGCGGTCCAGGGTCGCGGCCCAGGTTCGCTCGAGCGCAGCCCACGCGCTGCGCAGTCCCTCCGGCTCGGTGGCCAGCCGCTCGGCGCGGCCCGGGAAGCGACGGTCGAGCTCGGCCTCGACGAACGGGACCACGTCAACCCCGTTGATCCGAAGGGAGCCGGCGAAGAGCCACGGCGCGTCGATGTCGGCACCCTCGACGTCGACCGCTCGCATCACGGCGCCGGACAGGTCGGACCGGACGAACCGGGCGCCGCGCAGGTTCGCGTCGACGAACTCGGCCCCCTGCAGGTCGTCGGCCTTGCTGAAGGTCGCCATCCCAGTTCTCCTCGTCGAGCGGGCCCGGTCGGGTGAGTTGCGCAGCCACAGTAGACCCGGTCCGCTTCGATACGCTGCGACTGGCAAAGCACGTCGACCCGCACGGGAGGACCGATGTCCAAGCCCCGCATCTTCCTGGGTTCGTCGGGCAAGCAGGCGCCGCTGCTCCGGGCCCTGACGCGCGGGCTCGAGGACGTCGCGGACGTGGAGCCGTGGACGGCGACGTTCAATCCCGGTACGACCACGCTCGGTCGCCTGGTCGAGCTGACCCGTGAGGTGGACTTCGCGGCGTTCGTCTTCGCCCTGGACGACTGGACCAGCGCCGATCCCGCCGCCGCGGGGCAGGCTTCCCCACGCGACAACGTCGTCTTCGAGGCCGGGCTCTTCGGCGGCGTGCTCGGGATGGAGCGAACCTTCATCCTCCACGCGAACGGCGCGAAGCTGCCCACCGACCTGCTGGGCCTGACCTGCGTCCGGTACGGCGATGCGACCAAGGCGGCCGAGGTGCGCGCGGTCAACCAGAAGCTGCGCAGGGCGATCGAGGACCTGGGCCGGCGCTCTCGGATCGAGGGACTCTGGTGGCAGTTCTCGATCACCGAGCGAAGCGCACTCGAACCGTCCGCGGTGAGCCTCCTTCGCATCTCCCGGGATCGCGAGCGGATGCTCGAGGTGAACGGCCGCGCCTGGCAGGAGGACGGCACCCTGTCCGCCCGCTACTGGAGCGAGGCGGCCAAGGAGATGCGAGACCCCACGGGCATCTTCTACGCCTGGCAGGGCGAGCGCCCCCGCCACCCGAACGCACCGGCGATCTACGGCACCGGCGAGATCAGGCTAGAGACCGATGACCGTGCCTCCGGTCACTGGCGGACGAGGTCCGACGCCGATCCCCAGCTCAACGCCCGGACCTCCGGCGTCTACCTGCGCGCCGAGCCCGACGACCTCGCCATCCTGGACGGCCGCGACAACGCCGCCCGAGCGGCGCTGATCGCCGAGCGGATCGAGGACTGGAAGTCGATCGCGAACGCCTGAACCGCACTCCCTAGGGTGGAGCCGTGCCCTCCCGCGACGTCGCCGTGACCCGTCGCCTCGCTGCCTTCTTCGCGCTCGAGGACGATTGGTCCCGCCCGATGCCGCCGCTCGGGGCGAGCGACGTGGCGACCGGGGTGGGGCTGGAGGCCATCGGCATCCTGACGCTGGAGCTCGCGCGCAGCGCCGGAGCCTTCGAGGATGTCGATTCCCCGTGGTGGGTCATCTACCTCGTGATGTCGGCGGCGGCGCTGCCGCTGGTGTGGCGACGTCGCTTCCCCTTGGCTGTCGCCGTGTACCTCGCGACCCACATGTTCGTGACCGGGGTGACCATGGCGCCTGTCATGGGACAGCTGTCCCTGCAGATCTGCTACTTCGTCGGGCTGTTCTCGGCCATGGCGTGGGGCCGCAGTCGCCGGACCGCCCTGCTGGTCTCGGGCGCGATCCTCGCCTTCATGCTCAGCTGGCTGGCGTGGCAGTTCGCCGTCGGCTCCGGGCTGCAGCAGTTCGTCGACGAGAACGACGACGCCGAGTCGCACGGCTTCCTGCCGCCGATCCCGTCGGTGGTGCTGTTGACCTACGTCGTCAACGTCGTCTACTTCCTCGGCGCGATCGTCGGCGGCCAGGTGGCCTGGCGCAGCGCCCGGCAGCGCGGCGCGCTCGCCACGCAGGCCGCCACGATCGCGGCGCAGTCGGACACGTTGCGACGCCGCGCCGTGGTCGACGAACGGCTCCGGATCGCGCGGGAGCTGCATGACGTCGTCGGCCACCATGTCTCCGTGATCGGCGTCCAGGCCGCCGGCGCCCGCCGGGTGCTCGATCACGATCAGGCCGCCGCAAGCGATGCCCTCGGCACGATCGAGGAGAGCTCACGCGAGGCGGTCACGCAGATGCGGTCGCTGCTGGGCACGCTGCGAGAGATCGAGCAGGACGTCGACGGCGGATCGCTGTCGGGCCGGGCCCCCGAGCCCGGTGTCGACGACCTTCCCGCGCTCGTGGCCTCACGCAACGACGACCGGCTGACGACGACGTACGACGTCGTGACCGACCGGGACGGCGGCCCGGGCCGGTTGCCGCGACCGGTCGCACTCTCGCTCTACCGGACGGCTCAGGAAGCCCTCGCCAACATCGTCCGACACTCGACGGCCCGCCGGGCGTCGGTCACGCTCCGCGTCGTGGAGGACGCCTCGACGCCGTACGCCGAGGTGGAGGTGCTCGACGACGGGCGGCCTCGCTCCGGCACGTCCGGATCGGGACTCGGCCTGCTGGGCATCCGGGAGCGGGTCGCGTCACACCGGGGCGAGTGCGACATCGGACCGCGCGCGACCCACGGGTTCCGGGTGCGGGTGCGCGTACCCCTGCGAGGCGGCGAGGACGGGAGTGCCGGTGCCTGAGCCGCTGCGGGTCCTGCTGGTGGACGACCAGGCTCTCGTGCGCTCGGGGTTCCGGATGATCCTGGCGGTCGAGCCCGACCTCGAGGTCGTCGGGGAGGCCAGCGACGGTGCCGAGGCGGTGGCGCTCGCGCGGGAGCTCGACCCCGACGTGGTGCTGATGGACGTGCAGATGCCCGGCACGGACGGGATCGCCGCGACCGCCGACATCGTCGCCGCCGACCACGGCAAGGTCGTCATCCTCACCACGTTCGACCACGACGACTACCTGTTCTCCGCCCTCCGTGCCGGGGCGAGCGGCTTCCTGCTCAAGAACGCCCGCGCCGAGCAGCTCGTGGACGCGGTCCGCGCCGTGGGGCGCGGCCATGCGCTGCTGTCGCCCGAGGTCACGACCAGAGTCATCGCCGAGATGACCGGTCGCGGCGAGGACGAGCCGACCCGGGACCGACGGGACCAGGTCGAGCTGCGCCACCTGACGGAGCGGGAGCGCGAGGTCCTGGTGCTCTTGGGCGAGGGACTCAGCAACGCCGAGATCGCCGAGCGGTTGGTCCTCGGCGAGGCGACCGTGAAGACCCACGTCTCCAACTGCCTGACCAAGCTGCACCTGCGCGACCGCGTCCAGGCGGTGGTGCTGGCCCATCGGGCCGGGCTCGTGGGCTGACCTCCGCTCTCCGGGGGAGCCCGGATCTCCATCCTCCGAGGGATCTCGCGAGGGTCACCGCGACCTAGCGTGGTCAGCATGATCCAGACCCGAGGACTGACCCGCCGCTTCGGCGACCTCACCGCCGTCGACGACGTGTCGTTCGACGTCCCGCGCGGCATGCTCACCGGGTTCGTGGGCGGCAACGGCGCCGGCAAGACCACCACGATGCGCATGATCATGGGGCTGCTCGGCATCGACGCCGGCGAGGTGCTCTGGGACGACGCGCCGATCACTGCCGCCGTACGGCGTCGGTTCGGCTACATGCCGGAGGAGCGGGGGCTCTACCCGAAGCAGAAGGTGCTCGACCAGCTCGTCTACCTCGGCGAGCTGTCGGGCATGCCCGCCGGCGAGGCCCGGCGCTCCGCACAGCAGCACCTCGAGCACTTCGGGCTCGGCGAGCGGGCGGGTGACCGGGTCGAGAAGCTGAGCCTCGGCAACCAGCAGCGGGTCCAGATCATCGTCGCGCTGATGAACCAGCCGCTCGCGCTCATCCTCGACGAGCCGTTCTCCGGCCTCGACCCTGCCGCTGTCGACTCGATGGCCGACCTGCTGCGCGAGGAGACCTCGCGCGGCACGCCGGTGCTGTTCTCCAGCCACCAGCTCGACCTCGTCGAGCGGCTCTGCGACCACCTGGTCGTGCTGGCCGGTGGTCGGGTCGTCGCGCAGGGCTCGGTCGAGGAGCTCCGGTCGCGCGGACCCGAGCGGTTGCGGCTCGTCACCGACCGGGACGCCGGCTGGGTCCGCGACCACGGCGGACTCCATGTCGTCGACGTCGACGGCCCGACCGCGGTCGTCGAGGTCGACGGCACCGACCCCGTCGACGTACGCCGTCGGCTGCTCACCACCGCTCTCGACCGCGGTGAGGTGGTCGAGCTGTCAGGGTCGTCACTCCGCTGTCCGAGATCTACCGAGAGGTCACGGCATGAGCATCGACGCCCGCACTACCGAGACCGGTCGGAGCACCACCGAGCGGCCGTGGCTGCTCATCGCGCGCCGCGAGGTGCTGGTCCGGCTCACCGACAAGGCGTTCCTCGTCGGCACCCTGATCACGGTGCTGCTCATCGTCGGCTTCCTCGGGTTCCAGATCTGGTCCGAGGAGCGCACCGACACCCACACCATCGCGACGACCGCGGAGGCGCGGGCGACGGCCGAGCTGCTGCAGGAGCGGGTCCCCGACATCGACGAGGAGTCCCGGGTCGAGCTGCTCGACGTCGACTCCGACGCAGCCGGCGTACGCGCCCTCGAGGAGGAGGACGCCGACGTGCTGCTGCGGCCGGCTGACGACGGCTGGACGCTCGTGGGCACGGAGGAGGTCAACGACAACCTGCAACGTGCCGCGGAGACCGTGGTGCGAGAGGCCGCGCTGGCGGCCAACGCCGAGGCGGCAGGGACGTCGGTGGCCGAGCTGCAGCGCGGCAGCGTGCTCGGCACCGAGCTCCTCGAGGGCGACGCCGAGCAGCAGGGTTTCGCGCGGGCGATGGGCCTCGTGCTCGCGTTCCTCTTCTACATGGCCGCACTGGGGTTCGGATACATGCTCTCTGGCAGCGTGGTGGAGGAGAAGGCCAACCGGGTGGTGGAGATCATCACGACCAAGATCCCGGTCCGGCAGCTGCTGATCGGCAAGATCGCCGGCAACACCATGCTCGCGATCGCGCAGACGGCCCTGATCGTGGGGATCGGGTTGGTCGGCATCTCGTTCACGCAGTACGGCGAGCTGCTGCCCGCCCTGTCCGAGGGGATCGGCTGGTTCGTGGCCTTCTTCCTGGTCGGCTTCTGCTTCATCGCCTGCTGGTGGGCCGTCGCCGGAGCGCTGGCGAGCCGGGCCGAGGACCTGCAGGCGACGGCCACACCGCTGTCGTTCCTGATGATGGCCGTCTTCTTCGGGGCGTTCCTGCTCGACGGCACCGCGCTGACGGTCGCGTCGTACGTCCCGCCGTTCTCGTGCGTGCTGATGCCGATCCGGCTGCTCGGTGGCGACGCCGCGTGGTGGGAACCGGTGATCGCCCTCGGGGTGCTGCTCGCAGCGATGGCCGCGACCGTGGTGTTCGCGGAGCGGATCTATCGCCGGGCGCTGCTGCAGACCCAGGGCCGTGTCACCCTCAGGCAGGCCTGGAGGACGGCCGACTGACCGACGCGGGCGCGGCACTCGGGGGTTTGCCGCGCCCGCGTCCTCCTCACTGGGAGAGCCGGCGGGTCGGCCTCTACAGTGGCGGGGGTGAGCCCCACCTTCCCCGCCACCTGGTCGGGACTGGTCGACGACGCGGCGATCTTCCCGCCCGGCGACGTCCCGCTCCCCGACGCGATCGATGCACACCTTGCGCGTCGCGACGAGTGGTACGCCGACCTGGTCGGCTCGTTCGTCGTGACCGACACCAAGGTTCCCGAGGTCCGCACGCCACTGCCGCTGGCGGTGGTCGTCTCCGGTGGTGCGGGCGGTGTCGAACCCGCCCTGCGGCTCACCGAGCGCGGCGGGCATCAGCTGAGCGGCGTGGAGATCGCGCTGCGCGACCTCGACGACCTACCCGGCAACGCACGGCGGGTCGCGACCGCCGTCGACGGCTGCGGCGTGGCCCCCGACCGGGTGTACGTCGAGCTGCCACATGTTCCCGACACAGGCTCCTGGCTGCGGGCGGCCGACGCGGTCGCGGAGAGCGGGCTGCGGCTGAAGTTCCGCACCGGTGGGCTCGAGGCGCACCTGTTCCCTGCCTCGCACGCGCTGGCACGGTGGATCGACGCCGCCCTCGACCGCGAGACGCCGTTCAAGTGCACCGCCGGTCTGCACAACGCGATCCGGCACACCGGTGACGACGGCTTCGAGCACCACGGCTTCCTCAACGTCCTCGTGGCGACGGTCCGGGCGTTCGACGGCGCGACCACCGAGGAGGTCGTCGCCCTGCTCGAGGACCGCGATCCCGACTCCGTCGTCGCAGCTGCCGCCAAGGAGGATCTCGCTCGCGCCCGCCGCTGGTTCACGTCCTTCGGGTCGTGCTCGGTGACCGAGCCGCTCGACGACCTGCTCGCACTCGGCCTGCTGGAGAAGCCATGACCAGGACCTGGGTCGAGGGAGCGGCCGGCTCCATGTTCGACCTCGACAACCTCCCCTACGGTGTCTTCACCCGCGGCGGCGAGGAACCGAGGGTCGGCGTGCGGATCGGTGAGCTCGTCCTCGACGTGGCACCGGTCGCCGCGGCCGAGATGCTCGACGTGCACCACGTGTTCGAGGAGTCCTCGCTCAACCCGCTGATGGCGGAGGGGCGGCAGGTCAGGGAGTCGCTGCGCCGCTGGCTGACCGGGCTGCTCTCCGACGAGACCGAGCGCGACCTGGTCGAGCCGCACCTGGTGCCGCTCGACGACGTGGAGCTGCTGCTGCCCGTCGAGGTCGCCGACTACGTCGACTTCTACGCCTCGCTCGAGCACGCCACCAACGTCGGCCGGATCTTCCGGCCCGAGGCCGAGGCGCTGCTCCCGAACTGGCGTCACCTCCCGGTCGGCTACCACGGCCGCGCGGGCACGGTCGTCGCCAGCGGCACCGACGTCGTGCGTCCCTGCGGCCAGCGGAAGCCGCCCGACGCGGACGCCCCGACGTACGGCCCCTCGGCCCGGCTCGACATCGAGTCCGAGCTCGGCTTCGTCGTCGGTACGCCGAGCCGGCTCGGCGCGCGGGTGCCGACCACGGGCTTCGCCGACCACGTCTTCGGCGTCCTCGGACTCAACGACTGGTCGGCGCGCGACATCCAGGCCTGGGAGTACGTCCCCCTCGGCCCGTTCCTCGGAAAGTCGTTCGCGACCTCCGTGTCCCAGTGGGTCACCCCGCTGGAGGCGCTCGACGCCGCCTGGGTCGACCTCCCCGGCCAGGACCCCGAGCCGCTCGGCTACCTCACGGAGGGCTCCCCGCGTGGCCTCGACATCGACATCGAGGTGGAGCTGAACGGTGAGGTCGTCAGCCGCCCGTCGTACGCATCGATGTACTGGTCACCCGCGCAGATGCTGGCGCACCTCACCGTGAACGGTGCGTCGCTGCGCACCGGCGACCTGTTCGCGTCCGGCACCGTCTCGGGGCCCGAGCGCGACCAGCGCGGCTCGTTCCTCGAGATCAGCTGGGGCGGCCAGGAGCCGTTCGGTGACGGGCACACCTTCCTGCAGGACGGCGACACCGTGACCCTGCGCTACACCGCGCCCGGCACCGGCGGTGGCCGGATCTCGTTGGGTGACGTGACCGGCACGATCCTCCCGGCCCGCCCCTGACAACGCGATAGTCCGCCGCCGAAATCATCTCCGGCGGCTCGGAAGTGATGATTTCGGCGGCGGATTATCGGCCTGTGGGACTACACGCCCTCGCGGTCACTGAACCCGGGATGAACGAACGGCTCGCCGCGTCGCAGCGACTCGACGGCGCCGGGGTGCACCCGCCGCAGGTGGTCGAGGCCGCGCCGGCGGTAGCGCAGGATCTGCACGATGCCGAAGGCCCAGAAGAGGTACTGCACCGACATCGCCCACCGGAAGTCGTCGAGGTCGTACGCGTCCATGCCAGCGGGCTGCCGGAGGTCCAGGACGACGCCGACCAACGCCATCGTCATCAGGGACGCCGCGAACCCGCCGACGTTCACGACCCCGTTGGCGCGCCCCATCGACTCCTGCGGGGTGAAGGTGCGGGTGAGGTCGAAGGCGACCATCGAGGCCGGGCCCCCAGCGGCGGTGGCGCAGACGAGCACGACGAGCAGCCACATCGGGGCGGGTGTCTCACGCAGCAGCACCGCCGTCCACGGCACCAGCATGATCACGACGACTCCGATCACGATGTACGAGCGGTAGTAGGGCAACCGCCCGACCAGCCAGCCGAGCAGCAGCCCGGTCACCACCACGAAGCCCGTCATCACCATGAGGAGCGTGCTCGCGGCCTGTTCCGAGAGGCCTTGGCCGCGTACCAGGAACGGGAAGCCCCAGAGCATCCCGAAGACGGTCGCGGAGAACTGCGGCGTGAAGTGCGACCACATCCCCAAGCGGGTGCCCGGGTTGCCCCAGACCGTCTGCAGCGCCCGTGTGAGCGCGCGCAGCTTCACGCGGGTCGGGCCGGTGCTGGCGTACGGCGAGTCCTTGACGAGCAGCAGCGCCGCAATCATCAGGACGAACCCGACGCAGGACGCAAGCGCGAACGTGCGGGTCCAGCCGAGCTGGTTCAGCGCCCAGGAGAGCGGCGCCGCGGCCACGATCGCGCCGAGCTGTCCGGTGAGCCCGGTCAGCTGCGTCACGACCGGAGCCTGCCGGACCAGGAACCACACCGACACCAGCCGGATCACGCTGACGAACACCATGGCGTCGCCCGCACCGAGCACCGCCCGGGCGAGCACGGCCGCCGGGAACGACTCGACGAACGCGAAGGCCAGCTGACCGGCGGTCATCAGCACCAGTCCGGTCAGGAGCATCGCGCGCGAGCCGAACCGGTCGAGCAGGACGCCGACCGGGACCTGCATCGCGGCGTACACAGCGAGCTGGAGGACGGTGAACAGCGCCAGCTGCGTCGCGTCGATGTCGAACCGCTCCGCCGCGAGCAGGCCCGCGACGCCGAGCGAGCTGCGGTGGAAGACGGCCAGCAGGTAGATCGCGAGACCGACGCCCCAGATGACCCACGCCCGACGCTTGCCGATGTCGTGGATCTGCCGCCGCGTCACCGCCCGATCATGGCAGTCGAGCCCCTACGCTTTCGGCGTGGTCCAGTTCGGTCAGTACCCGGCTCCCCGACACGTCGTCGCCCACCTCTCCGACCCGCACCTGCTGGCCGACGGCCAGCGCCAGTACGGCGTCGTCGACCCGGAGCACGGCCTCCGGCTGGCCCTGGAGCGGGTCGCGAGGCTGCGTCCCGCGCCGCAGTTCCTGGTGTTCACCGGCGACCTCGCCGACAAGGCCGAGCCGGCGGCGTACACCCGGTTGCGCGAGCTGGTCGAGCCGGTGGCTGCGGACCTCGGCGCTCAGGTCGTCTGGGTGATGGGCAACCACGACGAGCGCGCGGAGTTCGCACGGGAGCTGTTCGACTCCAACGACGACGGCTGCCAGGACCGCGTGTACGAGGTCGACGGCTTGCGGGTCATCGCACTCGACACCAGCGTCACCGGCTACCACCACGGGGAGCTGACGGACGAGCAGCTGGCCTGGCTGCGCGGCCAGCTCGCCGTACCGGCGCCGCACGGGACGTTGCTCGCACTCCACCACCCACCGATCCCGGTCCCGATGCTGCGCGCCGCCGAGATCATCGAGCTCTACGACCAGCATCGGCTGGCGGAGGCGATCGCCGGGACCGACGTCCGCGCCATCCTCGGCGGGCACTTCCACTTCACGTCCTGGTCGACCTTCGCCGGCGTCCCGGTGTCAGTCGCGTCGGCGTCCTGCTACACCAGCGACCCCGCGCCCCTCGAGCGCTTCGTCTCAGGCGTCGACGGCCACCAGGCGATCACGATGCTCCACCTGTACGACGACCGGGTGGTCAACTCCGTCGTGCCGCTCACACCGGCGCCGGAGGTCAGCGGCTACCCGTCGGACGTGATCGCCCAGGTGGAGGCGCTCAGCCACGATGAGCGGCGTGAGCTGCTCTCACGCAAGGACTCCCCCTTCAACCAGGAGGAGGAGAAGGGGAACGTCGGCCGCGGCGTCTGAGAGGCCTTCACCACACCGCGAGCAGCACGCCCACGGCGAAGCCGACCGCGGCCAACCACAGGAGGGTCGGCAGCATGCTCTTGCTCATGGGGTCTCCTCTCCCGGCCGTCACCCGGCCAGCACGTCCTCGCCGTCCACCTCGACCTCGACCGGTTCGAGCGGCGACGGGGCAGGTCCGGCGAGAACCTCCCCGGTGGCGGCATCGAACACACTGCCGTGGCACGGACAGATGATCTGGCCACCGGTCACCTCGGACACCGGGCAACCCTGGTGGGTGCAGGTCGCGGAGAAGGCGTGCACCTCGTCACCCTCGTCGCGGACCAGCACCACGCGCTCCTCGCTCAGCACCAACCCGCCGCCCGCGGGTACGTCGGCGAGCGCGGCGAGCCGTCGTCCACCGGACGGTGTCGCGCCGTAGCTGTTGGCCGCCCCTGTGCTCTCCCCGCTCGCGAGGCCGGCAGCCCGGGCCGCTGCGAAGCCGGCGACCGCCCCGGCCAGCGCGACCAGGCCGCCGCTGAGGGCCGAGGCGCGGGTAATCGGAGGCAGGGCCACGTCAGCTCCTCAGGTCAGGGGCAGGCCGCTGCGGCTGAAGAACCACAGCGCCGAGGTCAGCCAGATCAGGGTGAGCAGGGTCAGCACCAGGCCACCGAGCACGGGCAGCGCCCAGCCCGGAAGGTTCCGAGACCGCAGCCCGATCATCTTGGCGGCGTAGGCGCCGTAGAAGAGGCAGCCGACCAGCGAGTGCACGAGCGCCCGCGGGCTGTCAGTCGCGAAGCCGAGCGCCCACATGCAGTGCAGTGCCGGTGGCAGGGTCAGCACGAAGGCAAAAGCACCGCTCCACCGGTGCGTCGGCCCGACCCAGTCCGGTGCCGGCTGACTGCCGAGCCGGCCCCACATCCAGAGCGCGGTCAGGATCTGCACCAGCAGCAGCACGGCAGCGGCCGTCGCGAGCCACGCCTTCATCTGCAGCATTCCCGAGAACCCGAACGTGACCAGCGGCCGGCCGGCCGGCTCGTGCAGCCCGGCGTACGCGCCGAGGACGACCGTGACACCCGCGCCGACGAGCAGCGCGGCGGCCAGTCCCGTCCGAGAGGTCTCCCGGTCGACGGTGACGCTCACGAAGGCATTGTGCTCCTCGGTCGCGACAGAGGGAATGGGGAGCGGTGGTCGGGGTTCGTTTTTGGGCCGGTCATCCGCTGCGGGGGAGCCGCCGATCCGGCCCGTTCAGCACTCTGAAAGATGCGTCGAGGCACGAGCGGGCCACCCTCGGCGCCCGGGTACGACGAAGGCTGAGGCGATGGTCGACAACCGGGATGACACTCGGCGTGACGGTTCCACCGGCGGCCCGTCTCCACGAGCCCTTTCCGTGCGGCAGGCGGCCTTCATCGGCGTCGGCTCCATGGTCGGGGCCGGCATCTTCGCTCTCCTGGGCGCAGCGGGAGAGGTGGCCGGCTCCGCCGTCTGGATCTCCTTCCTGATCGCCGGCGGCGTCGCCATCCTCCAGGGCTACTCGTTCGCCAAGCTGGGAGCTCGCTACCCGTCTGCCGGAGGCTTTCTGGAGTACGTGGTCCGAGGGTGGGGCGAAGGGCACTTCACGGGCGTGCTCGCCTGGCTGCTTCTGGCGGTCAACGCGATCATCACCGCGATGGTGGCGGTGTCCTTCGGCAGCTACGCCAGCAGCGCCTTCACCGACACTGATGACTGGATCCAGCTCTTCGCCGTCCTCGTTCTCGTCGTCATGGCCGCCCTGAACGTCCTCGGCTCGCAGGCTGTCGCGAGGGCACAGACGGTCGTGGTCGTCGTCGTCATCGGCATCCTCGTCCTGTTCTCGGTCGCCACCCTCTCCACGATCGACTTCGACCTGTTGGCGTTCTCGGGCTACCCCTCATGGGGCCAGATCGTGTCGAGCGTGGCCCTGACCTTCTTCGCCTTCCTCGGCTTCGGCGTCATCACGTTCACCGCGAGGGATCTCGCGGACCCGCAGCGCCAGCTGCCGCGCGCCATCTACCTGGCGCTCGCGATCGCGACGACCGTGTACGTCGCGGTCGCGCTCGGTGTCTTCGGAACGCTGACCGTCGACGAGGTCGTGGACTCGGGTGGCACCGCCCTCGCGGTCGCGGCGGAGCCGGTGCTCGGGTCTGCCGGATACTGGCTGATGAGCGTCACCGCGCTGTTCGCCACGGCGGGTGCCACCAACTCGGGGCTCTACCCGGCGGCAGGTCTCGCCGAGCAGATGGCCGCCGCCGGGCAGTTCCCACCCTCGATGGGCAACCGCGTCGCGGGTCGCGCCCCGGTCGGCATCCTGCTCACGGCGGCCGCGGCGATCGTGCTCGCAATCTTCTTCGACCTCAATGCGATCGCCTCCATCGGCAGCGCCGTCGCACTGGTGGTGTTCTCACTCGTGACGTTCGGACACCTACGCGTCCGACACGAGACCGGCGCACGGCTGTGGCTGTTGGTGCTGGCAGATGTCACGACGGTCATCGTGCTCATCGCTTTCGCCTTCACGACCTTGGTGGACGAGCCCGGGACGGCCGTCGCTCTGCTCGTGATCCTGGCGCTGGCGATCGTCGCCGACGTGTCGTGGAAGAGCCGCCGCGGAGCGCGGGTCTGACGCCACCGTCCGCTTCGCGGCTACGTCTCCGAGGCCGCGCGCTGGCGGCGTATCCGGCGGGCGAGGACGACGAACCCGATGGCCACCACGATGCTCGAGGCGACCGCAGACACAGCGATCGCAGCGATCGGCGAGTCCACCAGGGCCGTCCCGACCAGGTACGCGACGGCGCAGATGTAGATCGACCACAGCACGCCCCCGAGGGCGGACCAGCGCACGAAGTCGCGATAGGGATGTCCGGCCAGTCCCAGACTGGCGTTGACGACGAATCGCATCCCTGGCACGTAGCGCCCGAACACGAGCAGACCGCTGGCGGTCGAACCGATCAGGTCCATGGCAGCGGCGACCTTGTCGTTGGCGAGCAGGGCGTCCAGCCGCGTCTGGACACGTGGCCGAGCCAGGTGCGCGATCCAGTACAGCGCCGAGTCACCCAGCACGGCTCCGAAGGCGCCGGCCACCATCACCCAGCCCAGCTCGAGCTTTCCTTGGGCAGCCAGCGTCGCCGCCGTGTTGAGCGTGGTCTCCCCCGGCAGGATGGCGATGACTGCGTCGCCGAGGACGAGCGCGAACACGGCGACGTACGGCCACGGCCCTTCGGCCTCCTCCAGCTCGACCTGCGTGTCGAACGGGGCGAGAAGCGTGAGCACGGCGAGCCCGCCGACGACGACGAACAGCGCAAGGAGACCCCATCGCCAGGCCTGTCGACGCGTGACCATCCGGTCAGGCCAGCAGAGCGCCGACGCCGACGACGACGAGGACGAGGGCTGCCAGCATGGCCAGGAGTGGCCACACCCATCGCAGGTAGGTCCCGTACGGAACACGTGCGATGGCCAACCCACCCATCACCACCGCCGACGTGGGGATGAAGAGGTTCATCAGCCCCGACGCGCTTTGGAACGCAGTGACGATCAGGTCCGACTGCACGCCCACGAAGGCCGCCAACGGCGCCATGATCGGCATCGCGACGGTGGCGAGGCCGGACGACGACGGGATCAGGAACGACAGCGGCAGGAAGAGCAGGAAGACGACGATCGCGAACGTGACGGGACTGAGTCCCTCCACGGCGAGCTCGGCCCAGTGCAGCACCGTGTCGGTGATCCCACCGTTGGTCATGACCACCGTGATGCCGCGGGCGATGCCGATGATGAGCGCGACCCCGAGGAGGTCGCGGGCACCCGCGACGAAGGAGTCGGTGAGGTCTGCCTCGCTCAACCGGCCGATCAGGCCGATGATGACCGAGAACAAGATGAAGAGGGCGGTCATCTCCGGGAACCACCACCACAGGGTCGGGAGTCCGATACCCATGTCCTCCCAGGGGATGACGCCGTACATCATCAGGGCGAAGGCCAGGCCGAAGGTCGCCAGGATTGCCTTGTCCCGGGAGGTCATCGCCACCTGGTCCGTTCCGCCCTGCACACTGAAGTGCGCCTCGTTGGACTCCTTCATCTCGAGGACGGCCGAACGCGTCGGATCCTGTCTCACCCGGTCGGCGTACCGCATCACGAAGAAGATCCCGAGGCCCAGCCCGATGACGAGGATGATCAACCGAGACAACAGGCCGTCACTGAGCGACACCCCAGCGAAGCCGGAGGCGATCCCTGTCGCGAACGGGTTGATGGTCGAGCCCAGCGTCCCGATTCCGCAGCCGAGCAGGACGACCGCGGCCCCGGTCAGGGCGTCGTAGCCGGCGGCGATCAGGACCGCGATCACCAGCGTGTAGAACGCCAGGCTCTCCTCTGCCATGCCGTAGGTCGACCCGCCGAGCGCGAACACCATCATCAGGATGGGGATCATCCACCTCTCCCGGCCGCGGAGCCGGTTCACCAGTCCACCGATGCCGGTCTGGATCGCACCGGTCCGCATCGTCACGCCCAGGAACCCGCCGATCACGATGATGAACAGCGCGACGTCGATGGCACCGAACAGGACGCCGGTGTTGTAGTAGCTGATCAAGCCGTCGGCGTCCTCGATGCCGTAGAGGCCGTTGATCGGCGCCGTCAGCGAGTCGATGAGGATGCGTTGGGGGTCGCCTTCGACCTCCGCGTAGGTCCCGGGGATCGGGGCTCCGTCCTGGTCGAGCTCGTAGGCGCCGGCCGGGATGAGCCAGGTGGCGATGGCCATCACGACGATCAGCGCGAAGAGGATGGTGTAGGCCGACGGGAGGGCGAACCGCCGTCGTGCTTCGGGGGCCGCCGTCGCCTGTTCGCTCATCGGGAACTCCTTTCCGGCGGATCGCCGGTCTCCGTTGTGGCCGCCACGGCGGACTCGACGTCGGCCCAGGGTTCGGAGGCACTCGCGACCTTGAACCCGAGGAACCCGTAGAGGACGTCCAGCAGGGGACTGAGCAGGTTGAAGAAGCAGAACGGGAAGTAGGCAGCGGTGGAGACACCGAGAACGCCGGAGATGTACGCCCCGCAGGTGTTCCAGGGCACCAGCACCGAGGTCACGGTCCCCGAGTCCTCCACGGCGCGTGAGAGCACCTGTGGCGCGAGCCCCCGTTCGGAGAACTCGCGTCGGAACATCCTGGCGGGCAGTACGGCGGCGACGTACTGGTCACCAGCGATCACGTTCAGACCGACCCCACTGGAGTTGACCGCGGCGATCAGTGACCCGCGCCGCCGGGTCCGCGAGACGATCGGCAGCAAGAGCCGTTGGAGGAAGCCGGCGTGCTCCATGACGGCGGCGAACGACAGGGCGCCCAGCACCAGCCAGATGGTGGTGAGCAGACTCGCCATCCCCCCACGGGTGAACAGCGCGTCGATGGGTTCGACGCCCGAGTTGCTGACGAAGCCCGTCGCCATGGCCGCGAAGACGGCCTCGATCGCGGTGCCGAGCGGGCCCAGGCTGGGATCGTCCACGAAGGCCTTGACCGCCTCCCACTGCGTGAACGGCGCCAGGATGCCGGCGAACAGCGCGGATCCGAGGATGGAGAGGAACGGCGGCAGCTTGAGGACCGCGAAGACCACCAGCAGCAGCAGTGGCAGGAGACTCACGAACCCGATGTCGAACGCGCTCGCCAGCGCGGCGCGGGCCGCGTCGGTGCTGATCTCGGCCTCCGGGTCCGCGTTCAGGCCGATCACGACGAAGATGACCAGGCTGATGCCCAGCGCCGGGCCTGCGGTCCAGAACATGTTGCGCACGTGCTCGCCTACGCTCAGACCGCCACCGACGAGCTTCGGCACCAGGATCGTCGTTTCCGACAAAGGGGTCATCTTGTCGCCGAAGTACGCGCCGCAGATGACGGCCCCCGCGGCCACCGCCTCGTCGAGGCCCATCACGTTGGCCATCCCGACGAAGGCGACCCCCAGGGTCCCCGCCGTGGTCCAGGAGCTACCCGTGACCAGCCCGACGAGGGCGCAGACCACGGCTGCGGTCAGGTAGAACCAGGTGGGGCTGACCAGCCTGATGCCGTAGTCGACGATGGTGGGGATCGTGCCGGCCATGTTCCAGGTACCGATCAGCGCCCCGACGGCGAGCAGGATGAAGATCGCTCCGATCGCCGACGTGACCCCTCCGACCGCTGCGTCTGCGACGCTGGCCACCGTGTGGCCGTTCTTGAACGCCATCAGGCTTGCGAAGGCGGCGCTCAGCAGCAGGGCAACCTGGAGCGGGCCGTTGGTGGCGTCGATCCCGAACTGGACGATGGTGAGGGCCAGGAGCACGATGAGCACGAGGATCGGCAGCAGAGCGTCGAGCATGGTCGGAGATCGTGGACCCTGCTCGGGGGTGTCACCCGCCGCCTCCGCGGGAGCTGACGTGCCGGGACCGGACATGGGCGCCTCTCACTGCCCAAATTCCTGTGAAGCGGCGGCGGAGCTAGCCAGCGCGCCCTCGTTCTCACCGCGGTGGTGGGTCGTCCCACGGGCCCACAGCAGCATGCCCAGCACGAGAAGGATCAGGACTGCCGCGAAAACCCAGCGGGGGAGGTCGGAGGACATCGTCACTCACCTCATACCGGGTCGCGCACCAGCGGACAGGTCATGCAGTGACCTCCACCACGGCCCTTGCCGAGCTCGAAGCCCTCGATCGTGACCACCTCGACGCCCGCCTCGCGCATCTTCGAGATGGTGTACGTGTTCCGCTCGTAGGCGACGACGACGCCCGGCTCGAGGGCAACGACATTGTTGCCGTCGTCCCACTGCTCGCGTTCCTGCTGGTACGCGTCGCCGCCGGTTTCGACCACGCGCAGCTTCGGCACGCCCATCGCATCCGCCACCGCGCCCACGAACGACTCCTCCTGCGTGACGTGGAACCGCTTGCCGTCGGTTCCCGGCCGCAGGCTGATGGCGCGGATCTGGTCCACGACCTTGGGATAGGCCGTGACCTTGTCCCGGTCGAGCATCGTGAACACGGTGTCGAGGTGCATGTGAGCACGGTCCTTCGTCATCACCGCGGCGATGACCCGGTCCGCAGCTCCCTTGTCGAACAACGCGGCGGCGACCTGCTCGATCATCCGCGCCTGGGAGCGTTCGCTCATCCCGATCAGAACGGTCCCGTTGCCGATCGGCTGCACGTCGCCACCCTCCAGTGAGGCGCGCCCGAAGTCGTGGGCGTCGAAACGGCCGTCGTCCCCCAGCGGCGGGTACCAGTACTCGAACTCGGCGTCCCGGAACATCGGGTGATAGCGGTAGATGGTCGCGACGTTGTACGCCTCCAGCCTGCGGGCCGGCCAGAACATCGGGTTGATCGACACTCCTCCGTAGATCCAGCACGAGGAGTCTCGGGTGAAGAGGGTGTTCGGAAGCGGCGGCAGGACGAACATGCTCTCGTCGTCCAGCGCGGCTGCGGGCAGGGACCACGCGCGGTAGCTGCCGATGTCCAGCCCCGACTCGGCCACCGTGAGCCCGCCGATCAGGTGGGTCGCCAGCTGGTCCGACTTCAGCTCGGAGAGTCTGGCACGCACCTCGTCGACCAAGGACAGACCAACGGTGTACTCCGAAGCCACGAGCTCGATGAGCCGTTTCCGCGCCTCCGCGCTGGCGTCGAGAGCCTCGGCCAGGAGGGTCTTGAGGAGAAAGACCTCCACGCCTCGCTCCCGCATCCGGGCCACGAACTCGTCGTGCTCGTACTGTGCGCGCTCGACCCAGAGCACGTCGTCGAACAGCAGGCCGTCGTGGTTGGAGGGCGTCAGCCGCTGGAGGCTGAGCTCTGGTCGGTGGACCATCACCTGTCGCAGGCGGCCTACTTCTGAGTGAACTCCGAACCCGGTCATCTTCCCTCTCCGTTCGTACGCGGTCCCGGTCAGGACGGGACCACTTGCGTCCCGGCAGTGCCGTTGACGATCAGCTCGATCTGATCGAGGCCTCCGATGGCAGCTCGCCCGCCGGTGTTCTCGACGAAGCTCGTCGCGGCCTCGACCTTCGGCCCCATCGAGCCGGCGGGGAACTCCATGTCTCGCAGCTCCGCGACAGTGACGCGGTCGAGGCGCCGTTGATCCGGCCTCCCCCAGTCCGCGTAGACGCCGTCCACGTCCGTGGCCATGACGTACAGGTCTGCGCCGACCTCTCTGGCCAGCAGCTCGGTGGCCAGGTCCTTGTCGATGACCGCCTCCACGCCGGTCAGGGACGGCTTCCCATGGTCCTCGGTGACCAAGGTCGGGATGCCGCCGCCCCCGGTGCAGATGACGACGATGTCGAGGTCCAGGAGCGCCCGGATGGCGTCCAGCTGGAAGATGTGCTGCGGTCGCGGAGACGGCACCACCCGGCGCCACGACTCGCCGTCCTTGCGGAACGGCCAGCCCTTCTCCTCCGCGAGCTGCTGTGCCTGACCCTCGGAGTACACCGGCCCGACGAACTTGGTGGGGCTGGCGAAGGCGGGGTCGTCCTTGTCGACCTCGACCATGGTCATGATGGTCGCGAACCGCTCCGTGGGCGGGAAGCAGTTGCGAAGCTCTTGCTCGAGCAGGTAGGCGATCATTCCCTGCGTCTGCGCGCCAAGGACGTCGAGCGTTGACGGCTCGGCATCGGTGTAGGCCGCAGCCTGCAGCGCAAGCAGCCCGACCTGCGGACCGTTGCCGTGGGAGAGGACCAGCTCGTGCTCTGCCGCGATGGCCGCCAGCGCCGGCGCCGCCTTCCGCACGTTCGTGCGCTGCACTTCCGTGGTCATCGGCTCACCACGCTGCAGCAGGGCGTTGCCTCCCAGGGCCACGACGACTCGCATCCCGCCCACCTCTCATGACCCGAGGGTGGCGACCATGACCGCCTTGATGGTGTGAAGCCGGTTCTCGGCCTGGTCGAAGACGATCGAGGCCGGCGACTCGAACACGTCGTCGGTGACCTCCAAACCGTCCAAGCCGTAGGTCTCGAAGATCTCCGCCCCCACCTTCGTCTCCCGGTTGTGGAAGGCAGGCAAGCAGTGCAGGAACTTGACCTTCGGATTCCCCGTGCGCCCGACGACGTCGGAGTTCACCTGGTACGGGCGGAGCAGCTCGATCCGCTCCTCCCAGACACTCTTCTCCTCGCCCATCGACACCCACACGTCCGTGTACAGGTAGTCGACGCCGCCGACGCCCTCGTCGACATCCGCGGTGAGGGTCAGCCGTGCCCCCGTGGTCTCGGCGATCCCGCGGCACGTCTTCACCAGGTCGTCGGAGGGCCACAGGTGCTCCGGGGCACACAGCCGGACGTCCATGCCGAGCTTGCAGCCGCCCACCATGAGCGAGTTGCCCATGTTGTTGCGAGCGTCCCCGAGGTAGCAGTAGGCGATCTCTGGCAAGTGCTTGTCACTGTGCTCGGTCATGGTGAGCATGTCGGCGAGGATCTGGGTGGGGTGGAACTCGTCGGTCAACCCGTTCCACACCGGCACTCCGGCGTACTGGGCCAGGATCTCCACGTTCGACTGGGCGAAGCCCCGGTACTCGATGCCGTCGAAGGTCCGTCCGAGCACGCGGGCGGTGTCCTTCATCGACTCCTTGTGGCCGATCTGCGAGCCGGTCGGTTCGAGGTAGGTCACGTGCGCGCCCTGGTCCTTCGCGGCCACCTCGAACGCCGTCCGCGTCCTCGTCGACGTCTTCTCGAAGATCAGCGCGACGTTCTTGCCCTTCAGCCGAGGTTGCTCGTAGCCGCCGTACTTGGCGGCCTTGAGCTCGGCCGAGAGCCTCAACAGGAACCGGAGCTCGTCGGGCGTGAAGTCCAGCTCCTTGAGGAAGCTGCGGTTGCGCAGGTTGAAGGACATGACGTTCCTCGGTCTCAGGCGGCGTAGGCGGGCGGGGTGACGACGGCGGCGGCAGTGCCGGAGTCGACGTCGTGGCGGTGACGAAGGACGAGCTTGATGACCTCTTCGACGACCACGAGGCTGGCGGCGAGTCCGAGGCAGATGGCCCACTGGCCCGCCGTCAGCTCCACGGTGCCGAAGATCCGCTCCAGGATGTCGATGGTCGTCACGGCGATGATGGCGAGCAGGGCCACTCCGTACCGACGCAGCTGGACAACAGCCGGTACGGCGTCCCGGTCGAAGATCGTGTTGACCTGGTCCCGGGACAGCAGGCCCGCGAACACGTGGAACAGCGACAGGGTGGTGAGCAGCATCGTGGCGGCGACGACCGTGCTCTCAAGGTCGAGTCCGATCTGATACGCAACCAGCGACCCCGCGGTCATCACGGCACCCTGGATGCAGAGACGAACCCAGTTCGCACGTGACAGCACGGGCGCGTCCACGGGGCGTGGCGGGCGTGCCATCAGCCCCTTGGTGGCCTGGTCGAAGCCCAGCGCGATGGCGATCGGGATGTCGATCACCATGTTCAGCCACAGGATCTGCAACGGGTTGAGCGGCACGCCGCCGGCGATGTCGAGGATGCCGGCGACCAGGAAGATGGCGATGTACGCCACCAGGGTCGACATCTGGAACCGGAGGTACTTCACGAGGTTGTCGTAGAGCGTCCGTCCGTAAGAGACCGCGTTGACGATGGTGGCGAAGTTGTCGTCGGTGAGGATCATCACCGCGGCCTCCTTCGACACCTCTGTGCCGGTGATCCCCATAGCGACCCCGATGTCAGCCGCCTTCAGGGCCGGGGCATCGTTCACGCCGTCACCCGTCATCGCTGCGACGTTGCCCGACTGCTTCAGGAGCTGCACCAGGCGGATCTTGTCCTCGGGCGCGACCCGCGCGACGACTCCGATCTCAGGTAGCTCGCGAAGCAGCTGCTCGTCGCTCATCGCGGCGAACTCGGTGCCGGTCACGGCACGCCCCTCGATCCCCAGCTCTGCTGCGATCGCCGCAGCGGTCGTGGCGTGGTCGCCTGTGATCATCCGCACCCGGATCCCCGCGTCGCGGCACTCGGCGATCGCGGCACGAGCCTCCGGCCGCGGCGGATCCACGATGCCGACCATCGCCAGCAGCGTCAGGTCCGTGACGAGGCCGATCAGGTCCCCGTCCGGCCTGAAGGTGGCAGGGTCGAACTCGCGTTGGGCGACGACCATCACGCGCTCACCGGAGTTGGCCATGGAGTCGTTGGCCTCCAGTGCGAACTGTCGGTTCTCGTCCGTGATCGGTACCAACGTGCCGTCGGGTGCGCGGTAGCTGCCACCGCGGGATATCAGGACGTCCGGGGCGCCCTTCACGTAGCACCGGACGACCGGGCGTCCGTGAGCATCGGTCATCTCGTGGAAGGTGGCCATGAACTTGTACTCGGAGTCGAACGGCACCTCCGCGACCCGCGGGAACTGCCGCCGGGTTGCCTCGACGTCCATGCCGCCCTTGGCTGCGAGCACGATCAGGGCGCCCTCGGTCGGGTCCCCGATCAGGTTCTCACCGTCGAGCACCGCGTCGGCGCAGAGCAGCATGGGCAGCAGGTAGGCATCCAGGTCGATCCGGCTGCCGCCGACGTGCTTGATCTCCCCCGACGTGCCGTACCCCTCGCCTGTGATCGTGAACCGGTTGTGACCCGGGATCGCCAGCTCCCGCGCCGTCATCTTGTTCAGGGTGAGCGTCCCGGTCTTGTCGGAGCAGATCACTGACGTCGAGCCCAGGGTCTCGACCGCTGGCAGCCGCTTCACGATGGCGTTGCGACGCGCGATCTCCCGGGTGCCCATGGAGAGCAGTGCCGTCACGACTGCGGGCAGGCCGGTCGGGATTGCGGCGACGGCGAGGGCGACACCGGTGATGAACAGAGTGTCGAACGACTGGCCACGCACCAGGCCCAGCACGATCACGAACACCAGAGCGAGCCCGGCGATGAAGGCGATGATCTTCGACAGCGCGTCGAGCTGCTTCTGGAGCGGCGTCTTGTCGGTCTCGGTGTTGGCGAGCAGATCGGCGATGTGTCCGATCTCGGTGTTCATCCCGGTGCCGGTGACGATGATCTCGCCGCGCCCGCGGGTGACGGACGTGTTCATGTACGCCACGCACGTGCGATCCCCGAGCGGTACGTCGGTGCCCGGCACCGGCGCTGTCGACTTTCCCACCGGCAGGCTCTCGCCGGTCAGCGCGGCTTCCTCGATCTCCAGTGTCGCCGCCACACAGATCCGGCCGTCGGCGGGTACCCGGTTCCCCGCCTCGACGAGCACGATGTCTCCGGGCACGAGCTGCTCGGCATCGATCTCGACCGCCTGCCCGTCGCGCCGGACTCGGGCGATCGTCTTCATCATCTGGGAGAGGGCCTTGACGCTCTCCTCGGCCTTCGACTCCTGGCGAAGCCCGATCACCGCGTTCATGAGGGTGAGGCCGGCCAGCACCAGGGAGGTCCCCACGTCACCGGTCACGACCAGGTTCACGACCGCCGCCACGAGCAGCACGATCTGCATGAAGTCGCGGTACTGCCTCAAGAACGCCTGGAAACCGGACTCCTTCTTGCTCCCCGTGAGCCGGTTGGGACCGTGGCTCTCGAGCCGGCTCGCGGCCTCGGCCGCACTCAGTCCCGCGGCGACCTCGACGCCCATCATCTGGGCGACCTGGCTCGCTTCAGCCGCCGCCATCGACTCGCGCGGCTGTGCATCTGTCTGTGTCATGGTCGCCTCGGGTCCCTGGGCCGAACTTCTCGAGCAACTCCGAGAATGACCCCCGGCGCGGGCACACGGGATCATCCGCGCGTGGGTATTGAGAAGTGCAGTCGAATGGCCGCGGTCCTGGCCGCAGGGTCTGGTACCGCACCGCTCCGGTCGATCACCCGTTGCGGACGACGACGCAACGTGGTCCGCCAGGGACGATCTCGCCCATGACCGCGTCCAGGAGTGCTGTGGGACGCATCGGAAGCAGGTGATCGGTACGAGCGCCACGACCCCGCAGGAAGGCGGTGGGACGCGGTTGGCGCTGCTGCTGGCCGCGGCCATGTTCGTGCTCGTCGTCGACACCTCCTTGATGAACGTCTCGATCTCGGCCGTCGTCGCGGATCTCGACACCACGGTGAGCGGTGTGCAGTCGGCGATCGCGCTCGAGGCCCTGATCTCGGCCGCATTCATCCTCATCAGCAGCAAAGTGGGCGACCTGATCGGCCGCAAGCGGGCGTACGTGCTGGGACTGCTCGGGTACGCCCTCGGGGCGGTGGCGATGACGCTGGCCCAGAGCCTCACGTCGATCATCATCTTCTGGGCGATCCTCGGCGGGCTGGGCGCCTCACTGCTGCTGCCCGCGATGCAGTCGCTGATCCACGGGAACTTCGAGGGGTCGGCGCAGAAGAGGACCTACGCGCTCGTGGGCGCCGCGGCTGCGGTCGCGGCCGCCGTCGGGCCTCTGCTCGGTGGTTTCGTCACGACGTTCCTGTCCTGGCGGGTGGGCTTCATGCTGGAGGCAGTGGTCATCGCGGTGGTGCTGCTCAACCTCGGCATCGTTCGAGACGTCGTCTACACCGGACCCCGACACATCGACCTGATCGGCGCGGTGCTCTCGGTCGTCGGCATGGGCGGAGTGGTCCTGGGCATCCTGGTCTGGCAGGAGGGAGGGGAGTTCGTGGGCGCCTTGATCGCGATCGGAGTGGTGGGACTCGCGGGGTTGGCGCGCTGGCTCGTCCGTCGGTCGCGTGCGGGGAGACCGACGCTGCTCGATCCGAACCTCTTCCGCTTCCCGCACTTCAGGATCGGCGTGACCCAGCAGATGCTCCAGCAGATCACGCTGGGCGGCGCGATGATCGTGCTCCCGATCTTCCTGCAGATGACCCTCGAGTACAACGCGATGCAGGCCGGTCTGTCACTGGCTCCGCTGTCGCTCAGCATGTTCGCAGTGGCGATGATCGCGGGCAGGAGAACCGGAAACCGACGGGCGAGCTCCATCGTGCGGGCGGGGTTCGCGCTCACGGCGGTGGGGATGCTGCTGCTCATCCCGCTTGTCCCCAGAGCAGACTTCGGCTGGTACCTGATCGGTCCGCTGTTGCTGGCCGGTGCTGGGTTGGGTCTGTTGGTCTCCCAGCTGAACAACTACACGTTGGCCCCGATCGAGGAGGTCCGGGTGAGCGAAGCGGCCGGCGTGAACTCCGCGGCCGGATCCTTCGGGCTGTCGTTCGGGCTGGCTGTGGCGGGAGGCATCATGCTGTGGGCGCTGGCGCTGGGCTTCGGCAACCTGACCGACGCGAGCACCGCGATCCCCGCCGACCAGAAGGAGCAGATCGCCCAGGTCTTGGAGGACGACGCCCAGGTCATGAGCAACACCGAGCTGGATGCGATGCTCGACGACGCACCCGCGACCGTGCAGGACGAGGTGCTCCGCATCAACTCCGAGGCCCGCAACCTGTCCCTGCAGGTGGCGCTGCTCGTTCCTGTGCTCGCCGGCCTGATCGGATGGCTCAACTCGTTCCGCATGATGCGGCTCCCCGACATCGCGCCGTCGCAAGCAGGCGAGGGGACGCTCCTCGGCTGATCAGCCCGCGTCCTCAGGGAACGAATTGGGTCACGCCGGGATCAGGTCGAACTCACGCGCGACTCGCACCGCAGCGTTGCGGCGCGACACTCCGAGCTTGCGCAGGATGTTCCTCACATGGGTACGCACCGTGTTCACCGAGATGTACATCGCCGCCGCGATCTCCTCCGTCGTGAGCATCTCGGCAAGATGCACCAGAACCTCCAGCTCCTTCACCGTCAGGGTCTCCACCGGTGCGGACCGTGGCCCCGCGTCAACTGGAGTCCTTCGCGCCGACCGAGGCATGCCGCGTGCGCTCACCTCGAAGAGCCACGCGTGGTCCGCTAAGAGCCGGGGATCCTGGACCAGCAGGTGACGGACCGGGGCGGCCGTCTCGTGGAACGGCCGCCGCAGCCTGGTGGCGGACGCGAGCTGCAGTGCTTGCTCGAGCGCGTCGCGTGCGCGAGTCGAGGATCCCTCGCGAAGCTGCCGTCCGCACTCCACGAGCCACGCACGGACCCGGACAGTGATCGGCGACGTCTTGTCGAGGGCGACCTTCAAGGCCTCCATCGCGGCTGCATCGTCCCCCAGCCTCAGTCGTGCCTCGGCCACGAGCAGGGCTACCTCAGCTACAGCCACGCTCTCGCGCACGTCCCGGAGCTCCGCGACCGCGGCCTGCGGGTCACCGCCGGCGACCGCGAGGTGCGCGGCCTCGAGCCGGAGCCACGTCGACAACCAGTGCTCCGGGTCGGTCATCCCGGCTATCGTCTCCGCGATGCGCGCCGCGGCAGCATTCCGGTCGCCCTGAGCGACCTGGAGTCGCGATTTCACCAGCGTGAGAAGTGTGCGCTGCACCGGGTCCCCGGGGATGAAGTCGGAGTGCTCGGCGGCGCGCACGTGCTCCGACACGGCGCGCAGATCGAACCGGTCCATGGCCACCCAGGCGAGGGCCACGTGCGCCCCGGCGGAGCGGTCCGCCATCGGGATGCCCGCATCACCGGCGACCTTGATCGCGCGGTTCGCCAAGCCCTCTCCGCGCGTGACATCTCCATCGAAGCAGGACAGGAGCGCGAGGAAACCCAGGCACTCGACGAGCAGCGGATCGGCGCCGGCCTCGACGGCAGCGCCGCATCCGGCGCGGAACACCTCCTCCGCGACCTCCAGCTCGCCATGTCGAACCGCCGCCATGCCCTTGCTCGCGAACACCAGTGCGGCCAGCTCGGGGTGGGAGCGCACCGACGCCAGGCTTGCCGCGTCGGCCAGCGCGTCCGCTGCCGCGGTCGCGAGGATCTCGGCCTCATCGGGGTCCTCGGAGAAGCGGGCCCGGAGCGCGACCAGCACGGCGACCGCCAGATTGATGGCCTTGGCGTGTTGGGCTCCGTCGGCGGGCAGGCCCCGCACGAGGTCGATCTCGTGGCGGAACCCCTGATCGTCGCCTGCGCTGAACGCAAGCGTCGCCCTCACCACCGCCGCCGCCGGATGCTCGAGGTCGGGCGGTAGCGCCTGGAGCGTTTGCATCAGAGGGCTGGAGCCGCCGTCGAGCACGAGCTGCCCCACCGCTGCGCTGTCGACCACCTGCTCTGCCGCTTCCTCCCACGCCCCGAGCGATGCGAAATGACGCACGGAGGGAGTGATCAGGCCTTGCTCAGCGAACCACTCGGCCGCCCTTCGCTGCAGCGTGGCCATGGTGCCGGGGGCGGAGTAGGCGAGCTCCGCGCGCAGCAGCTCCCTGAAGAACGGGTGATAGCGATAGTGCTCCGCGTGGCCGGGCACCTGCTCGATGAAGACGTTGACCCTCACCAGGAACGCCAGCGTCCGGGCAGCCGAACGACCCGCGAGGGCTTCGGCGAGCCCGGGGGTGATGGTGTCGGGGATGCTCGTCGCCATGAGCAGCTCGCGCACTTCCGGCGGATGCGCGGCCAGCACCTCGCCCATGAGGTACTCGGCGATGGTGCCTCTGTCGCCGACCACCTCGTCAACGGCAGTGGTCGGATCCTCGCGTTCGAGGAGCATCCTCCCGGCGAGGCGCAGACCGGTGACCCAGCCCCTGGTGCGGGAGTTCAAGGTGCGCACCGACTCAGCGGGCAGCACGACACGCATCTTGCCGAGGAGCGCGGCCGCCTCGTCGTCGGTGAACGCCAGGTCAGCCATCCGGACCTCGGTCATCGTCTCGTCAAGCCGGTAGCGGTACAGGGGTAGAACCGGGTCTGCGCGGGTCAGCAGCACCAGGCGCAACCGGTGCCCTGTGTGCCGGAGAAGGAAGTCGAGATCGGTGGCGACGGCAGCCGAGTCCACCTCGTAGCCGTCGACGACGACGGTCATGGGCTCTGCGTGCGTGGCGACCGCGGAGGCCATGGCACGGCGAACGCTCGCATCCAGGGGAGAGCTGCCGGTCGGCAGCGACCTGGCCGAGACCGGGACGCCGAGCCGTTCGAGGCACCCTGCGAACCCCGGCCAGAACGCCTCTTCCCCGTCGAAGGTGATCCACTCCGCCCGGTTCGCCCCCCGCTTCGTGATCCAGTCGGCCACCAGGGTCGTCTTGCCGGTTCCTGCCGGAGCGCTCACGAGCACCAGGGAGCATCGGGGGTCGGCGTCAAGCTGCTCCAGAAGCCGGCCGCGGGCCAGGAACTGGCGCGGCCGCTCGGGAATCCCCGCCCATCCGGCCATCATCGGCGATACGTCGGTGTGCCGGCCGTCCTCGACCGGGTCGACGCGCGCCTTCGACTCCACGGGTCTCCCTCCCGACGTCGGCACGCTAGCCGTGCCGCTCCGGGCGGGAATCACACGAATCATGTGAAAGGAGAGGATAAGAGCGACGGTTCTCCGCTCGCCGAGCACTCCCGGCAGGCTTTTCACACGATCCGGATGTCGTGCCCGGGTGCGTCTCGTGGCTTGATAGCTGTTGAACCGGCCCGAGTACTTGCACGTGAGGACTTGACGGTGGATCACGCCGAACGACTGACGCTGCTGGCGATGAGCGACCCCGCCCACGGCGAACGATGCCTGAGTGGGCTTGCGGGCTCTGAAGCGTTGGACCCGAAGACCCGATCTCTGGTGCGCCTTGCGGCGATGATGGCGGTGGGTGGTGCGGTGCCGTCGTACGGCGCACTGGCGGACGCGGCCATCAGCTCCGGCGCCAGGCCGGCCGAGATCGTGGACGTGCTGGAGTCGATCGTCCCCGTGATCGGCCTGCCGTGTGCCGTGGCAGCCGCCCACCGCGTCAGTCTCGCGCTGGGCTACGACACGGAGACAGACTGGGACCGCAGGCTCGAGATCTGAGGCGGAGTCACTCTCCGAGGAGGCCGATGGCAATGGCCTTCTCGACGGCGCGTCCACGCGAGGAGGCGCCGAGCTTCCGGTAGATCGAGGCGATCTCGGAGCTGGCGGTGTTGCGCGAGATGAAGAGGCGCTTTCCGATCTCCGCGACGGTGAGGTGCGTCTGCAGGTAAGGAAGCAACCGCAGCTCGGCAGGGGTGAGTGGTGCTGTGCCCGCCGCCGACGCGTCGAGTGCCGGCGCGGCGATCGACCGCAACGTCTCCACCTCGTCGACGAGGGCTCCCAGCGAGGGTCGGTGTCGAAGGATCTCGTCGATCTCGGTGAGCAGGTGACGCGTCGTTCCGGGGTCGCCCGCGGCCAGTGAGACCTCGGCGAGCTGAAGCCGCCCGCGCACGGACAGGAAGGGCAGCGCGTAGGTGCACCTGGTCCGGCCACGCATCGCCTGACGATGCAGCCGCTCCGCGGAGGCCCGGTCACCACCGTGCAGGGCAGACCTGGCCGCCACGCCGTGTGCCAGCAGGCTCGCCACGGAATCGAGGAGCCGATGCTTGTCCACGGCGACCATCACCGATTCCACCCGACGAGCCGCGTCCTCCCAGTGGCCGTGGTTCATCGCCAACCAGGCCAGCTCAGTCTCGCTCAGCACCATCACCTCGGCGTTTCCCCGCCGCAGGGCTGCAGCCGCCGCATCTTCGAGAAGCGCCACGGCACTCGGTTCGTCTCCCGCCAGGAGGGTGGCCTCGCCGTACAGGTAGAGGGCCCGGTCGCGCCAGTCACTCCACGGCGCCTCCTGCTCGACAGCGAGCTGAGCATCGCGCATCGCGCGCCCCGGCCCGTCCGGACACATGGCTACCCGCAGCATCGCGCGAGCCGACTCGAACGACGCCGTGCCGTCCACCTGCGGGCCGTCGAACTCGACACCGTCGGCGTGCGCCAGCCACCGCAGGGCCTCCTCCGTCGCTCCCGTGGCGGCCGCCAGCCAGGCCCGGAGCACGGCGAGCGGCGGATACTCCTCCACACCGTCGTCTCCCAGGGTCGCGAACCAGCGTCGGACGGTGGCCAGCTGCCCGCTCCGGTACGTGGGGAGGGCAGCCTTGGCCACCAGCTCGGCAGCACGACGACAGTCGTCGGTCTGGAGAAGATGCTCTACCGCCAGCTCCGGCGAACCGTTCTTCTCATACCAGTCCGCGGCCCGCACGTGCAGGTCGGCGACGATCTCCGGCTCCACCAGGTGCAGCTGACCGACGAGGAACTCACGGAACATGGCGTGGCAGCGGTACCACTGCCGGTTCCGGTCCACGGCGAAGACGAACTGGGTGGATGCT
This sequence comes from Nocardioides sp., assembly GCF_036374615.1. Lineage (GTDB taxonomy): Bacteria > Actinomycetota > Actinomycetes > Propionibacteriales > Nocardioidaceae > Nocardioides. The sequence continues at coordinate 50,080 of NZ_DASUTK010000105.1, forward strand.
TCCAGGCCTCGGAGACGTGACTGCGAGTCGTGCCGACCGAGCACGGCGTCACACAGTGGGCCCGACAGCAAGTCGAGCACCGAGGTGCGTCTGAGCAGCTCCCGGACGTCCTCGTCGAGCTTCGAGAGAGTCTCCCGGTACAAGTAGTCGGCGATGTACCGGTCCTCCCCCGAGATCTGCGCAATCGATTCCGGGCGGTCGCGCGCGACGAGTGCCGACAGGTAGAGGCCGGCCGGCCAGCCTTCGGTTCGTGAGACCAGGTCCTCGGCATCGTCTTCACTCAGGTCCACGCCCGCCGTCCCGAAGACCTGTTTCGCACCGGTTGCGCCGAAGGCCAGGTCACTCCGCGTGAGCTCCATGGCATCTCCGGAGGCGCGAAGGCGGGGCAGGTGCGGCTGCTCGTCGCGGCTCGCCGTGACCAGCTGCGAGCCGGCCGGGATCGCGGAGGCGACCAGGCCGAGCACGTCGTGGGTGGCCGGCGACCGAAGCTCGTGGAGGTCGTCGAGCATGAGCACGAACGGCATCGGACTGGCGTTCACGACGGTCGCCAGCAGGGGCGCCGCCCGCCCGAGGGCGGAGAACCCGACGGCAGCCATGTCGGCCACGACGTCGGGGCGGTGCTGCGTGGCACGGACGTACGCGGTCGCGAGCAGGGTGAGCAGAACGGCGGCATCGTCGTCCAGCCGATCCAGCGACACCCACGCGACCTGGCGCTCCTCCACCTGCGCCCACTGCGCGAGGAGCGTCGACTTCCCGTATCCAGGTGGGGCCGTCACGCCCACGATCCGGCTGGAGCTCGTGACGGTGGCGTCGATGAGAGCCCGACGGCTCACCATTCCTACGGCTGTCGGCGGAACGCGAAGCTTGGCATCGATCAACATGCGGTCGAGATCCGCTGGAGCCGCAGGCCCTCCCCGACCCACGGACATGCGGCAATGCTAGCCCTGCGAGCTCGCGACGCGGGGAGGCTGCTGCGCGTCCTTCACCTTCGACTACCTATCGACGTCTCTGCGCTGTCGCGGGAGCGGTCGGCCACCCAGATGCCCTCGATCTGCAGGCCGTGTGAGTCAAGCAGCGCCACCAGTTCGGCGAGATCGCTCTCCGTCTCAGTGCAGATCGTGGTGCACGTGTGTGAGTCCACGACGGTGCTCGGTCGGAGCGCCCAACGCAGGACAGGGCCCAGCCGGCCCGCGATCGTGAGCTCGAACTGCGTCGCCGCCCCGTGGTCGTGCCGAGTCATGGTTCATCGACCCCCGGGTCCTCCGTGCTGCCGGTGGAGAGCCGTCTCACCTCCACGACGTCGAGCCCGTACGCGCGGAGCTTCACCAGGAATCCGTGCAGCTCCGCCTGGTCTCGGAAGTGACCACGAAGCGAGGTCCGTAGCTCTCGGATCGTGACGTCGACGGGGGCCAGCTGCTCGAGCACCGCGTCGGGGACGCTGCCCGTGATGCGGACTTCGAACACCTGGTCGCCAGTGGCGTGGCCGGGGCCTCTGGCCCCGGTGTCCTCGGACGATTGCCCCTCCATCATCGTCAGCCATCCCTCTCACATGCCCGTCGGGGCTCGGCATCTGTCGGAAGTCTGGCCGGAACGCGGGCATCGATCATCGTCAGATGCAGACGAGTTGAGGCGGGTACAGGAACCGGGCCTCTCGGGACCCGCACTTCGTCCTCGGCGGATGAGGGAAGCCCGGCGTCGGACTCCTAACGTGGCCAGCACCTGACCACACGGCAGCGATACCTGTCGAGGAGAGGACTGGTCGTCATGGACGAGGTCGAGCTGGGACCGATCAGCTATCTGGTCGTCGAGTTCCCGGGAGCCAAGCTCACCGGGAAAGGCATGGAGGAGCTCCTTCGCCTCACGGACCAGGGCATCGTCCGCGTCCTGGATCTCGTGTTCGTCATGAAGGAAGCCGACGGGACCGTGACCCTCGTCGAGGTGACCGACCTCGACCACGACGGCACGCTCGACCTCGCGGTCTTCCAGGGGGCCTCGTCGGACCTGCTCGGTGCCGACGACCTCGCGGAGGCGGGCCAGGCGATCGAGCCGAACAACGCGGCCGCCATCTTGCTCTTCGCGAACACCTGGGCCGCCCCGTTCGTCCGTGGTCTGAGGCAGAGCGGCGCCCAGCTCGTGGCGAGCGGGTACGTGCCCCTCGACCGAGTCGCAGAGGCCCTCGAGATTGCCGAGGCAAAGGGCTGAGACCGTAGCCCACCCACGACAGAAGGGAACCCGACCATGCCAGGACTGATCAGAGGCGTTGCCCGTACGGCGGCCATCGCGGGGACGGCGACCGCCGTCTCCAACCGGGTGTCGCGCCGGCAGGCCGAGAGATGGGCGGCCGAGGCACCTCCGCAGGCCCCTCCACCGCAGATGGCGCCTCCCGCAGCTCCACCAGCCGCGAGCACACCGGACCCGATCGCCCTGCTGACGGACCTGGGACGTCTCCACGAAGCGGGCACGCTCACGGACGAGGAGTTCGCCGCGCAGAAGGCCAAGATCCTCGGTCAGCTGTAAGGCCTCTCGCGAGCAGCCCGCCCGCGAGGCCGTGCATCACCACGGACAGCACGACGGTGAGCGCGATCGCCGCCACCAGCTCCCTGCCTTGCTCATGAAGGTTCTCGAGGACGATCAAGGCGAAGATGACGGAGGGAAGTCCGCGCGCTCCGAACAAGCCGATCACCATGACCTCGGCGCGCTCCAGTCCGGACCCGACGAGTGAGAGCGCGATCGGCAACAGGCGCACCAGTGTCAGGCTCAGCAGCGCGAAGGTGAAGACGCGCCAGTCGGTCCACTGCCCCATCGTCGGCAGCGCGAGCGCGCCGAAGACCAGCCAGGTCAGCATCGACGCGAGGCTCGACGTCTCCTTCACGTACTCGATCTCTCGAGCCTTCGTCAGCCGCGTCGTCCAGCTGAACAGGAGGCCCGCTACGAACGCGGCGACGAACCCGTTGCTATCGACGACGAGCGCGGTCGAGAACGCGAGCAGCGCCAAGGAGAGCAGGGTGACCCCGACGAGGTCCTCCTTCAGCCACCCGTGGCGCCGGGCCTCGCGCACCAAGCCTCCTCCGACCGCCCCGACCACGGCTCCCACCAGCGCACCGACGAGCAGGTCCACGACTGCGCGTCCAGGTTCATGGACACCCTCCACCCCGAGGTCCGCGGCCACACCCGCGATGGCCAGCATGACGATCGGCAAGACGATGCCGTCGTTCAAGCCGCTCTCGAGACTCAACGCGCGTCGGGCCCGCGCAGGTACGCGCGGGTTCCCGATCACAGCCGCGCCCATCGCCGCATCCGTCGCCGCTACGGCCGCGGCGACCAACAGGGCCTCCCAGGCGCCGTAGCCGAGAAGCGTGCTCGCCACGACCGCGCCCAGGCCGATGGTGAGCGGCAGGCCGAGGCCGAGCAGGCGTACCTCGGTGCCGAGGTCTGGCGGCCGCCGATGGAGGTTCAGCGCGGAGGCCTCGACGAAGAGCACCCACGCCAACGTGACCTCGGCGAGCACCTTCACCGGCTCGGCCTCGACGTCGAGGTGGATCACCCCGACGACGTCCACGTAGACATAGCCGGCCACGACGAACACGATCGGCGCGGTGATCATGACCGACCCGGCCCTGTTGCCCAACGTCCCCCACAGGACGACGGTCAGGAGGACGATCGAGATCGAGGCCGCCTCCACGTCTGGCAAGCCCCCTCTACTTGTGTACGTTCGCTGGCCCGGCTCACACGCTGCGACCGCAGCGCACGTCCCCGCAGCCTGCCTTGACAGCCACCGGCTGTCCTCACTCCGGATGGATGATCGAAGCCGGGAGTCATCCATCCTGGACGACGATGCCGTTGCTCCCAGGGCGAAGGATGGCGCCACCGACCCTCGGTGTCCGCGCGGGTCGCGAGATGGAGGGGCCATCGCCTATGGACAGCCAGCAGAACCCGGACCGTCGCGATGTGTTGCCGGTTCCGGATCGACTCACACCTGGTCTGGTCACGTATGACGCGAAGGACCCTGACACGCCCCGCGCGTCGATCGAGACGATCCGACCCCCTGCCTCAGCACCGAACGTGCTGGTCGTCCTGCTCGACGACGTCGGGTTCGGGGCCTCCAGCACGTTCGGTGGCGTCATCAGCACGCCGAACGCTGACCGACTGGCCTCAGCCGGCCTCAAGTTCAACCGGTTCCACACGACGGCGCTGTGCTCGCCGACGCGTGCCGCTCTGCTGAGCGGCCGCAACCACCACACCGTGGGCATGGGCGGAATTACCGAGATCGCAACGTCCGCTCCGGGCTACAGCTCCAGACGTCCCAACAGCTGTGCACCACTCGCCGAGATCCTCCGTCTCAACGGGTACTCGACCGCGCAGTTCGGCAAGTGCCACGAGGTACCCGTGTGGGAAACCAGTCCCTTGGGCCCCTTCGACAACTGGCCCACAGGGAGTGGTTTCGAATACTTCTACGGCTTCATCGGCGGGGAGGCACACCAGTACTACCCAGCCCTCTATGAGGGAACCACACCCGTCGAGCCCGACCGTACGCCCGAGGAGGGCTACCACCTGATGGGCGACATGACGGACAAGGCGATCGGCTGGGTCCGCCGCCAGAAGTCCCTGATGCCTGACAAGCCGTTCTTCGCCTATTTCGCGCCGGGCGCGACCCATGCGCCGCACCATGTGCCGCCCGACTGGGTCGACAGGTACGCCGGCCGTTTCGACGGTGGCTGGGACGTGCTGCGGGAGGAGATCTTCACCCGTCAGAAGGAGATCGGCGTCATCCCCTCCGGGGCGCAGCTGACGCCACGGCCGACCGAGATCCCCGCGTGGGACGACATGTCCGAGGAGCTGAAGCCGGTCCTCCGCCGGCAGATGGAGGTCTACGCCGCATTCCTGGAGTTCACCGATCACCACGTCGGTCGACTGTTCGACGCACTCGAGGAGCTCCAGGTCTTCGAGGACACGCTCGTCTTCTACATCATCGGGGACAACGGCGCCTCGGCCGAGGGAACCATGAACGGCACCTTCAACGAGATGATCAACTTCAATGGAGCGGCCGCCTTGGAGACGACCGCGTTCCTGTTGGCCAATCTCGACGGCCTCGGTGGACCCGACTCCTACAACCACTACTCCGTGGGTTGGGCCCACGCCATGGACACGCCGTACCAGTGGACGAAGCAGGTGGCGTCCCACTTCGGCGGCACGCGCAACGGCGCGATCGTGTCCTGGCCGCGCGGAGTCGCGTCGTCGGGCGGTCTCCGGACCCAGTTCGCGCACGTGATCGATGTCGCTCCCACCGTCCTCGACGCTGCGGGTCTGGCCGAGCCCACGTTCGTGAACGGCGTACAGCAGACACCCATGCAGGGTGTGAGCATGCGCTACTCCTTCGACGACGCAGCGGCCGCGGAGAGGCACGAGACCCAGTACTTCGAGATGTTCGGTAACCGTGGCATCTACCACAAGGGGTGGACCGCGGTCACGCGGCACAAGACCCCGTGGCTGTTGATGGGTGAGGACACGCCCGCCTTCGACGACGACGTCTGGGAGCTCTACGACACCGGCGTCGACTGGTCCCAGAGCGAGGACCTGTCGCAGAAGCACCCAGGGAAGCTCCACGAGCTCCAGCGGCTGTTCCTCATCGAGGCCACGAGGAACGGCGTGTTACCCCTCGACGACCGCGTCGCAGAACGACTCTCCGCGGACATCAGCGGTCGTCCCCAGCTCGTGATCGGCAACCGGCAGCGGTTGTACGCCGGGATGGGCAGGCTGTCGGAGCACTCGGTCGTCAGCATCAAGAACGTCTCGCACGCGGTGACTGCGGAGGTGACGGTTCCGGACGAGAACGCCCAGGGCGTGATCATCGCCCAGGGCGGGAGCATCGGTGGCTGGAGCTTGTACGTGAAGGACGGGAGGCTCCGCTACTGCTACAACCTCTTCGGCATCCATCGGTTCCACGTGGCGGCCGACGAGCCGCTGCCGGCCGGCCGGCAGCAGGTCAGGATGGAATTCGACTACGAGGGCCCCGGCCTCGGGAAGGGCGGCACGGTCCACCTGTTCGTGGGCGGCGAGGAGGCGGGTACGGGACACGTCGACGCGACCGCTGCCATGATCTTCTCCGCTGACGACACCTGTGATGTGGGCAGGGAGGACGGTGCGCTGGTGTCGGACGACTACCCCACGCCCAACCACTTCACAGGTGAGGTGCACTGGGTCGAGATCGCCGTCGGCGAGGACGCCCACGACGCAGACCACTTCCTGTCGCCCGAGGAGCTGCTTCGGGTCGCCGTGGCGCGTCAGTGAGCTGAGATCCGGAGGAGGTATGTCGCAGCCGGGCCTGACTCCATCGACGCGCGAGACCTGGCGATTGGCCAGGCTCGCGGCACTTCGGACCGTCCTCTCTCTCTCCGCCCTGTTCGGCGCCTACTTCCTGCTCCCCGCGCGCCCACCCCGAGGCGGCTCCGACGCTCCCTGGCTGGCGCTGGCCCTGTGCGTCTTCGGCGTCGTCGTCGGGGTTCAGCTGCACTCCATCGTCAAGGCGCCTCATCCAATGATCCGGGCGGTGGAGACGCTGACGCTCACGGTGCCGGTCTTCCTGCTGATCTTCGCGCGGAGCTACCTCTCCGGCTCGCTGGGCGATCCTGCGTCGTTCAGCGAGCCCCTGGACAAGACCACCGCCCTGTACTTCACAGTGAGCTGCTTCGCCACCGTCGGCTTCGGGGACATCGTGGCGATGTCGAACCCGATGCGGCTCCTCGTGACCTTGCAGATGCTGCTGGACCTGGTGATGCTGGGCGCCCTCGTGAAGCTCTTCGCGTCAGCGGCTCGTCGGGGAATCGCGGACCGCGCCCAGCAGCCGTGAGGGGTCGGTGCTCGCAGGCCCACGGACGAGCATCGGGCTCCGAACGTCGCTACGCCAGCGCCTTCGCCTTCAGCGTCTCGAACTCGCTCTGCGTGATCGCGCCGGAGTCCAGCAGGGCCTTGGCCTCTGCCACCTGCGAGGTGGCGCCACCACCGCCCTTGGTCCCGGCCACGGAGCGGATGTAGTCGTCCTGCGCCGCGATCTGACTCTCCAGGTGCGCCCGGTGCCGAGCAGCCATGTCGTTCCCCCGCGCGATCAGGTAGACGAGGGCGGCGATCAGCGGGACCAGGATCAGGAAGATGGTCCAGCCTGCCTTGCCGAACCCTGACATCCCGTCGTCCCGGAACACGTCGACGAGGATGTTGAACAGGAGCATCAGGTAGGCGATGAAGGCGTACGAGATGATGATGAACCAGAGGATGTCCCAGAAGCTCATGTCAGTCCTCTCCGCGTATCCCCCGGTCGGCGGGGCTGTTGGTGCCGACGGTAGGGATCAGGGCGCTGGGCAGCCTCATCCGACGTGAGGTATTCACGCCGGCACCGTCGGCGACGTGGGACGTGCCTCATGAGGAGCGCTCGCGCGACCAGCTCCGACCAGGACTTGCAGGACTGCCAGCAGGAACAGAACCAGTGCCAGGGACCACCACCACCGTGCGACCGAGACGTCGTTGCCCCACAGCAGGATCACCGCTCCGAGGGCCACCGCGGCGATCCTGAGCCAGCGGACGTTGCCCGCCACCCAGCGCCCCCCGGCACCGACGTGGTCCCCCGGCAGCACAGCACCAAGTCGTTCCAGGCCCCCGGTGACGGTCGTGCGGACTGCCGTTCCGTACTGGTTCGCGCCGGCGAACCAGCCCGCAACCACCAGGACCAGTCCCAGCCACAGGACCACTACCTGACCCCGCTGCAAGTACGCCAACAGGGTCTCGTAGAACGCCCGACTCGCCGGCCCGAACGTGGTTCCGGACAGCTCGTTGCTGAACAGCTGCCGACCGACCGAGAGCGCCAGTGCGAGCAGTAACGCGTTCGCAGCGATCACAGCCCCGATGGCGACGATCATGCGCGGCTTGCGGCGCGCCAGCACGAACGCCCCCGCGTAGAGGAGACCCACGATCGGGAGCATCCAGCGCGCCACCGGGTTCCCGAACGCGTAGATCGTGCGCATCTGCGCGAGCCGCGGCGCGTCGAGCAGCACGATCTGCCGGTCGCTCTCCGGGATGGGAGCGTTCTCGACGAAGGTGAGCCCCCGATCGACGAGCCGTACCTTGACCTCGTCGATGACCTCGGAGACGTCGAGCACGACCTCCTCACCCTGCAACGAGATCGCCCTGGTCTCGTCGCCCTGCAGGATCCGCTGGAGCGCCTGCTGCGCCCTGGTGTTCACGCGTGTCCAGATGTCGGCGAACGTGTCGGAGGCGAAGAACTCCCGCACCTGACGCTCGACGGCGCCGTTGATCGCTGCGGACAGCGGCCCTACCAGCAGCTCCAGCCGGGGCGCGTCGTCGATCACGCCGGCGAACGCCTCGTTGAGGAGCGCCTCGATGTCGACCTGTTGCTGGATCGCGTCGGTCACCGTGGCGGACAGCGCGTCCTGGACCTCGGGTGACTCGATCAGCGGACCGACTGTCTCCACGTAGCGCTGGGTGTCGTTGAGCGTGCGCTGGCCCCAGTACCCGATGGCCGCAGGGACGGTCAGCAACCCGGCGAGGACCAGGCAGATGATCGCGGCGGCCGCGCGCCCCCGCGAAGCGGGGTACGTTGCGGCGGGTTCGACCACCGATCCACCCGTGTCGGGTCCGGTGACCTGGCTCATCGGAGACGCTCCTTTCAGGTCGCGGAGGGCGTAGAGCTCTCGGCGTGGACGAACGTCGCGCACGTGCGATCCTCCGCGTCTGGAAGGGTCCACACATCATGCGGTCGGGGTGAGGCAGGCAGCCGACGCTCCGCGTCAGCCGACGCTCGCGCTACTGCAGCGCCGCGGTCAGCCGCATCACGTTGTCGACGTACGCCGACCCCTTGGAGCGGGATGTCCAGTCGTCGAGCGTGAGCTCCTTCGACATCGCGCGGTAGGTGTCCTCGACCTGCTGCACACGGCGTACGACCTCCGAACCCAGCAGCATCAGGGACACCTCGTAGTTGAGGGCGAACGAACGCATGTCCATGTTGCTCGACCCGAGCACGGCGACGTCGTCGTCGACGGTGAAGAACTTCGAGTGGAGGATCGCTGGGGCGGGGTAGAAGTAGATCCGCACGCCGGCTCGCAGGAGCGCCTCGTAGTAGGACCGCTGCGCATGGAACACCATGAACTGGTCGCCCGCCTCGCTCACGAACAGCTCGACGTCGACCCCACGTCTCGCCGCCGTCGTCACGGCGTAGAGGAGCGACTCGTCCGGGACGAAGTACGGACTGGTGATGGAGAGTCGTCGATGCGCGGAGTAGATGAGGGTCGTGAAGAGCCGCAGGTTGTTCTCGGTCGCGAAGCCGGGCCCGCTCGGGACCACCTGCGCCTCCACGTCACCGGTGGCCGCTGCCGACCTGCTGAGCTCGTCCCCGAGCTTCACCCCTGTCTCGGAGTACCAGTCGGTTGCGAACAGGACGTTCAAGGCAGTCGCGGCCGGCCCCTCGACCTTCGCCATCAGCTCGACCCACTGACGGCCGGCCTGGTGGTTCTTGGGCTTGTTGTAGCCAGGCTCGATCAGGTTCTGCGAACCGGTGAAGGCCACCGTGCCGTCAATCACCAGGATCTTGCGGTGGTTCCGCAGGTCCGGCCGACGCCACTCTCCCTTGAACGGGCGGATCGGGAGCATCGGGTGCCACTCGATCCCTGTTCCCTGGAGCTTGGCGACGAAGTCCCCGTAGCCAGGGATCCCCCGAGACCCGAGGTGGTCGAAGAGGAGGCGCACCATCACGCCGCGTTCCGCCGCCCTGGCCATCGCCTCGAACACCGGTGAGGTCACGTCGTCCCACGCACTGATGTAGAACTCGACGTGCACGAACGTCGTTGCCCGGTCGATCTCGGCTGCCATGGCCGCGATGCTGTCGCCGTAGCCGGGGAACAGGTCGACGCGGTTCCCTCCGGTCACCGGGAGCGCTCCCAGGTTGCGGTTCAGGAGCTCCGCCGACTGCACGTATGCGAGGTCGAGCCGTGCGTTGTCGCGGCCGGGTACCTCCTTCGTCCGGGTCGCGATGATGGCGTTCACCTCCGCCTGCTGCTCGTGACGGCGACGTTCCAGACGGGTCCGTCCGAGCAACAAGAAGAGCGCGAAGCCGACGTAGGGCACGATCAGGATGAGCAGCAGCCAGGCCATGCCGCTCGACGGGCGGCGGTTGCGGGGGACGACGCCGAGAGCAACCACCTTGATCACGAAGTCGAGCACCAGTGCCGCTACCGCGATCCAGCCAGCCATGGCCGCCAGCCTGCCGTACGCGGACCGATCCGTCCCTCACCCGTTGCGCGTGAAGCGGGTTGCGGTCCTGACCCGGAAGATGTGCTTCCGGAACGTGAAGGAGGGCCGATGCCTGGACCAGCCGACGCACGCGGCGCGCCCACCAGCCCTCGTGGATCTGGGCGCCGGCAGGTGGCCGGTGACCTCGTGAGCCAGTCGTGGCGGCGTCCC
>NZ_DASUTK010000106.1:0-17770 GCF_036374615.1 Nocardioides sp.
CTTCTCGGTGGCGGCGACCGGCCAGATCTCGCGGAGCGGCGACCGGTTCCGAACCGTCTGCGACGCGGTCGGCAGGTTCGCCATGAACAACGACAACGCGCCGCAGTGGATCAACTACACCGGCGGTGACAGCGTCTGGGCAGTCTCCGACACCGGCGAGGCCGTGTACGCGCAGGGTCACTTCCAGTGGCTGGACAACCCGTTCGGGTGGGCCAGCCGCGACGGTGGCGGCGCCGCCCGGCGACTCGGCATCGGCGCCATCGACCCGCAGACCGGACTCGCGCTGCCGTGGGCGCCGGCGAAGCGGGCCCAGATCGGCGGACGGTCGCTGGTGGCCACCGGCGCCGGGCTCTGGGTGGGCAGCGACAGCGCGGGCTTCAACGGCGAGCCGCGGCGCGGGATCGCGTTCGCGCCGCTTCCCTGAGAATCCCTCCAAGCGGTCAGTCCTCGAGGTCGACGACGACGGGAGCGTGGTCAGAGGCACCCGCGCCCGCTCGCTCGTCGCGGTCGATGAAGGCGCCGGTGACGCGTTCGGCGAAGCCGGGTGAACCGAGCACGAAGTCGATCCGCATCCCGCGGTTCCGCTCGAAGCGCTGCCGGTAGTAGTCCCAGTAGGTGTAGACGTCCGGCCCCGGCGCGTGCGGGCGGACGACATCGACGTACCCGTCCTCGAGGAAGCCTGCGAACGCGGCGCGCTCGCGTGGCGTGACGTGGGTGGACGTGGCGAACGCCGTGATGTCGAAGACGTCGTCGTCCTGCGGCGCGATGTTCCAGTCGCCCACCAGGGCGGTGGGCGAGGCCGACCACCCGCGAGCGGCGTCGCGTAGCCTCGCGAGCCAGTCGAGCTTGTAGACGTAGTGCGGGTCGTCGGGTTTGCGGCCGTTCGGCACGTACAGCGACCACACCCGGACGCCGGCGCAGGTCGCGCCGAGCGCCCTCGCCTCGGCGGCCACGGGATCACCCCACGTCGGCATCCCCGGGAATCCGATCTCCACGTCCTCCAGCCCGACCCGGCTGACGACAGCGACCCCGTTCCACTGGTTGTAGCCGGCCGCCGCGACGTCGTACCCCATGCCCTGCAGCCCCAGGAGCGGGAGCTGGTCCTCACGGGCCTTGGTCTCCTGGAGCGCCAGGACATCGATGTCGTGGCGTTGGAGGAAGGCCTCGACCCGGTCGATCCGAGACCGGAGGGAGTTGACGTTCCACGTGGCGAGGCGCACAGGCAGACCCTAGTGACCCGCCTCCTGGGCCCGCCTCGCGGTGACGTGGTCCTGCTTGATCGCCGCCACGATCTCGGGGTCGAGGTCGTTGCGGACGTAGGTCCGCCACTCCGGGTTGCCGCCCAGCCGCGGGCCGCCGCTCACCTTCGTGTACGAGCTCAGCAACGGCAACAGGAAGTCGTGGGGGTTGCGGATATGGATGAACACGACGTCCGGGCGTTCGTCGATGAGCCAGTGGACGTACCCGTCCACGCCTCCGGGCCACTCGGCCGCGACGTAGTCGAGCATCCCGTGGCCGAACAGCACGAACCGGCTGATGCTGGTGCTGTGTGAGAGCACCATCGGCGGCGTCGCCTCGTAGGTGAACACGGTGGCGTCGTCCGGCAGGTGGCTGAAGACGGCCAGGGTCAGTGCCCTCTGGTACTCGAGGTCGTCCGAGCGCCGGTCGGTCGTGTGCACGAACGTCAGCACGGTGCACGCCGCCACCCAGAGCGCCACCGTCCCGATCAGGAGCCTGCGTGGAAGGGGTGTGCCGGCGCGGCGGACCAGATGGGCCAGGATCCCGATGCTCCCGCCGAGGCCGAGCGCCGCGAGCGGGTACGCGGGCAGCCCGTCCGGCCCACGGTTGAACGCGACGCCGCACCACGCGACAAAGGCCGCGGTCGCCATGCCGAGCGTCATCACGTTCGACGACCGGCGCGGCTCGCTGCGATAGGTGAACATCGCGGCGACCCCGAGACCGATCGACAGCGCACACCCGACCAGGACCGGCCACAGCGTCCAACCGAGCCCGCTCTGCAGGTACGACAGGACGAGCCTGGGCCTGGAGAACGCGCCGGTCTGCTCGGTGTAGGTGGCGTTGACCGTCCAGAAGCCCTCGACGAAGGCGTCCAACGCTCCCACAGCCCAGAAGCCAGCCACGATCACCCCGAGCGTGACGAGGCCCCCGACTGCGAACGTCGACAGGTCGCGCGCTCGGTGCCGCATGCTCGCGGGCTGGGTCAGCGCGCGCACTGCCGCCGCGGGTGCCAGGCAGAACAAGACCGGTTGCCAGGTGAGGGTCGCCAAGGCAGTGACGACGCCGGCACCGAGCCATCGTCGCCGCGTGAGGAGGAGCAGGGCGATGACCTGGGCGAGCATCACGGGCAGCTTCGCCTCGGGGCCGTTGGTGGCACCGATGGCCACGACGTGGACGCTGAGCAGGGCCGCCCCGGCGGTCACTCCGGCGAGCCGGGATCCGAACACGTCGCGTCCGATCAGGTACACGAGGGCAGGAGCGGCCGACATGAGCGCGAGGTACAGGACCTTCACCCCCACCACGTCACCGGCGCCGAGGAGGCGGCCGAGCTCGACGCCGAGCGCCGGCAGCAGGTGGGAGATCGGCCCGGCCCGGTTCAGCACGCCGACGTACGGCGGGTCACCGCCGGCGACCTGTTGGCCGGCGTACAGGTAGAGGCCGGCGTCACGCGGGAGAGGAGCGTCGAGACCCCGAGCGCCCCAGATGACCAGGGCGCCCACCACGAACGCCCACGGAAGCGGGTCGAGTCGTCGCCACCACGGTGGCGCGTCGCCCTTCACCCTCACGGGCGGAAGGGTCGCACACGCGACCAGCGGTGATTGGTTCCTCGCTCCTCGGCGCGCCTAGACTGCCCGCCCGTGGCCCTCACCATCGGCATCGTCGGCCTTCCCAACGCCGGGAAGTCCACCCTCTTCAACGCGCTGACCAAGAACGACGTGCTCGCGGCGAACTACCCGTTCGCGACGATCGAGCCGAACGTCGGCGTGGTCGGGGTCCCCGACGACCGGCTGCAGAAGCTGGCGGAGATCTTCGGTTCGGCGCGGGTGCTGCCGGCCACGGTGGAGTTCGTGGACATCGCCGGGATCGTCCGCGGCGCCAGCGAGGGGGAGGGGCTCGGGAACAAGTTCCTCTCCCACATCCGGGAGTCCGCCGCGATCTGCCAGGTGACGCGGGTGTTCCGCGACGAGGACGTCACCCACGTCGACGGCAAGGTCGACCCCGCCAGCGACATCTCCACGATCCAGACCGAGCTGATCCTCGCCGACCTCCAGACGGTCGAGAAGGCCATCCCGCGGCTGGAGAAGGAGGCCAAGGGCAAGAAGGAGCTCGGCCCGGCCGTGGCCGCGGCCAAGGAGGCGCTCGAGGCCCTGTCCGCCGGCACGCCGATCATCCAGACCACCATCGACCGAGCCGCGTTGCGTGAGCTGATGCTCCTGACGGCCAAGCCGTATCTCTACGTCTTCAACTGCGACGCCGACGAGCTCGCAGACGAGGAGCTCAAGCAGCGGATGCGCGACCTGGTGGCCCCCGCGGAGGCGATCTTCCTCGATGCCAAGTTCGAGGCCGAGCTGGTCGAGCTCGACGACGACGCGGAGGCCCGCGAGATGCTCGCCGAGATGGGTGTCGACGAGCCCGGGCTGGACCAGCTCGCGCGGGTCGGGTTCGACACCCTCGGCCTCCAGACCTACCTCACGGCCGGTCCCAAGGAGGCCCGCGCCTGGACGATCCGGCAGGGTGCCACCGCCCCGGAGGCCGCCGGCGTCATCCACACCGACTTCCAGAAGGGCTTCATCAAGGCCGAGATCGTCTCGTTCGACGACCTCGTGGCGGCCGGCTCGATGCTGAAGGCCAAGGAGGCCGGCAAGGTGCGGATGGAGGGCAAGGACTACGTCATGCAGGACGGTGACGTGGTGGAGTTCCGCTTCAACGTGTGAGGCGCTGACGCGAGTCCGCGCCGGCGCCGGCGGTTCGCCTTGGTCAATGGCGGGTGGGCCGGTAGGTGAGTTCTTGGGTGTGGCGATCGAGGGTGCGGGTCTCGAGCAGCTCGAGGTCGTAGTCCTCCCCGCCGGCGAAGATGGGGTCGACTCCCGACGTGCCGGTGATGGCGGGGAAGATCGTCACCTGGAGGCAGTCGACCAGACCCGCGGCCATCAGTGCCCGGTTCAGCGACAAGCTGCCGTGCGAGCGCAGCGGCACGTCGGACTCCTCCTTGAGCTGGGCGACGATGTCGGCGGGGTCGCCGCGCATGACGGTCGCGTGGGGCCAGTCAAGCGGCTCGCGCAGCGTGTTCGACACCACGACGGCGGGAAGGTCGCGCATGCGGGTGACCCACGGGTCGAGCGACTCGATCTGGTCGCCCGCGGCGAGCATCTCGGCATGTGCTCTGTAGGTGGTCGCCCCGAAGACCATCCGCAGGTCCCGGTTGTACAGGGCGAGGCGATGGTCGAGGAGCTCGGGGCCCTGCTTGCCCCAGTAGCCGCCCCAGTCGCCGGTGTTGACGCCGTAACCATCGATGGTGGAGAAGACGTCCCAGGTGTAGGTGCCGCTCATGATGGTCTCCTCGGACGGTCACTTGCTGGGGTCGGATGCGTATTGGGGACGTCCGGCCGGCCGGTAGGTCTGCAGGATGATGCCTTTCGGAAACGCGCGTGTCTCGACCAGGTCGAGCGCCAGGTCCGGTCCGCTGTCGGGGAACAGTCGCTCACCCTGCCCGACGATCACTGGAGCGACGAGCAGGGTGAGCTCGTCGACGAGGTCGTTCGCGAGCAGCCAGTGCGCCAGCTTGCCGCTGCCGTGCACTTGTAGCTCGCCTCCTGGCTGGGCCTTGAGTTCGCGGACCGCGCTCACGAGATCGCCGGAGAGCACGGTCGTGTTGGTCCACGTCGGGTCGGTGAGGGTGGTGGACGCCACGTACTTCGGTCGCGTGTTCAGGGCGGCGGAGATCGGGTTGTCCCCCTGGTCGGATCCCCAGGTGCCGGTTCCCCAGGACCAGAGGAACATGTCGTAGGTGCGACGGCCGAACAGGAACGCGTCGGCTCGTTGGTAGTAGTCGCCGACGTACGTCAATGACTCGTCGTCGAACAGGGGCCTTGCCCACCCGCCGCGTTCCATTCCCGGATCGAAGTCGGGGTGGCGTCCGCCGTTGGACTGGTAGACGCCGTCGACGGAGACCTGGATGTTGACCTTCAGTTCCATGGGGTGATTCCTCTCGACTCGTGAGTCCTCACGCGGGGTCATGAGTGTCACCCTTGGCCTCGCGGCTCAGTGCTGCAATACATTCGATTCACTTCGAATCACGAGTGACGTCATGCCCCACGGAGGAGCATGGCGGCGGCCACGCCAGTTTGTCTGACTCGGCGTCGCCGCCCACCTGCGAGCGAGGGACGTTGCCGATGGCGATCCGCATCCAGACCGACGCGGGGGCTTTGGCGCGGTCGCGCTTCGCCACCTCACCGGCCTTCGACATCGTCGCCACACTCCGCGGTCGGCAGAGCTCGGGGCTGCGGCACGCGCGGCACTGGTACGGCCGTGCGCACGCCCGGCTCGACGTCGGGACGATGGGTCTGTTGCACGCCCTGGTGCCGGCTGACCACCCGTACGTTCCGGACTTCCTCACCCCCCAACCCGGACAGCCGCGTGAGACCCGGGACCGGATGGTCGCCGCCGTCGCCGCTACTCCGATCGATGACGTGGCGAGCCAGCTGGACCATCTGTTCGACGACCGCCCTGTGCACGAACGGTTCGCCGAATCCCTGGGAGGCGAAGCGACGTACCGCCGGTGGCGTCGGCGACCGCCTCCCCACGTGCAGGAACTGCTGGATGCCGGAGAGGAGGTGGTGGCCGCGGAGGCTGCTGCGGCGATGGGCAGGTTCTTCGACGCGGCGCTCGCCGAGGACTGGCCCACGATCACCGCGGTTCTCGATGCCGACGTCGCCTACCGGTCGGAGGTGACTGCCAGCCAGGGGATCGCAGCCATGCTCGACACGTTCGGCTCAGACCTGCGCTGGGACGGTGACAGCGTCTCCTACCCCTCGCGCTTCGACGTCACCGTCGACTGGGCCGGCGATGGGCTCGTGTTCGTCCCCTGCGCCGCGCATGTCGAGCCGATCCTGTTCCGGATCGACCGGCCGCACAGCCCGCTGGTGATGTACGCCGCCCGCGGAACTGCCGCCCTGTGGAACCCCACGCCACTCCACGCCCACGGAGAGCAGCTCCGCGAGCTCCTCGGCGCTACCCGCCTCAACATCCTCAGACACGCCGGCACCCCCCATACGACCGTGGCCCTCGCCGAGGAGGACGGCCACGCGTCCGCCACGATCTCCTACCACCTCGGTGTGCTCCGGCGAGCAGGCCTGGTCACCAGCCAGCGCAGCGGACACGGCGTCCTCTACCGACGCACCGCCCTCGGCGACGCCTTGCTCGCCGGAGAGCTGCCCGCAACAACTGCTGACCCCGGCCTGCCAAGACAGCACCTCTGACCGGAGACAACGACGTACCCGAGGAGCAGGCACGCGGCCCGGTCAACAGCCGAAACCCGCGTGATCGTTCCGCTCCAACGTGTGAGGGGCTGACGCCAGTCCGCGCCGGGCGGGCTGACTGCGCAAGTACCAGTGCAGGTACCAGTAGAGCATCAGCGCCGAGCTGACCACGTAGAACGTGTGCAGCAACCAGATCGGCCCGGGCGGCAGGTCGAAGACGTAGATGCTGTGCACCGCGTTGCCGAGGTTGGCCAGGACGATGTTGCTGAGGCTGTACGACGACAGCTCGCGGGTGCGCAGCGCCTTGTGAAGCATCGGCAGCACACTGCCGGCGAACACGGCCGTGGAGACCATGCCTGCGAGCACCGGCAACGTCAGTTCCATGCGTCGACGGTAGGAGGCTCGACACGTCGGGAGCATCGGCGAAACGACGCATTCGCGTCCTGACGCAGCATGGGCCAGACCACCCATCCGACAGGTTCGTCCGCCAGACTGATTGAACAGCCATTCAACCAGTGGCAGGCTGCCTCCATGTCACTCGACGCTGCCGCCATCAACTCCTCGGCTGCCCGGGTCGAGGCTGCCTCTCACTCTTCCGGGGACCTGCCGAGCCGGGCCCAGTACGTCGTCGTCGGGGGCGGCGTGATCGGGACCTCGATCGCCTACCACCTCGCGCTCCTGGGTGCGACCGACGTCGTGCTGCTCGAGCGCAAGCGGCTCACGTCCGGCACCACCTGGCACGCGGCGGGGGAGGTCGTGTCGGGTGGTGCGACCGAGGATGCGCTGTGGATGGCGCGCTACTCCGCCGAGCTGTACGCCAGGCTGGAGGACGAGACCGGGCTGTCCACGGGGTTCCGTCAGTGCGGCTACCTCCAGCTCGCCACGACGGCACGAGCCGACGAGAGCCTGCGCCGCGAGACGGCGTACATGCGCTCGGTGGGGATGACCAAGGAGGTGCTGTCGCCGGGCGAGGTGGCCGACCTGGTGCCGCTGCTCCGGACCGACGACGTGATCCACGGCTTCTGGACGCCGGACGAGGGCCGGGCCAACCCGGTCGACGTGACCATGTCGCTCGCCAAAGGCGCCCGCCAACGCGGCGTCAGGATCTTCGAGGAGACCGAGGTCGCCGACTTCCTGATCGAGTGCGGCAGGGTCGTCGGCGTCCGCACCGAGCGCGGCGACGTCGAGTGCGAGAAGGTCGTCATCGCCGCCGGGCTCTGGGGTCGCGAGCTGGCGGCCAAGGCAGGGGTCACCGTGCCACTGCAGGCGGCCGAGCACTACTACCTGCTCACCGAGCCGATCGACGGCGTCACCCCCGAGTCCGTGCCGGTGATCGAGGAGACCGAGGCGTACGGGTACTACCGCGAGGAGGGCGGGGGGCTGCTGGTCGGGATGTTCGAGCCGGTCGGGCGTGCCTGGGCGCTGGACGGTACGCCGCGGGACAGTGCGTTCGCGGTGCTGCCGCCCGACTGGGACCGGCTGGCGCCGTTCCTCGAGGTCGCGATGCGCCGCTTCCCAGCGCTCGAGGACGCCGGCATCCGGACCCTCTTCTGCGGACCCGAGAGCTTCACCGACGACCTCTCGCCGATGCTGGGGGAGTCGCCGGAGGTGGACAACCTCTACCTCGCGTGCGGGCTCAACTCGGTCGGGATCCTCTCCGGCGGCGGGCTCGGCCACATGATGGCCCAGTGGTTGATCGAGGAGCACCCGCCGCTCGACGTCACCGCGGTCGGGGTCGACCGGGCCCATGAGTTCCAGGCGACCCGGCTGTTCCGGCAGGAGCGGACGGTGGAGCGGCTGGGGTTCCTGCTCAACGACATGTCGTGGCCCAACGCCCAGCCGCGCCGCGGCCGCAACGTCCGCCGGTCGCCGTACCACCCCACGCACGTGGCCGACGGCGCCCACCTCGTCGCGACCAGCGGTTGGGAGTATCCCGACTACTTCGCCGGCCCGGGCGTCACGCCGACCGTCGAGTGGGGCTTTGCCCGCGGCGAGGCCTTCGAGCGCACCCGTGAGGAGCACCTCCACGCCCGCGAGAGCTTCGCGATCTTCGACCTGTCGCTCATGTCGCACCACCTCGTGCAGGGGCCGGACTCGATGACGGTGCTCAACCGGGTCTGCGCGAACGACGTCGACACGGCGGTCGGCCGGGTGGTCTACACCCAGTGGCTCGACGCCCGCGGTGGGATCATCGCCGACGTCACCGTCACCAGGCTGGCGGACGACACCTACACGGTGATCAGCGGCGACAACATCCACCGCCGGGTGCCGGCCTGGATCCGACGACAGACACGCGACGGGGAGCAGGCGACCGTGACCGACGTGACCGGCGGCCATGCGCTGCTGTCGGTGCAGGGCCCTCGGTCACGCGAGCTGCTGCAGAAGCTGAGCCCGAACGACTGGTCCGACGCCGCGTTCCCCTACCTCACGGCGCAGCGGGTCGAGCTCGGCTACACCCCGCTGTGGGCGCTCCGGGTGACGTACGTCGGTGAGCTCGGCTGGGACCTGCTGGTGCCCACCGAGTTCGGCGCCACCCTGTACGAACAGCTGCGCGACGCAGGCTCCGACCTCGGGTTCCGACCGACCGGGCTCGGGGCCCTGGAGACGATGCGGCTGGAGAAGGCCTTCCGTGACATGGGCCACGACATCGACTCGACCGACACCCCGCTGGAGGCGGGCCTCGGGTTCGCGGTCGCCTGGGACAAGCCTGGTGGGTTCATCGGTCGTGACTCGCTCATGGCGCGCCGCGAGTCCGGCCCGCTGACCCAGCGGTTGGTCAACGTGCTGCTCACCTCTCCCGATCACGACCTGTTCGGGGACGAGCCGGTGTACTGGGACGGGAAGCCGGTCGGGCACGTCCGCAGCGGTGGCTTCGGCCACTCGCTCGGTGCGGCGTGCGGGATCGCCGGGATCGGCTGTGATGAAGGCATCACCGCCGCCGCTCTGGCCGCGGGCTCGTTCGAGATCGACGTCGCGGGAACTCGCGTGCCCGCTCAGGTGTCGCTGAAGCCGTTCTTCGACCCGAGCCGGTCCCGCATCCTCTGCTAGCGCCGGCGTGCTGGCATGCGGTGACTCAGCCGAGGCCGCGGGCGATCTCGACCTGCCGGAGCAGGATCGTCCCCTCGTCGAGCTCCTTGCGCCGCAGCCACGTCGTGAGCTCGGTGTTGCACTTGCTCGCGTTGCACGACCGGCACGCCGGCACCACGTTCGCGAGCGTGTAGCGGCCCCCGCGCGAGATCGGGAGCAGGCAGTCCTTCTGGAGCGGCCCAGAAGCGCCGCAGTACGCGCAGCCGCCCCACGCCTCCTGGAGCGCGGCCCACTGGGCGTCGGTCAGGTCGTGGTCGACCTTCGCCATCCGGCGTCGGCGACGCCGGGCGTACGTCGTCGCTCGGGTTCGTGAGGCCACGCATGTCAGCGTAGGACGAGTCCGCCGTCGGTTCGGGGAGGCTGCCCGGAGGTTGAGGTGCGAGGGCCGCCAAGTCCCGAGCCACGAAACCACCGGGCCGGAAGATCAAGCCACGCAAAACTCGTTCCCCTCCGGATCGAGCATGACGACGTGACCGAAGTCGTCCCCGTAGCGCTCCTCCCGCACCCGGGTAGCGCCCGCCGAGACCAGCGCAGCGACCCGCTCGCGGACCAACCGCTCCCGCTCGACCGGGTCCCAGGGCGGCTCGCCCAGCACCCGGATGTCGATGTGCATGCGGTTCTTGGCGGTCTTGCGCTCCGGGACCCGCAGGAAGCCGATCGCCGGTCCCACACCGTCGGGGTCCACGATCGAGGCTCCGTCGGGGTCGTCGTACTCGTCCTCGGGCACGTAGCCGAGCGCCGTGGCCCAGAACGCGGCGAGCCGCTCCGGGTCGTTCGCGTCGCAGCCGAGGGTCCAGTGGATGGCCATCTCGGCAGCCTAGTTGCGGTAGGCCTCAGTGCGCGCCGGCGAGGTTGAGGCCGACGACGCCGGCGACGATCAAGCCGAGGGACACCGCCTTCAGCCAGCCCATCTGCTCGCCGAGGAACGCGAAGCCGATCAGCGCCACGATCGCGGTGCCCAGGCCGGACCACACGGCGTAGGCAACGGAGACCGGCAGCGTGCGGACGACGATGGCGAGCAGCCAGATCGAGGCGCCGTACCCGCAGAGCACAGCCACGGACCACCCTGGAACGGTGAAGCCCTCGGTGCGGGGGAGCGAAGCGGTGGCCGCGACCTCGATCCCGATCGCGGCGAGCAGCAGGACGATCGCGGTGCTCATGACTTCCTTCTCGGTACCGTGTAGCGAGTGCTACAAGAGTCGACTGTAGCACTCGCTACGCTAGCCAGGTGAACCGTCGCGAGGAGCTCCTCCAGGCCGCCACCGACCAGGTGCTCGAGACAGGCCTGATCGGGCTGACGCTGCGCCCGTTGGCCGCGGCGATCGGCACCAGCGACCGGATGCTCATCTACCACTTCGGCAACCGGGACGCGCTCGTCTCGGCGGTCGTGGCGAACGCGACTCGTCGGGGCGCCGACATCCTGGCTGGTCTTCCGCCGGCGCCGACCGTGCGCGCGGCGGTGAACCGGCTGTGGAGGGCCTACCAGACCGAGCCGCTGCGCTCCCTGCTCAACCTCTACTGCCAGGCTGCTGCGAGCGGCCTGATCGGCGAGGAGCCCTACCTGTCCGACGCACGCGCCAGCAACGCGGCATGGGCCGCGGTGCTGCGGGACTACCTGGTCCGCAGCGGCGCACCGCCGCGACGCGTGGCGCGGATCGTGACGTTGGTCGACTCGGCGCTCTACGGGTTCCACCTCGACCTCACCACCGATCAGCCCGACGAGCTCCAGCGTGGTGTCGACGACCTCGCGGTGGCGGCGCAGGCATTGGCGGGCAAGCGGGCGGCTGGGACGGCTCCGTAGGGTGGCCGCCGTGACGGAGTACGACACGCACATCGCCGTTCGACCCGACGTCGACGGATTCGCAACCGACCTGGTGGACGGCTGGCGCGTCGGAGGTGGCATCAACGGCGGCTACCAGCTGGCCGTCGTGGGCAACGCGCTCGGCCGCGTCGTCGCCGAGAAGCCGGATCCGATCTCGCTCAGTGCCTACTACCTGTCGGCCGCGGTTGCCGGGCCGGCGACGGTCCGGCCCCGCGTGGTCCGCGAGGGCGGCACGACCGCGACCCTGGCGGCCGACCTGTGGCAGGGCGACGACCACCGGCTGACCGCATTGGCGACGTACGGCGACCTGGCAGACCTGTCCGACGACGTCAGGACCACCGCGAGCCCACCCGACCTGCCGCCGCTGGAGGACTGCGTCCCCAACACGATGGCGCCGCGGGAGCTGCGCGAGGTTGCTCCGCTCCTGGACCGGTTCGACCTTCGGTTCGACCCCCGGCACGTCGGCTGGGCGCTGGGCCAGCCGAGCGGGAACGGCGAGCTCCAGGGCTGGTTCCGGCTGGTCGACGACCGTGAGCCCGATCCGATCAGCCTGCTGACCGTGGTCGACGCGCTGCCGCCGGTGACCTTCGACCTCGGGCTGATGGGGTGGGCGCCGACGGTCGAGCTGACCGTGCACGTGCGGGCGCGGCCCGAGCCGGGCTGGCTGCAGGTCCGCCACGCCACCCGCAACGTGGCCGGCGGCATGTTCGAGGAGGACTGCGAGGTCTGGGACTCCGTGGGTCGGCTGGTCGCGCAGAGCCGGCAGCTGGCGCGGCTCCCGCGCGACTGATCGTCCCGACGGGCCGGGACCTCCGGCCCTGTTTCGGCCTCGCTCTGGAGGAGAGCGTGGGGGTAGACGCTTTCGGAGTTGAGTTCCAGTGACCACCACGCAGCAGTCCGCCCACCGACCGGCAGTCGACCGCTTCGTCGACCGGCACCCGTTCGCCACCTTCGTGTTGCTGGCCTACGGCATCTCGTGGAGCCTGTGGGCGGCGGCGTACGCCGGAGCCGGCGACGTGCCGTTCTTCGCCGGCGTGCTCGGTCCGATGGTGGCCGCGATCTTCGTGCTCCGGAGGACCGGCGCGTCGCTCGGGGACTGGACCGCATCGCTGGTCCGGTGGCGGGTCGGAGCGCGCTGGTGGGTCTACGCGCTGGGCCTCCCGATCGGCCTGTACGCCGTCGTGTCGCTCGTGCTCCAGCTGCTCGGGCACCCGGTCGACTGGGGCCTCGCGATCGACCGGGCTCCGGCGTACGCCGCGACGTGGCTGTTCGTCCTCGTGCTCGGCGGTGCCCTCGAGGAGCCCGGCTGGCGCGGGTTCGGCCTGCCGCACCTGCTCGGGACCCGCAGCCCCCTGCGCGCCACCTTGATCATCGGTCTGGTCTGGGGTGTCTGGCACGTGCCGCTCTACGGCCCGCTCGGATTCGTGGTGCCCCTGGTGCTGGCGTTCTTCTACACGTACCTGTGGGCGAGGACGCGCAGCGCACTGCTCTGCGTCGTCCTGCACGCCAGCTTCACGCCGGCCCAGGACAACCTGGTGCTGATGGCGCGCGAGCGGGCGTACTCGCACGCCCTCGACGCTCCCGACATCGTGATCATCACCGTGTACGTCGCAGCCGCCGCGCTGCTCCTGTTGGTGACCAAGGGGCGGCTGGGCGTACCGGACACGCGCGGCCGCTAGGGCATCAGTCGAACCAGTTGCGCTTCATCGAGAAGAGCCAGCGGCGGCCCGGGTGCTCGGTGAGCGACCAGAGCCGGTCGGTCGAGGGCCAGTAGCTGATGTCCTCGGGCCCGACGGGGACGGCCAGGGGGCGCTTGGTGAGCGAACCGGGCTTGCCGACGAACACGGTTCCCGGCCAGTGGGTCCCGCGCGAGACGGTGATGTAGTAGCGACCCTTCGCCGTCACCGCACCCTGCATCTGGCGCACGCCGCGGTCGTCGAGCCAGGCCGGCTGCACCCGTTCGTCGTCGCCAGGCACGAGCAAGGAGGTGCCGCCGTCCAGCTCGAACCGGGCGAGCCGGGTCGACTCCTTGCCGCGCCCGTACTCCCCGGCCAGCAACGACGGCGGGGACGTCGCCCGGTCCAGGGACAGGAACGAGAAGCGGAGCCCGGGCCGCCCGGGCTCGGCGCGGGCCCGGTAGGCGAACCTCACGGGCAGCACGAACCGGTGGCCGTAGGAGGCCACCCGACCTTGCTCCACGCCGAAGCGGTCGGGCCACTCGTCGTCCCCCTCGACCCGCATCACGTCGTCCACGTGGCAGGTGTAGAAGCCCCGCGAGGTGGCCGCGACGTGCAGGTAGGGGCCGCGCCAGACGATGCCGCCCGCATGGATCCGCAGCGGCCGTAGCGCGAGCGCGCCGTCACGGTCGAGGTACGGCTCGACCAGCAGCACGTGCCGGTAGCGCAGGGTGTCGAGGTCGAGGAAGGTCACCCGCGAGCCGAACGACCCGGTTCCGAGGTCCTTGGCGTACCACGTCGCCACCAGCAGTCGGCGTCCGTCGTACTCCTCGGAGTCCGCGGCGTCGGCCGACGAGGAGATGCCCTGCGGCCACCACCGTTGGTCGTGGCAGTCGTAGTCGTTCCAGCGCCAGGCCTGGTCGACGGCGCGTCCGAGCAGCCGGGGGACGCTGGACGGCTGGGCGCGGTACTTCAGGTTGCCCAGCAGGCCCTTCAGTCCGGCAGGCCCGCCGAGGAGACCGCCGAGCGCCTCGATCTCGGACACGTTCTCCGAGGTCCGCGTCAGGTGCAGGCCGTGAACCACGTCGGCACGGTACCCCCGCCGAACCGAGTCGGGTCCGTAGAGTCGCCGCCATGTCGCAGCGGCAGCGGGTGGTCGGGGCCGCGATCGTCCAGGACGGACGGGTGCTCGCCGCCCGCCGTACGACGCCCGCGGCGGCGGCCGGCCGGTGGGAGTTCCCGGGTGGCAAGGTCGAGCCCGGTGAGCCGCCGGAGGCAGCGCTCGAGCGGGAGATCGCCGAGGAGCTCGGGTGCCGGATCTCAGTCGGCGCCTGGCTGCCGGGCGTGGTCGCGATCGGGGACCGGTACGAGCTCGTCGTGGCGACCTGCACCCTCCTCGAGGGCGAGCCCACCCCGGTCGAGCACGACGCGACGCGCTGGTTGGCGGCCGGGCAGCTCGAGGCCGTCGACTGGCTCGAGCCGGACCGGCCGTTCCTGCTGCCGCTCCTCGATCATCTCGGGGGAGGATGAGGCCCGGGCGCGTGGGGCGTCGGGCCCGACCGCGACGTCGTCACCGGTCTCCGCAAGACTGAGGGCATGCCCGAGACGTTCGCGCAGCGGCTGCTGCTGGTCCACGCCCATCCCGACGACGAGTGCATCAACAACGGCGCCACGATGGCGGCCTACGTCGCGGCGGGCCGGGGCGTCACGCTCGTCACCTGCACCGCAGGTGAGATGGGCGAGGTGCTGGTTCCTGACCTCTCCCACCTCGCGTACGAGCAGCAGGGGGGCCTCGGCGAGCATCGGCGGGGCGAGCTCGCCGAGGCGATGAAGATCCTCGGCGTCACCGACCAGCGCTGGCTCGGCGGCTTCGGGGCCTTCCACGACTCCGGGATGGCCTGGCACGAAGACGGCCACGCGATGGCGGCCGAGTTCGTACCCGACAACGCCTTCTGGAACGCCGACCTCGTCGAGGCCGCCGACCACCTGGTCCGGATCATCCGCGAGGTCCGGCCGCAGGTCCTGGTCACCTACGACCAGTTCGGCGGCTACGGCCACCCCGACCACATCCAGGCGCACCGGGTGGCGACGTACGCGGCCGACCTGGCGGGCGTGCCGTCGTACAAGCTCGACCTGGGTGAGCCGTGGACGATCGCCAAGATCTACTGGTCGGCGCTGTCGGAGACCAGGATGCGCGACAGCCTGCGCCGGCTGCGCGAGGCCGGTGACACCACCACGTTCGAGGGCATGGAGCCCGACGGCGACCTGCCGCCGTTCGTCACACCCGACCACCTGATCTCGACCCGCATCGACGGCTCCGAGTACGTCGCGCAGAAGATGCAGGCGCTGGCGGCCCATGCCAGCCAGGTCGAGCAGGACGGCCCGTTCTTCAGCGGCGGCGAGAGCGGCCAGGCGTTCTGGGGCGAGGAGGCCTACCGGATCGCGCGCGGCACCCCGGTACCCGGCGACGACGGCTACGAGACCGACCTGTTCGCCGGTCTGTGACCCTCCTGCTGCGACTCGCCACGGCGCTCGTGCTGCTCGCGGCCGGGCTCGCGACGGCGGTCGCCGCGGTCGCGGTACACGAGCTGTGGTGGGGGCTGCCGGTCGTCGCGCTGCTGGCCCTCGCAGCCCTCGCGGCCCTGGGCAGCGGCTGGTCGACCCGGCTTCCGGCGGCGGTGGGTTTCGCCGGCGGCGTTGCGTGGGCGGTCCCCGAGCGGCCCGAGGGCGACTACGCCATCGCCACCAGCGTGCGGGGCTACGGCCTGCTGCTGGTGGCGCTCCTGGTGCTGCTCGCGGCGCTGGCCACCCTGCCGCGGCCGCACCGTGGCGGCCTGCACGATCGCCCAGGTTCCCCCACCTAGGATGACGCGCGTGACAGACCCCGGACGCGAGAAGCCAGGTGGCCGCGTCGTCCTGCTCCTCCTGCTGGGGTTGGCGCTCCTCGTCGGTGCCGGCTACGCCGCGGCCTACGCCGCCGCGGGCGACAAGGTGCCGCGCGGCACCACGGTCGCCGGGGTCGAGGTGGGTGGCCTGACACCGGACGAGGCCGTGCAGACCCTCGAGGAGGGCCTCGCCGACCGCGTCGACCAACCGATCGACGTCGTGGTCGACGGCGAGACACTCTCGGTCGACCCGGCGGAGGCGGGCCTCAGAGTCGACTACGAGGCCTCGATCGAGGCTGCGGGTGGTGGCCGGTCGTGGCGTCCCGGCCGGCTCTGGGACTACTACACCGACGGCGACGACCTGCCGCCCGTCCTCGACGTCGACGAATCGGCCCTGGACACAGCGGTCGAGGAGCTCGCCTCCGACGCCGGGACCCCTGCCCGCAACGGCCAGGTCCGGTTCCGCGACGGCCGGGTGGACGTCACCGAGCCCCGCACGGGACAGGCGGTGGACGTCGACGCTGCGCGGGAGGCGGTGACCTCGGCCTACCTCTCGGAGGGATCCCCGGCCGAGCTGACCCTGACCGCGTCGCAGCCCGAGATCGACCAGGCCGACGTGCAGCGGGCGGTCGAGGAGTTCGCGAATCCGGCCGTGTCCGGCCCGGTCACGCTGCTGTTCGGGGACTCGGAGGTCAGGCTGGCGCCGCGGGTGTATGCCGACGCACTGCGCCTGCGCCCGCAGGACGGCGAGCTCGTGCCCGGGCTCGATCGCAAGGCGCTGACCAAGCTGCTCGACTCCCGGATCAGCAGTGGTGACCCGGTCGACGCGACGGTGCGGGTCGTCGACGGCGCGCCGCGCGTGATCCCGGCGAAGCCGGGCGTGACGTACGACCCGGCCGAGGTGGAGCGGACCTTCCTGGACCTGGTCGTACGTCCGGAGGGCAAGCGTGAGGAGCGGGTCAAGGCGGTCGCGGCGCAGGCCGACTTCACCACGGCAGAGGCTCGCTCGCTGAAGATCAAGGAACAGGTCTCCACGTTCACGACGTACTACCCCCACGCCGAGTACCGCAACGTCAACATCGGCCGCGCGGCCGAGCTCGTCGACGGCACCATCCTCGAGCCTGGCGAGACGTTCTCGCTCAACGACGTGGTGGGCGAGCGCACCGTCGAGAACGGGTTCACCGAGGGCTACGTCATCTCCGACGGGATCCTCGTGCAGGACCTCGGCGGCGGCGTCTCGCAGATGGCGACGACCACGTTCAACGCGATGTTCTTCGCCGGTCTCGAGGACGTGGAGCACAAGCCGCACTCGTTCTACATCGACCGCTATCCCGTCGGCCGCGAGGCGACAGTGGCGTGGGGCTCGGTGGACCTGCGGTTCCGCAACGACACGCCGTACGGCGTGCTGATCACTGCCGGCGTCACGCCGAGCACGCCCAGCACCTCAGGCGTGGTGACGGTGAGCATGTGGTCCACGAAGTACTGGGACATCTCGACGTCGACATCCGAGCGCTACAACTTCACCTCGCCGGAGACCCGGCGGGTCGACACCGTCCGGTGTCACCCCAACGAGGGGTACGGCGGGTTCGACGTGGACGTGTTCCGCTACTTCCGCAAGCCGGGCTCCCCGGAGCTGGTGCGCACCGAGAAGTTCCACACCAGCTACATCCCCAGCGACACGGTGATCTGCACCAATCCCAACGCCACCGACGGCTGATCGCTCCGGCGAAGCCGGTGCGTCGTCGGTGGGCGAGCCGCGAGGGAGCGTGTCGATACCCGCGACTCACCCGAGCCGAACATCTC
>NZ_DASUTK010000107.1:0-4049 GCF_036374615.1 Nocardioides sp.
TCCCGCGGAGCTCCTGCTCGCGCTCGATCGCCTCGAAGAGCGCCTTGAAGTTCCCCTTGCCGAAGCCGAGCGACCCGTGCCGTTCGATGAACTCGTAGAAGACCGTCGGCCGGTCCCCCATCGGCTTGGTGAAGATCTGCAGCAGGTAGCCGTCCTCGTCCCGGTCGACCAGGATCCGCCGCTTCTTCAGCTCCTCGATCGGAACCCGCACCTCCCCGATCCGCGCCCGGAGCTCGGGGTCGTCGTAGTAGGAGTCGGGGGTGTCGAGGAACTGGATGCCGTGCTCGCGCAGGATGTCGACGGTGCGCAGGATGTCGTTGGTCGCGAGCGCGATGTGCTGGCAGCCGGCGCCGTCGTAGAACTCGAGGTACTCGTCGATCTGCGACTTCTTCTTGGCGATCGCCGGCTCGTTGAGCGGGAACTTCACCCGGTGGTTGCCACTGGCGACCACCTTCGACATCAACGCCGAGTAGTCGGTGGCGATGTCGTCGCCGATGAACTCGGCCATGTTCGTGAACCCGAGCACCTTGTTGTAGAACTCGACCCACTCGTCCATCCGACCGAGCTCGACGTTGCCGACGCAGTGGTCGACCGCCTGGAAGAGCCGCTTGGGGTGGCCCTCGCGGCGGGTCACCGTGGTCGTGGCGGCGGCGTAGCCGGGCAGGTACGGGCCGTCGTACCGCGAGCGGTCGACGAGCGTGTGGCGGGTCTCGCCGTACGTCGCGATCGCGGCCGTCCGCACCGTGCCGTGCCCGTCGGACACGTCGTGCGGCTCCTCGAGGATCGTCGCGCCGCACGCGCGGGCGTGCTCGATGCAGCGGTCGACGTCGGGCACCTCGAGCGCGAGGTCGACGACGCCGTCGCCGTGCTTGCGGTGGTGGTCGAGGACCGGGCTGTCGGGCGTGACGCCGCCGGTGAACACGAACCGTGCCGAGCCCGAGCGGAGCACGTAGGACTTGGAGTCGCGGACACCGTTCTCGGGGCCGCGGTAGGCCTCGAGCTCCATGCCGAACGCGAGCTGGTAGAAGTTGGCGGTCTGGGTGGCGTTCCCGACGACGAACCCGATGTAGTCCATCGCGATCACGGGGAACGGGTCGCTGCTAGCGTCGTACTCCACCAGTCCCACGAGCTGCTTGAGCTGCTCGAGGGTCAGTCCGGCCTGCTCCTCCTCGTGCGTGAGTACGGTCAGCGTCGAGTTCTCGGACGTGGTCATGGCGTCAGCCTGCCCAGTAGAGGCAATCTGTGCAACAGTACGTCGAAAGCCTGCGCAGATTGTCCACTCTGGAGCCGCTCATGGACGTGCTCGACGTCAGATTGCTCGAACTCTTCACACAGCAGCCCCGGATCGGCGTGCTCGAGGCGTCGCGGCGGCTCGGAGTCGCCCGCGGCACGGCGCAGGCCAGGCTCGAGAAGCTGGTGGCCTCCGGCGTCGTCACCGACTGGGGACCCAACCTGTCGCCGGAGGCGCTCGGCTTCCCGGTGACGGCGTTCCTCACCCTGGAGATCCGTCAGGGGGCCGGTCACGACACGGTCGCCGCCCACCTCGCGGCGATCCCCGAGGTCCTCGAGGCCTACACGATCACCGGCACCGGCGACATGTGGGCGCGGGTGGTCGCCCGCTCCAACACCGACCTGCAGCGGGTGATCGACCAGGTGCTGGCCGACCCCGGCATCGACCGATCGACCACCGTGATCGCACTCGCCGACCAGATCCGGCACCGGGTACTCCCCCTGGCGAGAGCCGCGGTCACCCCCTGACGTCGCGTGTGCCTCAGCGTGCGCCATAGCGCACGCTCAGGCTCACGCGACCGGCTCAGTGCGGCTCAGTGCGGCTCAGCGCAGCAGTGCGGCGAGCTCGTCGGCCGCCGCGACCACCACCGGCCCGAGCTCACGCTCGTCGAGAGCCATCAGGGTCACGATCCCGAGGCTGGCCTCCAGCCCCTCGACCCCGCGGACCGGCGCCGCGAGGCCGCGGGCCCCTGCCTCGAGCTCGCCGGCCGTGACGGCGTACGGCGACGTGGAGGCCTCGCGCAGCAGCAGGATCGCCTTGCCGGCCGCACCGCGGTCGAGGGGGTGTCGCGCGCCGACCCGGTAGCTGACGTGGAGGTCGGTCCAGGACGGCTCGATCACAGCCAGTGCGAGCGCCTCGTCACCTTCGGCGACCGTGAGGTGGGCGGTGCAGCCGACCTGCTCGGCCAGCCGTCGCAGCACCGGGATCGCGACGTCGCGCACCACCGGCTGGACCGCGGTCGCGACGTGGAGGATGCCCAGTCCGACGTGCAGTCGGCCGTGCCCGTCGCGGCGAACGAGTGCATGCAGCTCCAGCGTGCTCACGAGCCGGTAGACCACGGTCCGGTTGATCCCGAGGGTCTCTGCGAGCGCGGTCACGGTCAGTCCCTGGGGTGCGGCCGCGAGCGCCATCAGCACCCGGATCCCGCGATCCAGGGTCTGACTCGTCTCGGCAGCCATGGCGAGACTGTAGCGATCTCGGCGCCGGCGGGGGCTCCCCCGTTCAGGCGGGGCCGGGTCAGCGGGCCTCGTGGCCCTTCGCGGCCCACTCCCGGATCCGGTTGATCCGCGACCGCAGCTGGTCGGCGTTCGCGATCGCCGCGGCGGGTCCTCCGCAGTCCTTGCGCAGGGCTGCGTGCGTGGCGCCGTGCGGCTGGCCGGTCCGGTGGTGCCACGCAGCCACCAGCCCGTTGAGCTCGCGGCGCAGCACGGCCAGCTGTTCGTGGGTGGAGACCTGCTCCACCGTGTCGGGCTCCGATGCCGGTCGCCGGCGGGCACGCTCGGTCTGCCGGTGGTGCAGCAGCTCGCGGACCTGGTCGGGCTCGAGCAGGCCGGGGATGCCGAGGAAGTCCATCTCCTCCTCGGACCCGACGTGCACGTCGCCGGAGTGGCCGAAGGTGGCGCCGTCGTACAGCACGTGGTCGAAGCGCGCCTCGGAGCCGAGCGCCTGGTAGCCGGGGACCGCCAGCTCGTCCGAGGCGGTCTCCCCCGCGGCAGCCGCCGCCAACAGGTCGCGCTCGGCGGCGAAGATGTCGTCCTCGTTGGTGATCACCCGTCCGAGGGCGTGGTCGCGCTGCGCCTCGAGCTCAGCGGCAAACCCGAGCAGGGTCGGCGCCGAGGGCAGGAACACCGATGCGGTCTCACCGCGCGTCCGCGCCCGGACGAAGCGTCCGACGGCCTGCGCGAAGAACAGCGGGGTGGCGGTGGTGGTCGCGTAGACGCCGACCGCCAGCCGTGGGACGTCGACCCCCTCGGACACCATCCGGACCGCGACCATCCAGCGCTTGTCGTTGTTGCTGAACTCCGCGATCCGCTTCGAGGCGGCCTTCTCGTCCGACAGCACCACGGTCGGCTTCTCGCCGGCGATCTTGGCCAGCAGCGCGGCGTACGCGCGAGCGGAGTCCTGGTCGGTGGCGATCACCAGTCCCCCGGCGTCCGGCACGTGGCGCCGCACCTCCGACAGCCGCCGATCGGCCGCTGTGAGCACCGACGGGATCCAGGACCCCTGCGGGTCGAGCGCGGTTCGCAGTGCCTGTGAGGTGAGGTCCTTGCTGAGTGGCTCGCCGAGTCGCGCGGACACCTCGTCGCCAGCGCGGGTGCGCCACTGCATCTCGCCGGAGTAGGCCATGAACAGCACCGGACGCACGACGTGGTCGGCCAGCGCATGGGCGTAGCCGTAGGTGAAGTCGGCCACGCTTCGCGGGATGCCGTCGTCGCCCGGCGCGTAGGTGACGAACGGGATCGGGTTCACGTCGGAGCGGAACGGCGTTCCGGTCAGCGCCAGCCGCCGGGCGGCCGGCTCGAACGCCTCGCGGACACCTTCGCCCCAGGACCGGGCGTCGCCCGCGTGGTGGATCTCGTCGAGGATCACCAGGGTCTTGAAGCGCTCGGTGCGGATCCGCAGCGCGAGCGGGTTGACCGCCACGCCGGCGTACGTGACGGCGATCCCGACGAAGTCCTGTGACGTCCGCCCCTGGCCCGCGCTGTACGTCGGGTCGAGCGGGATGCCGGCGCGGGCGGCGGCCTCGGCCCACTGGTTC
>NZ_DASUTK010000108.1:0-7197 GCF_036374615.1 Nocardioides sp.
CGGCGGGGCATAGAACTCTCTCACGCACTTCCGCAAGGGAGAGCGGGATGGCTCGGAGACGAGGGTCCATCCGGTGGGAACCGGTTCGCCGGGGAACACCGCAGCCGCCCGGTGACGGGGTCGGCTGGGACCGGAGTCAACGAGTGCATCGGCCGGAACGTCACCAGAACGGTCGCCCGGTGAGGGGCGCGGCCTTCGGGTCGAGCCCGTCACCATCGAAGGGCCCTTGTAGCTCATACCTGCGAGGGCCCTTCACCTATTTCCGGCCCCTGAGGCCGGGCGTGCCCGGCTCACGGCAGGCGAGGGCAGTGGCGGCGAAGGTCCGGGGGTTTCGAGGCTCGTCGCTGCGCTCCTCGCACCTCAACCACCGGACCTGCCGCATCGCCGGGGGTTGTCGAGCGCACGGGCTCGCCGACGGCTGTCGAGCGCACGGGCTCGCCGGCGGTTGAGGTGCGAGCGGAGCGAGCCTCGACACCCCCGGCGCCGGAAGCCAGTGGCGCGGCACGCGCGAGCCACCTACGGTCGGACGGTGTCGACCCGCGGCCCGGCAGCGCCCAGGAGCGGCATGATGAGGCCATGCTCTACGAGGTGATGCACACGGTGACGCCGCCGATTGCCAAGGCGATGTGGCGGCCTCGGGTCATCGGCCTTGATCGAGTGCCCGATACCGGCCCGGTGATCCTCGCGAGCAACCACCTCAGCTTCGTCGACAGCGTCGTGATCCCGATCGTGGTGCCCCGCAAGGTCGTCTTCCTCGCCAAGTCCGACTACTTCGACGGCTCCGGCTTCAAGGGCGCCGTGAGCCGGATCTGGTTCGAGGGACTCGGAATGCTGCCGATCGACCGCGACGACACCAAGGCCGCGCTCGCCAGCCTCGACACCGCGCTCGAGGTGCTCGGCCGGGGCGAGGCGTTCGGGATCTATCCCGAGGGCACCCGTTCCCGCGACGGTCGCCTCTACCGCGGCCGTACCGGCGTCGCCCACCTCGCGCTCACCGCGGGCTGCCCGGTCGTGCCGGTCGGCCTCTCCGGCACCCAGGACATCCAACCGGTCGGCGCCCGGCTGCCTCGGCTGGCGAGGGTGTCGGTGCAGTTCGGCGAGCCGCTCCACTTCACCGGCCGGTATGACGGCGTGCCGCTCGGCCGCGCTCGCCGCGAGGTGACCGACGAGATCATGGCCGCGATCGGGGCGCTGACCGGACAGGAGCCAGCGGGCGTTTACAACCAACGCGCCCCGGAGTAGGCGCTGGGACAGGAAGCCCGGCGGACGGTTCACTTACACTTCTAGGGATACGAGCGCCCGCGTGGGCAACAGCCGCCCCTCGCCTCGTGCCGGTCCGCTGGCCGCGCGATCTGGTGGTTGGTTGAAGACCCCATCCGAGGCGGACGCGCTCGCGCTGCTGCCGTACCAGGTGGCCGAGCGCACCACCTCCAGGGGTCAGCGAGATCGAGGTCCCATGACTGCACCGATCGTGGGTGCACACCGCGGATCCCAGGTGGACATCAGTTGCAGGCCTCAGGGTCGAGAAGGGAACTGAGATGAACGAGCTGGCTGCTGACCTGGTGCGCATCGGCCGTTTCACCACGGTCGCGTCCTATCAACGATTCGGCTATCTGTGCGGCGGCCTGCTCATCTTGAGCGGCCTCTTCCACGGCGTCGTCTATCTCGTCGACGGCGGCCCGTGGGAGGGCCCGGTCTCGTGGCGGAAGCCGATCGTGTTCGGCCTGTCGTTCGGGATCACCCTGGCCACGCTGACCTGGTTCATGGCCTTCCTGCGACCACGGCGGTGGCTCGGGTGGCTCGTCGTGGGCGTCTTCGCCTTCGCGTCGGTGGGCGAGGTCTTTCTCATCTCGATGCAGAAGTGGCGCGGCGTTGCGTCTCACTTCAACGAGGCCACCAGCTTCGACGGCATGATCTTCTCCCTGATGGGGATGCTGGTCGGGCTGGTCGCCCTGGTCATCGTGGCGGTCACGATCTGGGCGTTCGCACAGCTGGACGCTCCGCCCAGCCTGGCCCTCGCGATCCGGCTCGGGCTGGTATTGATGTTGGCCAGCCAGGGCGTCGGAGTGCAGATGATCGTCGAGGGCGGCAACACCTTCGGCGCCGAGGGCGCGCTGAAGGTCCCGCATGCGTTCACCCTGCACGCGGTACAGGTGCTGCCTGCCTTGGCTCTCCTGCTCCTGGCATCCCCCGAGCACACGGAGCGCCGACGGATCGAGATCCTGTCCCTGGGCGCCGTCGGATACGCGGCCCTGATCGCCTCGACCATGACCCAGGCCTACGCCGGCCGCAGCCCCTTCGACCTGGCCGCCCTGTCGTCGGCCCTCGCTCTTCTCGGCCTGGGTCTTCTGCTGGTGAGCGCCGGGTTCACGCTGCGCGGGATCGCTGCGCGGACACGCACCCCCACCCCTGAGCCGCATGTCCGGTGAGCACCCGAGATCATGGCCGCGATCGGCGCACTCACCGGACGGGAGCCTGCCGGGGTGTACAACGAGCGGGCCCTGAGTAGGTCGCGGCTCGTGGGTACGATCGAGGCGTGCCAGCCTCCGGTCGTGGGACGGCGCCGCCACCGCAGGAGCTGAGGTTCTGCAAGTCGGCCGACGGTGTGCGGATCGCTTATGCGCGCCACGGCTCCGGCCCTCCGCTGGTCATCGCGACCTGCTGGCTGAGTCACCTGCAGCATGACTGGGAGAGTCCCGTGTGGCGGCACTTCTTGAACGACCTGGGTGACGTCGCCACCGTGATCCGCTACGACGAGCGTGGGTACGGGCTGTCCGACTGGGACGTCGACGACTTCCGGCTCGAGGCACGGGTCGCCGATCTCGAGGCGGTCGTCGAGCATGCCGGACTCGACCGGTTCGCACTGATGGCGATGGCACAGGGCGGTCCGCCCTCGATCGTCTACGCGGTGCGCCATCCCGAGCGGGTGTCCCGGTTGATGTTCTACGGGAGCTACGCGGCGGCGTTCCGCGATCCGACGCCGGAGGACCTCGAGCTCGACGAGACCTTCGAGCGGCTGATCAAGGTCGGCTGGGCCCGGCCGGAGTCGGAGTTCCGGCGAGTGTTCACCTCGATGATGATCCCGGGCGCCAGCGAAGTCCAGATGCGCTGGCTCGATGAGCTGCAGCGCGTGTCCGTGTCGGCGGAGACCGCCTGTGCGGCCCGTCGACAACGCAATCGCGACGACGTGACCGACCTGCTGCCGGGGCTCGACCTCCCGACCCTGGTGCTGCACTCGCGGCGTGACCGTATGAACGACTTCGAGGGAGGTCGCCACCTCGCGTCGACGATCCCCGGTGCGAGGCTGGTCGTGCTGGAGAGCTCGAACCACATCGTGTTGGGCGACGAGCCGGCCTGGCAGGTCTTCGTCGACGAGGTGGCAGCGTTCATGTCGCCGGACCGCGAGCTGGGCACACGGGTCGCCGGTCCCGATCCGGCATCGCTGCTGTCGCCGCGAGAGCTCGACGTACTGCAGCTCGCCGCACAAGGGCAGGACAACGCCGCCATCGCACGGTCCCTCACCTTGAGCATCCGCACGGTCGAGCGGCACCTGCAGAACACGTACGCGAAGCTCGGCATCCAAGGGAAGTCGGCCCGCGCCGCGGCGGTCGCCAGGCTGATGACACGCACCTGACGAGTACGCGTACACCGCCATCGGCAGGCAGGACGCAGCCCCTGCGATTGCGCGCACGCACCGACGCGAGGTAGGCAGGCGCTTTCGTACGGTCAGCCCCATGACCATCACCGAGCCCGAGGCCTCGACCGGCGGCACCGGCTTCCTCGAGCTCCCGCCCACCTCGGCGGACGTGCGGCGCTTCTACGACGACAGCATCGCGAAGCAGGGCTTCCTGATGAACCTGACCAGGCTGTGGGCACACGACCCGGCGCTGCACCGCCGCCTGTTCGACCTGCTCGGCGACGCGGTCCGGGTCGGAGAGCTGACCGTCCGGCAGCGCGCCGTCCTGGTCGTCGCAGCAGCCTCCGCCTTCGGGGACGGGTATTGCTCACTCGCGTGGGGCCGGACACTGTCCGGCCTGGCCGGCGACGACGTGGCGGGCCAGGTCCTCCGTGGCGGCGACGTCGGGCTCGACCCGGCCGAGCGAGCCCTGGCGGGGTGGGCCCGGAAGGTGGCACGGGACCCGAACGCCACCGAGCCCCGCGACGTCCAGCCACTGCGTGACGCCGGGTACGACGAGCGGCAGATCTTCGCGACCACCGTCTTCGTCGCGCTCCGCCTGGCCTTCGCCACCGTGAACGACGCGCTCGGTGCCCGGCCGGACGCCGAGCTGCTGGCGACCACCCCGGCCTCCGTCCGCGATGCCGTCACCTACGGCCGCCCGGCCACCGATGCCGACGCGCAGCGCATGAACGGCCAGCAACCCACCCACATCCACCACAGTTGAGGAGCACCTCCATGAGCATCACCGACAACACCATCCGCAACGGGGTCGACACCGCGACCCTGTTCGCCACGCTCGACGCCGTGAAGGGCGACACCGACATCGCGGACTTCCGCTTCCGGGCCACCAACACCTGGCTGAGCGGCACCCACAGCCGGTCGGTGATCCACGCTTTCCACGGCGCCAAGCAGGAGATGACGCACCGGCAGCCGTTCGCGTTCGACGCCGACCACCCGCCGATCCTGGTCGGGACCGACAACGGTCCGACGCCGGTCGAGTTCCTTCTGCACGCGCTGGCCGCCTGCCTGACCGCGGGCATCGCCAACATCGCGGCGGCCCGCGGGGTGAACCTGACCGAGGTGTCCTCGACGGTCGAGGGCGACATCGACCTGCTCGGCATCCTCGGGCTGTCCGACGAGGTCCGCAACGGCTACCAGGAGGTCCGGGTGAGCTTCACGCTTCGTGGGGACGACCCTGACAAGCTGCGCTCGGTCGTCGAGCAGTCCCGCCGTCGGTCCGCCGTGTTCGACGTCATGACCAACGGGGTGCCCGTGTCGATCGACGTCGACGCCGGCTGACGTCACGTGACATCGCGTGTCACCCGTTTCGAACCAGTCGACTGGAGATGACATGAGCCGGATCGAGCCCCGCTACGACGTGGTGGTCGTGGGCGCCCGCGCGGCAGGCGCCGCCACCGCCCACCTGCTCGCCCGGCACGGCCTGCGAGTCCTGCTGGTCGACCGCAGCCGGTACGGCGCCGACACGTTGTCCACCCACGCCCTGATGCGCGGCGGCGTGCTGCAGCTCACCCGGTGGGGGTTGCTCGACCAGGTCATCGACGCGGGCACCCCGGCCGTGCGGCGTACGACGTTCCGGTACGCCGACGACCTGGTCCCGATCACCCTCAAGGAGTCGTACGGCGTGGAGGCGCTGTACGCGCCGAGGCGCACGGTCCTCGACCCGATCCTGGTCGACGCGGCCATGGCGGCCGGTGCCGACGTACGGTTCGGCATCGCCGTGACCGGCGTCGAGCGCGATCGCCACCGCAGGGTCACCGGGATCATCGGCCGGGCCCGGAGCGGCGAGACGGTGCGGGTCGCGACGCGGATCGTCGTGGGTGCCGACGGAATCAGGTCGACGATCGCCGACGCTGTCGACGCGCCGTACGAACGGGTCGGGAAGTCGATCGCCACGGTCACCTACGGCTACTGGACGGGGCTGGAGACCGACGGCTACGAATGGAACTTCCGGCCGAACGCGGCGTCCGGCGTCGTTCCCACCAACGCCGGTCAGGCCTGCGTGTTCGCGAGCGCGTCACCCCACCGGATGGGCCGCGGCGGGCTGGGACCGCTCACGCGCATCGTCGCCGAAACCCCGGGAGACCTCACGACCAGGCTCGCGGCTGCTTCACCGCCGGCCTCGCTGCGGACCTTCACGGGCAGGCCGGGCTACCTCCGCCGGGCGTGGGGCGAGGGCTGGGCGCTGGTCGGCGACGCCGGCTACTTCAAGGACCCGCTGGGTGCGCACGGGTTGACGGACGCACTGCGCGACGCCGAGCTGCTCGCCCGCGCGATCGTGGCCGTCCTCCGGGACGGTGCGGGTGAATGCGACGCCCTGTCGGCCTACCAGGCGAGCCGCGACGCACTGTCGACGGCCCTGTTCGAGGTGACGGACGTGATCGCCGGGCACCGCTGGACCGACGCGGAGATCCCGGACCTGCTGCTCCGGCTCAATGCAGCGATGGCCGACGAGCTCGAGGCGCTCGCCACCCTCCCGCCACTCCCGGCACTCGTCCACGCACCCTGCTGAGAACGCCGCCGACCCTGGCTGCGGTCTGTCAGGTGCTGCCAACCGCGCCGGGGTCCGTCGGCAGGATGTGCCGTCGTCCGGCGCCGCGGCAGACCTGTTGAATCGTGGGCATGGCATCGCGGCGGATCCGGATCGGGATCGACACCGGCGGCACCTTCACCGACGTGGTCGCGATCGACGAGGTCACCGGCGACGTCGTCACGACCAAGACGCCCTCGACCCCGAGCAACCCGGCCGACGGCTTCCTGGCCGGCATCGAGAAGGTGCTCGGCATGCTCGGTGCGGGTGGGGACACGATCGGTGCCGTCAGCCACGGCACGACCGTCGCCACGAACCAGCTCCTCGAGGGCAAGGTCGACCGGCTCGGCTTCATCACGACCGCCGGCTACGAGGCGATGCTCGAGATCGCCCGGCAGTCGGTTCCCGACGGCTACGGCAACTCGTACTTCTGGGTCAAGCCCGACCGGATCGTGCCGCGCGACCTGGTCCGCGGGGTCGAGGGTCGGCTCGACTTCACCGGCGCCGAGGTGCGTCCCTTCGACGAGGCCGGCGCTCGCGAGGTCGCACGCTGGTTCCGCGACCGTGGCATCTCCACCCTCGGCGTGTGCTTCCTGCACGCCTACACCAACGACGAGCACGAGGAGCGCATGCGCGCGATCCTCGCCGAGGAGCACCCGGACGCGGTGGTCTCGATCAGCAGCGAGGTGCTGCGCGAGTACCGCGAGTACGAGCGCGCCATGACCACCCTCGTCGACGCCGCTGTCAAGCCGCGGCTCTCGGCGTACGTGACGAACATCAAGACCAGGCTCACGGCCCTCGACGGTCGCGAGATCCCCTTCTACGTCATGAAGTCCAACGGCGGTGTGCTGAGCGCCGACGAGGTGGTGCACCAGCCGATCACGACGGTGCTGTCCGGCCCGGCAGCCGGGGCGCTCGGGGCGGCGCTGATCGCTCAGGTCGCGGGTTTCGACAAGGTCCTCACCAGCGA
>NZ_DASUTK010000109.1:0-10359 GCF_036374615.1 Nocardioides sp.
CCTGCGCGAGCGCACTGAACACGATGCAGCCCATCCCCTGCGTCTCGAGCTCGTCGAGCAGGCTCTGCTCACCGCGCGGGGCCTCGATCCAGCGGTTGAGCATGGAGTACGACGGCTGGTGGATCAGCAGTGGCGTACCGAGCTCGCGGGCGATCCCTGCCGCCTCGCGGGTCTTGCCGGCGGAGTAGGAGCTGATCCCGGCGTACAACGCCCGGCCGGAGCGCACCGCCGTGTCGAGCGCCATCATCGTCTCCTCGACCGGCGTCTCGGGGTCGAACCGGTGGCTGTAGAAGATGTCGACGTAGTCGAGCCCCATCCGCGCCAGCGACTGGTCGAGGCTCGCGAGGACGTACTTGCGCGACCCACCGCCCTGTCCGTACGGCCCCGGCCACATGTCCCAGCCGGCCTTGGTCGAGATGATCAGCTCGTCGCGGTAGGGCTTGAAGTCCTCGGCGAGGTAGCGGCCGAAGTTCTCCTCCGCCCTGCCGTACGGCGGCCCGTAGTTGTTGGCCAGGTCGAAGTGGGTCACGCCCCGGTCGAACGCCCGGCGCAGGATCGCCCGCTGGGTCTCCTCGGGCCGATCGGTCCCGAAGTTCTGCCACAGCCCGAGGGAGAGCACCGGCAGCTTGAGGCCGCTGTGGCCCGTGAAGCGGTACTCCATCCCGCCGTCGCTGGTCAGCCCGTCGTACCGGTTCTCCGCTGCCTCGTACGTCATGAGCCCAGCATGTCAGTCGGCGCTACGTTGACCTCATGGGGTTCGAGGTCACCGCCGAGGCGTACGACCGATTCATGGGTCGCTTCAGCACTCCGCTGGCCCGGCTGTTCGTGCCCGAAGCCGGGATCGAGCCGGGGATGCGGACGCTCGACGTCGGCAGCGGGCCTGGCGCCCTGACCGGTGAGCTGGTCGGCGTCGTGGGCGCGGACCACGTGACGGCGGTCGACCCGATGCCGGCGTTCGTCGCGGCCCTGGCGGAGCGTCATCCGGGCGTGACGACGCACGTCGCGCCGGCTGAGCAGCTGCCGCTGGAGGACGGGAGCGTGGACGCGGCGCTGGCCGGTCTCGTGGTGCCGTTCATGAGTGACCCCATCGCCGGGCTGCGCGAGATGGCCCGCGTGACGCGCACCGGCGGGACGGTCGCAGCCACGGTCTGGCAGCACGCCTCCGGCACCAGCCCGCTCACCCCGTTCTGGGACGGCGTGCGCGACGTCGACCCGGCCGCCGACAACGAGTCGGTCGCGGCCGGCACCCGCGAGGGGCACCTGGCCGAGCTGTTCGAGGAGGCGGGTCTGTCCGGCGGCACGACGACGGTGCTGACCGTCACCATCACGTTCGAGCGGTTCGAGGACTGGTGGGAGCCGTTCACCTACGGCGTCGGCCCGGCAGGTGTGTTCATCGCGTCGCAACCACCGGACCGGGTGGCTGCGGTCCGCGCCGCCTGCGCCGCCCGGCTCGGGCCGGAACCGTTCTCGGTGGCCGGCTCGGCCTGGTGCACCGTCGCGAGTCGCTAGCCCCGTGACTGAGTACTGGCGCAGCGCCGACCTCGTGGACCGGGCCCATGCCTGGATCGACGACCGGCTCGCCGAGCTCGGGATCGAGCGCACCGGGGAGGTGGCACAGCCGCACGTCGAGGAGTGGTCGACGGTGATGCGGGTGCCGACCGCTGACGACACCGTCTGGTTCAAGGCCAACCACGAACCGCTGCGCCACGAGGCGGCGCTGACCGCGCTGGTGGCCGCCCGCGCGCCGGAGCGCGTGCCCGCGTTGCTCGCCTTCGACGCCGGGACCGGCTGGATGCTGATGCGCGACGCGGGGCGCCGGCTGCGCGAGGCGGTCGAGGAGGAGCGCTCGCTCGCGCGATGGCACGACGTGCTCGAGGCCTACGCCCGGGTGCAGCTGGCTTGCGAGGACGACGTCGACGCGCTGCTCGCGCTCGGAGTGCCCGACCGACGGCTCCCGACGCTCGCTGAGGCGTACGCCGCCCTCCTTCTCGAGCTGGGCGACGCCGACCCGCGGTGGCCGAGCCCGGACCGGGTCGATGCCCTGTGCCGCGAGCTCTCGGCATACGGGGTTCACGAGACGCTGCAGCACGACGACCTCCACGACGGCCAGGTCTTCCTCGGCGAGGGGACCCACCTGCTGCTCGACTGGGGCGACTCGTGCGTCTCTCACCCGTTCTTCTCGCTGTCGGTCACGCTCGAGGGCGTGATCGCCTGGGGGCTGGACGACGTCGCGGGTTCCGAGGACCTCACGTCGTACGTCGAGAGCTACCTGCGCCCCTACCACGAGCGGTACGACGCCGACCTCGACGCGGCCGTCGCACTCGCGATGCGGCTCGGGTGGATCTGTCGCGCGGTCAACGGTCACCTGCCCACCGCCCCGGACATGACCCGCACCCGGCTGGGCATGTTCGTCGACGGTCAGACGTGACGTCGGCGCCTCTCACGCTCCCCGGACGGTCTCCAGCACCCGGAACCCCTTGGCGCTGGCCAGCCGGGTGGTCGGCCAGCCCTGCTCGGTGAGCCACCGCTGCAGCGAGTCGGCGCCGAGGTTCTTGCCGACCACCATCACCGCCCTGCCCTCCGGCCGCAGCCGCGGCAGCCAGGTGAGCAGCAGCTCGTGGAGTGCCTCCTTACCGATCCGGATCGGCGGATTCGACCAGATCTCGTCGTACGTCGCGTCGGACGGCACCTGGTCCGGGGTGCAGGCGACGAACCGACCGTCGAGCCCCAGTGCCCGAGCGTTCTCGTTGGCGAGCAGCACCGCCCGCCGGTTGACGTCGGTCGCGGTGACGTTGGCCAGCGGCACCGCCGCGGCGATCGCCAGCCCGATCACGCCGTAGCCGCACCCGAGGTCGAGGAACTGACCCTGCGCCGGCGGTTCGGTCTCACGGAACAGCACCGCGGTGGCGTGGTCGAGGTGACCCTTGCTGAAGACGCCCGCGCCGCTGGTGAGCCGCAACCGGTGCCCCCACACCTCGGCATCGAACTCCTCGCGGGCGAAGGGCGCTGCAGGGTCGGCGGAGAAGTAGTGGTCGTCGTCGCTCATGTCGTCTCCCGTCTCGCGCGCGCCAGGTCGGCCTGGCCGGCCAGGTCGGCGTCGCCGGGGTAGCCGACCTCCTCGAGAGTCAGCCCGTGCGCGGGAACCACCGCCACGGCCGGGTCACGCACCCCCGCCGCCGTGATCTCCGCCGGCCACGTGGCCGGTCGCCGGCCCTCGCCTACCGCGAGCAGGCAGCCGACCAGCGATCGCACCATGTGGTGGCAGAACGCGTCGGCCCGGACCGTGGCGACGACCAGCCCGTCGACCCGCTCCCATGAGAAGTGCTGGAGGGTGCGGATCGTGGTCGAACCCTCGCGCTGCTTGCAGAACGACGCGAAGTCCCGCAACCCGAGGAGGGGCTCGGCGGCCGCAGCC
This sequence comes from Nocardioides sp., assembly GCF_036374615.1. Classification (GTDB taxonomy): domain Bacteria; phylum Actinomycetota; class Actinomycetes; order Propionibacteriales; family Nocardioidaceae; genus Nocardioides. The sequence goes on from NZ_DASUTK010000109.1 coordinate 3,416, forward strand.
ATCGCCTCGACGTCGAGCGGACGGGGCCACCAGAGCACGTGACCCCGGGTGAGTGGATCGGCGAGGGCGGGGGCGTCGGCCACCCGGTAGGTGTAGCGACGCCACAGGGCGGAGAAGCGAGCATCGAAGCCGGGCGGTGCCGGCGCGACCGCCCTCACCCGGACGTCAGCGGGGAGGACGCCGTTGAGCCGACGTAGCAGCCGCTCGTCGTACGACGCGTCCTCGGGCAGGTCGACGTGCACCACCTGGCCGCGTGCATGGACGCCGGTGTCGGTGCGCCCGGCACACACGACGGCGACGGCAGGCAGTCTCAGCACCATCGCGAGCGCGGCCTCGAGCGTGCCCTGCACCGTCCGCAGCCCGGGCTGGGTCGCCCAGCCGTGGAACGCGCTCCCGTCGTAGGACAGGTCGATCCGGAGCCGCACGGTCGCTCATCCTAGGTGGACCTCACCTGGCATCGGTCAGACTGGGGACGTGACCAACCCCACGATCCTGCTCGTCTCCAACGACCACTCCGAGTTCCTGCTCGACGAGTTCGGGCGCTACGCCCGCGACTACGACCTCCTCACCGCGACCACGTTCGAGGACGGCGCCCGGCTGGTGAAGCAGCTCGAGGCCGACGGCCGACCGCTCGCCCTGATGGTGGCGGACTCGGCGCTGCGCGAGACCACCCCGATGCAGACGTTCGGCAAGTGGCGGCAGCTGGTCCCGACCGCCAAGCGCGTGGTCGTCGCCCACTGGGACCGGTTCCTCGCCGACGCCCCGAGCCTCCGGGCCGGCCTCGCCACCGGCAAGTACGACGCCTACCTGCTGATGCCCCGCGGCGTGCGCGACGAGGAGTTCCACACCGCGATCACCGAGCTGCTCTCGGACTGGGGCTCGACCGTGGCCGAGCCCGAGATCGAGACGGTGCGCCTTGTGTCGCCGCCGGGTAACCCGCTCGCGTCCGCGATCCGTGACTTCCTCGGCCGGATGGGCGTGCCCCACCGCACCTACGACCCGGGAACCGAGGTGGGCCGCGAGATCGTGGAGCGGTACGACGGGGAGCCGACGTACCCGCTCGTCGACTCGCCCTACCGCGACGTGCACGCGCCCACGTCGGTGCGCGAGGTGGCCGCCACCATCTACGGGCGTCCCGAGGACGTCGACGTCGACACCGTCGTCGACCTGTGCATCGTCGGAGCCGGGCCGGCCGGGCTGGCCGCAGCGGTGTACGGCTCGTCGGAGGGCCTCAACACGGTGGTCGTCGAGGTGGAGGCGATCGGCGGGCAGGCCGGCACCAGCTCGATGATCCGCAACTACCTGGGCTTCCCCCGCGGGATCTCCGGCATGCGGCTGGCACAGCGCGCCCGCAACCAGGCGATCCGGTTCGGCACCCGGTTCTTCACCGGCTGGGAGGTCACGTCGGTCGCGCCGTGCGAGCACGGCGACCACCACGTCGTCCGCACCGACGGCGGAGAGGTCCACACCCGGTCGGTCGTGGTCGCGACCGGCGTCAGCTACCGCAAGCTCGGGGTCGAGGCCCTGGAGCGGCTCGTGGGGAAGGGCGTGTACTACGGCAGCGCGATGAGCGCGGCCCGGGAGCTCGAGGGGCAGGACGTCGTGGTGGTCGGCGGCGGCAACTCCGCCGGTCAGGCGGCGATCCACCTCGCGCGGTTCGCCCGCTCGGTGACCATCCTGGTGCGTCGGCCCGGGCTCGAGGAGACGATGTCGCGCTACCTCATCAAGGAGGTCGACTGGAACCCGCGGGTGACGGTGCGCCCCGACAGCGAGGTGTGTGACGGCGGCGGGGACGGGCGGCTCGAATGGATTGACGTGCGCGAACGCACGACCGGTGCGATGGAGCGGCTCGAGGTGGGCGGCCTCTTCCTGCTGCTGGGTGCTGAGCCGCACTGTGACTGGCTGCCGGCCGACGTGGCGCGGGACGAGCGCGGTTTCGTGCTGACCGGGCGGGACGTCCCGCCCGAGCAGTGGGGCAACGGACTGCCACCGGCCAACCTCGCCACCACCGTCCCGGGAGTCTTCGCGGTCGGTGACATCAGGGCGGGTTCCATGAAGCGGGTGGCGGCCGCCAGCGGGGAGGGTGCCAGCGTCGTACCCCTGGTGCACGCGCACCTCGGACCGGCCTGACGTATTCAACCGAGGGGTTGACAAGAGTCAGGAGCGCGATCTACGGTCGTATTCAACCGACGAGTTGAAAAGGATCGAGATGGCCGACCAGCTCTCCCGCGTCTTCGCCGCACTGGCGGACCCGACGCGGCGCGACATCGTCGCCCGGCTCACCCAGCAGGACGCGACCGTGGGCCAGCTCGCGGCGCCTTACGACGTCAGCCTCCAGGCCGTCTCCAAGCACCTGAAGGTGCTGGAGGACGCGGGGCTGGTCACGCGCAGTCGCGAGGCCCAGCGTCGGCCGGTCCATCTCGAGGCGGAGGTGTTCGACCTCATGACCAAATGGATCGAGCGGTACCGGCAGCAGGCGGAGGAGCGGTACCGCCGCCTCGACGCCGTGCTCGCCGAGATGGATCACGACCAGGAAGCAGCCACCGAGGAAGGAACAGCATCATGACCAGTCAGACCCAGCACCAGACCCGGTACGCCGAGGCCGCCATCGAGGCGGTCCCGGACCTGCCCATCGTCCGCATCACGCGCGACTTCCGTGCCACGCCCGAGCAGCTGATGCGGGCCCACACCGATCCCGACCTGTTCGTGAAGTGGATCGGCCCGAACTCGGTGACCGCGCGGATCGAGCACTGGGACTGCCGCAGCCTCGGCTCCTACCGCTACGTGTGCGAGCGGGACGGCGAGGAGTTCGGCTTCCAGGGCACCTTCCCGCAGGTGACCGACACCAAGATCGTGCAGACGTTCTCCTTCGACGGGATGCCCGACGCCATCGCCCTGGAGACCATGTGGTTCGAGGACCTCGGCGACGGCACCACCCGGCTGCACGCCCAGTCCCTGTGCGACTCCATCGAGGGTCGCGACGGGATGCTCAGCAGCGGCATGGACACCGGGGTGCACGAGGGGTACGCCAAGCTCGACACGATGCTGGCCGACGGGGCGGTCTGATGCCGGACGCCGCCGAGCGCCACCGCCGGCACGCCGGCGCCTTCACCGAGCTGGTCCGGGGGACCCGCGACTGGGAGGCGCCGGCGCCGGTCGAGGGGTGGACCGCACGCGACGTGGTCGGCCACCTCGTGGAGTGGTTCCCCGGGTTCCTGCGCGGCGGCTGCGACGTCGAGCTGCCGGCGGGGCCGTCGGTGGCCGACGACCCGGTGGCTGCGTGGACGGTCCAGTGCACCGCCGTCCAGGCACTGCTCGACGACCCGGCCACCCCGTCCCGGAGCTTCGACAACCGCCACACCGGCACGCTCCCGCTCGACGAGGCGGTCGACAGGTTCTACACCGCCGACGTGTTCATGCACTCGTGGGACCTGGCCCGCGCCAGCGGCCAGGACTTCTCCCTCGCGCCGGGGTTCGCCGAGGAGCTGCTCGAGGGGAGCAAGCCGTTCGAGCAGCTGATGCGCGACTCCGGTCAGTACGGTCCGGCCGTGCCGGTCCCGGACGACGCCCCCGTCGCGGACCGGCTGATCGGCTTCATCGGCCGCGACCCGGCGTGGCGGCCGCCGCACTAGCGCTCAGCTGAGCTCGCGGCGGTACGGCGGGTCCGCGCCAGGTCGCCCGACCGTGACGGCCGCAGCGCGGGCGGCAAAGGACAGCACGTCCACCACAGCGTCCCGGGCCACGTCGACCAGCGCTTCCCGCCCGTTCGGCCCCAGCAGGCCGCGCGCCCACAGCCGATCGAGCATCGCCGCGCAGAACGTGTCGCCGGCACCGATCGTGTCTGCGACGACCACCGGCACAGCCGCCACGTCGACCTCGTGGGTCGTGCTCACCCACGTGGCACCGGACTGGCCGCGGGTGACGACGACCGCTGCCGGGCCGAGGGCCAGCAGCCGCTTCGCAGCCGTGACCGGGTCGAGCTCGGCGTACAGTGCCTCGAGGTCCTCGTCGGAGGCCTTCACCAGGTCGCTGCTGGCCGCGACCGCCTCCACCCGGGCGACGAGGTCCGGGCCGGTGCCGGTGATCGCGGGTCGGACGTTCACGTCGTAGCTGATCGTCGCGTCCTCGCGGAGCCGCTCCAGCAGCACGAGGACGTCCTCGGCTCCCGGCGCCAGCACCGCGCCCAGCGAGCAGGTGTGCACGACCACCGGGTCGACGCCGTCGCGCAGCGGGTTCAGCCGCCACGACAGGTCGAACGTGTACGACGCGTGGCCGTCCGAGCCGAGCGTCGCCCGTGCGGTGGAGGTGTGCCCGATCGCGTGCGGGTCGACCGCCAGCGACACCCCGTCGCGCTCGAGCCGCTCGGCCAGCACGCGGCCCCGGTCGTCATCACCCCAGCTGCTCGCGAAGTCGACCGGACGGTCGAGCCGGGCCAGCGCGACGGCGACGTTGGCGGCGCTACCTCCTGCGAACTCGGTCGTGCTGCCGTCGCCACCGCGCACGATGTCGACCAGCGACTCGCCCACGACCAGTGCCGACTTCGACATGGCCCATCAGTACCGCATCGGCGGACGCATGGCGAGAGACACCGCTGAGTCGTCTAGGGTCCCCGGCATGCGGATCCACCCGCCCGACCCGTCGCTCCCCGAGCCGCCGTTCGAGCAGCTGCGCGCCCAGGTGGCGCGCCGCGCGGCCGGCGGCGACCTGCCGGCCGGGACCAAGCTGCCGACCGTGCGCGCGCTGGCCGCCGAGCTGGGACTGGCCGCCAACACCGTGGCCCGGGCCTACCGCGAGCTCGAGGCGGACGGCGTCGTGGTCACCGAGGGGCGACGCGGCACCTTCGTCGCGTCGGGCACCGCCGCGGCGTCGCCCGAGGCCGACCGGGCTGCGGCGGCGTACGCCGTGACGGCCCGGCGACTGGGGCTGACCCGCGCCGAGGCAACCCGGCTGCTCGAACGCGCCTGGCCGGTCTGAGCCGTGTCGCCATGGGTCGCCGCGTGTGCCTCAGAGTGCGCCATAGTGCACTGTGAGGCACACGCCGCGCGAAGGACGAGCACGAGCACGGAAGGATGAACCGGATGGTTGTCAGCGACCCGGGCGCGAGCCCCCACGCCTTCGACATCGAGGCGGCCACCCTCGAGAACGACACCTACCGCACCGTCGCCTGGACCGGTCGCTACCTCCAGGTGACGCTGATGAGCATCCCGGTCGGTGAGTCCATCGGGCTGGAGGTCCACCCGGAGACCGATCAGTTCCTGCGCCTCGAGGCGGGCCAGGGTCGGTGCGTGATGGGTCCCAGCAAGGAGGACCTGACCTTCGAGCAGTCCGTCGAGGACGACTGGTCCATCATGGTCCCCGCCGGGACGTGGCACGACGTCATCAACACCGGCGACGTGCCGATCCGGCTCTACGCCGTCTACGCGCCCGTGCACCACGCCCGCGGCATCGTGCAGGCCACCGCCGATGAGGCCGAGCGTGACGAGGAGTCGGGCGTCGACGAGCCGCCCGAGTGGACCGTGCAACCCGGGTCCGCCGAACCCGACCAGCACGCCTGACCCGGCCCGACGTCGAGACGACGACGGCCCGCCACCCAGGTGGGTGACGGGCCGTCGTACGTCGAGCGGCGCTCAGGCGTCCTTGGACTCCTCGTCGGCGTCCTCGGTCGGTTCCTCGGCAGCCGAGCTCTCGTCGGCGCTGTCGTCCGACGTGTCGTTGGACGTGTCGTTCGAGGTGTCGTCCGACGTGTCGTTCGACGTGTCGTTCGAGATGTCGTCCTCGTCCTCGTCGACGGTCTCGTCAAGCGGCGCCGCCACCGGAGCCGGCGCAGCCTCCGCCTGCTTCGTCGCGCGCGGCTTGGGGGTGTACGGCTCGGTCACGAGCTCGATGACCGCCATCGGGGCGTTGTCGCCCTTGCGCGGACCGATCTTCGTGATCCGGGTGTAGCCGCCCGGGCGCTCCGCGAAGGACGGGGCGATCTCGGTGAAGAGGGTGTGCACGACCGACTTGTCCCGCACGGTCCGCAGCACCAGACGACGGCTGTGCAGGTCGCCCCGCTTCGCCTTCGTGATCAGCTTCTCCGCGAGCGGCCGCAGCGTGCGCGCCCGGGTCTCGGTCGTCGTGATCCGGCCGTGCTCGAAGAGCTGGGTGGCCAGGTTCGACAGCATCAGCCGCTGGTGCGCCGGGCTACCGCCGAGGCGGGGCCCCTTCTTGGGGGTAGGCATTCTTCTTCTCGATTCTCCCCGGCCGTACGAGGTACCGGGGTAGCGGGATTACGACAGGGGTCTCAGTACTGCTCGTCCTCGACGAAGGCGTCGTCGTCGTCGTCCGAGCCGTACGCCGCCAGGGCAGCGTGCGGGTCGAAGCCCGGGCCGCTGTCCTTGAGCGAGAGGCCCATCTCGACCAGCTTGGCCTTGACCTCGTCGATCGACTTCGCGCCGAAGTTGCGGATGTCGAGCAGGTCCTGCTCCGAGCGGGAGATGAGCTCACCCACGGTGTGGATGCCCTCGCGCTTGAGGCAGTTGTAGGACCGCACGGTCAGGTTGAGCTCCTCGACCGGCAGGGCGAGGTCGGCGGCGAGCTGCTCGTCGACGGGCGACGGGCCGATGTCGATGCCCTCGGCCTCGACGTTGAGCTCACGGGCCAGGCCGAACAGCTCGACCAGCGTCTTGCCGGCCGACGCGATCGCGTCGCGGGGGCGGATCGACGGCTTGGTCTCGACGTCGATGACCAGCTTGTCGAAGTCGGTGCGCTGCTCGACACGGGTGGCCTCGACCTTGTAGGTCACCTTGAGGACCGGGCTGTAGATCGAGTCGACGGGCATCCGGCCGATCTCGTTGTCGGCACCCTTGTTCTGCACCGCCGACACGTAACCGCGGCCACGCTCGACGACGAGCTCCATCTCCAGCTTGCCCTTGTCGGACAGGGTGGCGATCTTCAGGTCGGGG
>NZ_DASUTK010000110.1:0-7150 GCF_036374615.1 Nocardioides sp.
CACCAAGCAGACCGCGAACCGGTCAAGTGTCCGCGATGTCATGAGACTTCTTCTGTCCGCGATGTCCTGAGCCTTCACAGTGCGCCATGGCGCACTCTCAGGCACACGCCGCGGGAAGGGGGTGGCTCAGGCGAGGGTGCCGAAGTAGACGGTCGACCGCTGCCGGATGATCTTGCGCCTCAGCACGATCCGACGGGTTCCATCGGGGGAGAGCTGGAGCCGGTCGAGCTCCCATCCGCCGTGCTCCGCCCGCTCCACGAGCATCCGGGTCACGGCGCTGCGGGTGAAGTCGCGCGGGATGACGAGCCGCTCGAACTGCCACTCCACGCCCGGTCGCAGGGGCCGCTCGGTGACACGAGTTCCCACGGTCACTCTCCGGAGACGTCGTCGAGGGCGGCGACGATCGCGTCGGGCAGGGTCAGGTCCTCGGTGGCGAGCGCCGCCTTGAGCTGGACGGCGGTCCGGGCGCCCAGGATCGGGGCGGTGACCTGCGGTCGGTCGCGCAACCAGACCAGGGCGACCTGCATCGGCGTCCAGTCCAGCCCATCCGCTGCGCGGGCGACTGCCTCGACGACCGCCCGACCGTGCTCGTCCAGGTAACGCTCGACGGCCGCTGACAGCCGTCCGGCCCCGCGGGAGTCGGCCGGGGTGCCGGACCGGTACTTGCCGGTGAGGACGCCGCCCGCCAGCGGCGAGTAGGCGAGGACTCCGAGGCCGGTGGCGGCCGCGGCCGGGAGCACCTCCCGCTCGACCTCGCGGTTCAGGAGGGAGTACTCCTCCTGTGTGGACGCAAGCGGGACGCGGGTCGGGACTGCGCGCTGCCAGGTGGCGGCTTGGGCGAGCTGCCAGCCGGCGTAGTTGGAGACGCCGACGTAGCGGGCGCGTCCCGAGGACACAGCTTGGTCGAGGGCGGCCATGGTCTCCTCGACTGGCGCAGTGTTCGACCACACGTGCACCTGCCACAGGTCGACGTGGTCGGTGTCCAGCCGGCGCAGCGAGGTGTCGAGGTTCTGGAGCAGGGTCCGGCGCGATGCGTCCCGGATCGGACGGTCGCCATCGGTCCGGAAGCCGCCCTTGGTGGCCAGCACCACCTGGTCACGGCGTACGACATCGTCGAGCAGTCGCCCGAGCAGCTCCTCGGAGGCGCCGCGGGCGTACGCCAGGGCGGTGTCGACCAGCGTCCCACCTGCGTCGACGAACGTGGCCAGCTGGTCGCGAGCCTCGTGCTCGTCGACCTCGAGGCCCCACATGGCCGTTCCCAGGCCGAGCCGAGAGACCTTCAGGCCGGTGTCCCCGACGGCGCGTTGCTGCATGGCGAGCAGGCTATCCGTAGGGTTGCCCCCCGTGTTGGATCTCCTCAAGGCTGTCGTGCTCGGCATCATTCAGGGCCTCACGGAGTTCCTGCCGATCTCCAGCAGCGCGCACCTGCGGATCTTCCCCGAGCTCTTCGGGTGGGGTGACCCGGGCGCCGCGTTCACAGCCGTCATCCAGATCGGCACCGAGCTGGCGGTGCTCATCTACTTCCGCAAGGACATCTGGCGGATCGGGTCGACCTGGCTGCGCTCCCTGGTCCGGCCGGAGTACCGCGGGCACCTCGACTCACGGATGGGCTGGTTCATCATCATCGGCTCGCTCCCGATCGTCGTCCTGGGGGTGATCTTCAAGGACACGATCGAGGACGACTTCCGCAACCTCTGGATCATCGGAACCACCCTGATCGTGCTCGGCTTGATCCTCGGCATCGCCGACCGCGTCAGCTCTGACGACAGGAAGATCAAGGACCTCACCCTGCGGCACGCGATCTTCATGGGCGCGGCTCAGGCGTGCGCGCTGATCCCGGGCGTGTCCCGCTCGGGAGCCACGATCTCGATGGGGCGCTTCCTCGGCTATGAGCGGGAGGCGGCCACGCGGTACGCGTTCCTGCTCGCCATCCCAGCGGTGATCGGTGCCGGGCTCTTCGAGCTCCGCGAGATCCCGCACGGCGAGAACGCCTACGGCTGGGGACCGACGATCGTGGCGACCGCGGTCTCCTTCCTCGTCGGGTACGCCGCGATCGCCTGGCTGCTCCGGTACGTGACGACCCACTCGTACACGCCGTTCGTCATCTACCGGATAGCGCTCGGGGGCGCCACGCTGATCCTGCTGTCAACCGGCGTGCTCACCCCCTGAGGTCGAGTCGCGCGTTTGCGGCACTCGAGTGGCGCGGTTGCGGCACGGGGATGCCGCTCGTCCGCGACGCGACGGCCGCACATCCGCGACTCGACTGCCGCGCGTCCACGACTCAACGTCGGCGTCAGAGCCACCCGGACTTCTTGAAGAACCACAGCAGCCCGGCCGACGTGCCGACCATCAGCAGCAGCGCCCACAGGTAGCCGAACTGCCAGTGCAGCTCGGGCATGTGGTCGAAGTTCATGCCGTAGACGCCGGCGATCAGGGTCGGCACCACGATCAGCGCCGCTCCGGCCGAGATCTTCCGCATGTCCTCGTTCTGCTGCAACGAGATCCGCGCCAGGTGCGCGTCGAACGCGGTGGACAGCAGACCGTCGAGCTCGTCGACCGTCTCCGAGGTCCGGCTCAGGTGATCGGTCACGTCGCGGAAGTAGGGCGCCGCGTCCCGGTCGATGCCGTGCACCGTCCCGTTGGCGAACCGGCCGAGCGGGTCGCGCAGCGGGTGCACCGCCCGGCGCATCTCCGACAGCTCTCGCTTGAGCACGTAGATCCGGGGGGAGTCGTTGGTCCGGTCCTCGGAGAACACCGACAGCTCGACCTCGTCGACGTCTTCGACGAGCGCTGCCGCCACCTGCTCGTAGCCGTCGACCACCTGGTCGCACACGGCGTACACGACCGCCGACGGCCCGTGCGCGAGCACCGCCTGCCTGGCCTCGAGGTCGACCCGGGCCTGGCGCAACGCGCCACCCTCGCCGTGCCGGACGCTGATCACGAAGTCGGGTCCGACGAAGAGACAGATCTCGCCGGTCTCGACCGCGTCCTCGGCGTCCACGTACCAGAGCGTCTTGAGGACCAGGAACAGCGTCTCGTCGTAACGCTCGAGCTTGGGTCGCTGGTGCGCGGAGACGGCGTCCTCCACCGCGAGCGGGTGAAGGTCGAACGCGGCGGCCACCTCCTCGAGCTCGTCGGAGGTCGGGGCGTGCATCCCCACCCAGACGAACTCGCCGGCTCCGCAGCGCGCCCGCATGGCAGCGAGGTCGGCGGTCTCGACGTCGAGCGGCACCCGCGTGCCTGCGCGGTACACCGCGCTGTCGACGATCACGTCCCGAGGTTAGCGCCAGTACAGTCCGCGACATGGCAACGCTCGTGCTGGTCCGTCACGCTCGTTCCACGGCCAACGTCAGCGGCACCCTGACCGGACGACTGCCGGGCGTCCGCCTCGACGACACCGGCCGCGAGCAGGCGACCACGGTCGGGCAGCGGTTGGCGCCGGTCCCGTTGACGGCGATCCTCACGAGCCCGCTCGAGCGATGCCGCGAGACCGCGAAGGCGATCGCTGCGGCCCAGGCCTCACCACCCCGCGTGATCGCTGAGCGTGGGCTGCTCGAGTGTGACTACGGGGAGTGGCAGGGCCGCAAGCTGAGCCAGCTGGCACGGCTCAAGCTCTGGAAATCGGTGCAGCGCCACCCGTCCGGCGTGACGTTCCCGGGGGGTGAGGCGATGGCCGACATGTCGGCCCGGGCCGTCTCTGCCGTACGACGGCACGACGCCCGGGTCGAGGACGCAGGCGGTCCCGGCGCGGTGTGGGCGGCGGTGACACACGGCGACCTGGTCAAGGCGATCCTGGCCGACGCGCTGGGCCTGCACCTCGACCAGTTCCAGCGGATCCATGTCGACCCTGCGTCGGTGTCGGTGATCCGGTACACGCCGGACGCCGCGTACGTCCTGCAGTCGAACACCCACGCTGGTGACCTGTCGTGGCTCGCTCCACGCGGCAAGCGAGGGGCGCCGCGAAGCGGCGTGGTCGGGGGCGGAGCGGGCCCGGGCCGCGTCTAGATCGCTCATCTAGGGTGGAGAACGTGCCGATCGTCCATTCCTTCGACCCGCCCGACCGGTTCGTCGCGGGCACCGTCGGCGAGCCCGGCGACCGCACCTTCTTCCTCCAGGCCAAAGAGGGCGGCCGGGTGGTCAGTGTCGCCCTGGAGAAGCAGCAGGTCGTGGCCCTGGCCGAGCGGATGGACCAGCTGCTCGACGAGCTGATGCGCGCTGACACCCGCGGCGTCGTACCAGCGGTGCCGCCGGTGTCGTTGGAGGACTCGGAGCCGCTCGAGCAGCCGATCGTGGAGGAGTTCCGGGCCGGCACCATGACGCTGTCGTGGGACCCCGACGACGAGCGGGTCGTGGTCGAGGTGTTCCCGTACACCGAGGCGGCGGTGGTCACACCTGACCAGGTCGACGAGGACCTCGAGGAGCCCGAGCCCGAGGAGCTGCTGGTGGTTCGACTTCCGGCAGCGGCGGCCCGCTCGTTCGTGCAACGCGCCGAGCTGGTGGTCGAGGCCGGGCGGCCCTCCTGCCCGTTCTGCGGTGGCCCCGTGGACCCGGACGGCCATCTGTGCGTACGGGCCAACGGGTTCAAGCGCCGCGATCCGTGAGCGTCACGGACGGAGAGCTGACGCTCCACGGCCGGATCATGCCCGCGTCGAACGCCACGTTCGTCGGTGAGGTGGACGGCGTCACCGTCGTCTACAAGCCGATCCGTGGCGAACGGCCGCTCTGGGACTTCCCCGACGGCACCCTGGCGCACCGGGAGGTGGCGGCGTACCTCGTCTCGGAGGCCCTCGGGTGGGACCTCGTGCCGTACACGTTCCTGCGGGAGGGCCCGCACGGCCGCGGGATGGTGCAGCTGTGGCACGAGCCTGACGAGGCGCAGGCGGCGGTGACGATCGTCCCGGAGGGCGCGGTGCCCCCCGGCTTCCTGCACGTCTTCGACGGGATGGACCAGCACGACGAGCCGATCTCGCTGGTGCACGAGGACACGCCTGCGCTGCGCCGGATGGCGGTCTTCGACGTGGTCGTCAACAACGCCGACCGCAAGGGTGGGCACGTGCTCGAGATGGTGGACGGCCATCGGTACGCCGTGGACCACGGAGTCACCTTCCACACCGACCCCAAGCTGCGCACGGTTCTGTGGGGATGGGCGGGGGAGCCACTCGGCGATGACGAGAAGGCCGGCCTCGAGCGGTTGCGCGTGGCGCTGGCCGGCGAGCTCGCCGACCTCCTGGAGGACCACCTCACCGGGTTCGAGATCGAGCGGGCCACCGCGCGGTGCGCCCGGCTGCTGCGTGAGGCGCGGTTCCCGCTGCCCCGCGGCGACTGGCCCTCGATCCCCTGGCCACCCTTCTAGCGGGCACGGTTACCCTTCTCGCCATGCACGCGTGGACCGCACCGGAGGTGCCCGGGCTGCCCGTCGCCGGGCCATCTGTGCAGGTGCACGACACCGCGACGGGCGGCCTGGTGACCGTCGCCCCGCACGACGGTCCGGCGCGCATGTACGTCTGTGGCATCACGCCGTACGACGCGACCCACCTCGGCCACGCCGCCACCTACATCGCGTTCGACCTGCTCAACCGGGCGTGGCGGGCGGCGGGACACGACGTCGCCTACGTGCAGAACGTCACCGACGTGGACGACCCGCTCCTCGAGCGCGCGACGAAGGTCGGCGTCGACTGGGTCGCACTGGCCGAGCGCGAGACCGAGCTGTTCCGGCAGGACATGGCCGCGCTGCGCGTCATCCCGCCCGACCACTTCGTCGGCGCGGTCGAGTCGATCTCGCTGGTGGTCGACCTGGTCCAACGGCTCGACGCGGCGGGCTCGGTCTACCGGGTCGACGACGACCTCTACTTCTCGGTGACCGCGGACGACGCGTTCGGCGAGATCTCCGGATGGGACCGCGACCAGATGCTGGCGGTCTTCGGCGATCGTGGTGGCGACCCCGAGCGTCCCGGCAAGAAGGACCCGCTCGACTGCGTCCTGTGGCGGGCCGAGCGACCGGGTGAGCCCGCCTGGGACAGCGCGCTCGGCCGGGGCAGACCCGGCTGGCACGTCGAGTGCACCGCGATCGCCCTCCAGTACCTCGGCTCCACGTTCGACGTGCAGGGCGGAGGCAGCGACCTGGTCTTCCCACACCACGAGATGTGCGCGTCGGAGGCGCAGGTGGCCGAGCCCGGGCACCGGTTCGCCCGCGCCTACGTGCACGCCGGCATGGTGGGGTACGACGGCGAGAAGATGTCGAAGTCGCGGGGCAACCTCGTGTTCGTGAGTGCTCTGCGCAACAGCGACATCGACCCGGCGGCGATCCGGTTGGCGCTGCTGCGCCACCACTACCGCGACGACTGGGAGTGGACCGACGCCGAGCTCTGGGCGGCGGTCGACACCCTTGCCGACTGGCGACGGGCCTTGGCGCTCGGCGCGGGCGCGCCCGCCGGTCCGGTGGTGAGCGCCGTACTGGAGGCGCTGGCCGACGACCTGGACGCGCCGACCGCGCTGGAAGCTGTCGACTCCTGGGTCGCCGCGACCTTGGGTCAGGACGGGCTCGCCGACACCAGTGACCCGGACGCTGCCACGACCGTCTACCGGCTGCTGGACGCGTCGCTGGGGCTGGCGCTGTAGGTGCGTCGTCCGTGCCTGGCTGCCGTTTGTGACCAAACGGAACCGGCAGGGGCGCAGGCGGGTCGGGGACGGCGATTGGGCAGATATCGGCGCGGTTCGCGGCGTGTCGTTGCCGTTTGTGTCCAAACGGCAGGCCGGCAAGCTCAGGGCGCCTGACGCGGCTGGTCAGGAATCATCTGGGCGATTCCGCTTCAGGTACCGCTCGAACTCACGCGCGATCGCCTCGCCCGTGGCCTCCGGCAGGTCGGTCGTGTCGCGCGTCTCCTCCAGCGCCCGGACGTAGTCGGCGACGTCCTCGTCCTCCTCGGCGAGCTCGTCGACACCGCGCTCCCACGCGCGGGCGTCCTCCGGCAGGTCGCCGAGCGGGATGCTCGTCTGCAGCAGGTCCTCGAGCTGGCCCAGCAGCGCCAGCGTCGCCTTGGGGCAGGGTGGCTGCGCGACGTAGTGGGGCACGGCTGCCCAGTACGACACGGAGGGGATGTCGAGCCGGCTGCACGCGTCCTGGAGGACGCCCACGATCCCCGTGGGGCCC
>NZ_DASUTK010000111.1:0-18209 GCF_036374615.1 Nocardioides sp.
GCGGGCGACGAAGTAGGCGTTGAAGGGGTCCTCCTCCAGCTCGTGCAGGACCACGTCGGTGAAGCCGGCCTCGTGCAGCATCCGCTGAGCCGTCTGGACTCCCCAGACCGCGCCCAGGCCGTCACCGCCCTGCCCGAGGGAGACCGACATGCAGTGGAACGTCGACATGGCATAGAGCACCGCCGCCCAGGGCAGGCCGAGGTTGTCCTCGAGGTTGCTCTGCGTGTTGATGTCGACCATCAGGTAGGTGCCGTCAGGGCGGAGCGACCGGTGGATGTTCGCCAGCACCTGCGCGGGGTGGGCCTGGTCGTGGATGGCGTCGAAGGTGAGCACCAGGTCGTACGCCGACTCCGCGTCGAGTCCTGCGACGTCCTGCACCTCGAAGCGGGCGTTCGTCAGGCCCGACTCGGCCGCCTCGTCACGCGCTGCCTCGATTGCCTCCTCGCTGAAGTCGTAGCCCACGAACCGGCTGCGCGGATAGGCCCGTGCCAGCAGGTTGATGGCGTGGCCCTGGCCGCAGCCGATGTCCGCGACGTCGATCCCGCTTTCGAGCCGCGCCGTCACGCCGGTGAGCGGGACGATGACGTCGAGCAACGACGCGTCGTTGACCGCCGCGCTCTCCGCGGCCATCAGGGTGTGGAACGTGGGGTAGTCCTCGTACGAGAGCCCACCGCCTGTCCGGAACTTCTCGGCGACCAGCGGCGCCACCTGCCCCATCAGGGTGATGTAGCGCGTCATGCGGGCCAGGTTGTCGACGCCGTCCCCCGTGACGAACGGGGTGTGGTCGGGTCGCAGCGAGTAGGTGCGCGTGTCCGGGTGGTAGTCCACGAAGCCCGCAGTCACGACGCCGCCGAGCCACTCACGCACGTAGCGCTCGTCCAGCCCTGCTGCGTCGCCGATCTGCTCACTGGTCGCAGCCGGCATTGAGGCGAGGGTCTCGAACAGCCCCAGCTCGTGGCCGATGCTCGTGAACAGGCAGATCGCGCCGTCGTTCACGATGCCGATCAGCCGCTCCGCGACAGCGTCGGGGTCGGTCGCCTGCGCGACGGCGGGCTCGGTCTCGATCGTGGTCATCTCGTCCTCCTCGTTCAGGTCCCGGAGTGTCCGGATGAGGGGACGCTAGGAGCGCGACGGCGTACGCCGCGTCGGGCGGATCGTGCATCCCGCGCCGGGCGTGTGGTGCGGATGCTGCAGTCAGAGCCGGTGCTCGTGCGCCCAGGCCGCAGCCGCGGTCCGTGACGACACCCCGATCTTGATGAAGATGTTGGCGAGGTGACGCCCGACGGTCTTCTCGCTGATCGTCAGGGCCTCCGCCACCTCGCGGTTGCTGGCGCCCGCGGCGACGCATCTGAGCACCTCGACCTCTCGTTCCGTCAACCCGCCGGGCAGTTCACGCCGAGACAGCCGTTCCAGGTCCGGACGCGCCCCGAGCCGCGTGTAGATCGCGATCGCCGTGGCCTCCTCCGCTCGCGCGCGCTCGGCGTCTCCCAGGGCGCGGGCCGCGGCGGCGAGCTGCTCGTGGACCATCGCGGACGCATGCCGGTACCGTTGCTCGCGGTAGACCTTGGCGGCCCGTTCCAGCGGCGGTACGGCCGCGGCCGGATCCCCGGCGTCCAGAAGGACGGCGGCCCGAGCGCGATCTGCCCGCGCGGCCAGGCCGGGAGTGCCGTACCAGGTGGCCGTCTCCTCCAGCTCGCACGTCAGCGTCTCGGCGTACGACGCATCGCCCGCGGCCAGCGCCAGCTCGACGGCCGGCAGCAGCATCCGGGCGCGGACGAGTCGGTTCTGGTCCGCCAGTGCCTCCCGCAGCTGAGCCAGTGCACCCTCGGGGTCGCCGCTGTCGCGCAGGAGAAGCGCCGACCCCGGCTGGGCCTCGTGCAGGAGCTCGCGTGCCCGGGCGAACGCCTGCTCGGCGCCGGCCGCGTCGCCGCGGAGGCGGCGTACCTCCCCGAGCGTGTAGTACCCCTCGCCCGCCAGCCAGCCGTGCGCGCCCTCCAGGTTCGCGCTCTGGTCGCCGAGCTCGCGCTCCACGGTGTCCCAGTCGCCCTCGGCGGCGATCAGCTGCAGCTCGTGGATGCGCGTCACACCGGCGTACATGAAGGTCTCCGAGAGTGGGGTGGCCCACCGGGCGAGGGACGACGTCCACGACCGCATCCGGCTCAGGTCGGCCAGGTCGTCGCACAGGTGGATCACGGTGCAGTAGATGTCGCCCGACCACAGCGGGTCGACCTGGCCGCCCAGCACCGGGAGCATCGCCTCGTCCAGCTGCGCGAAGCCAGAGGTCGTGTCGCCCGCGCGAACCGCCGCCATGCCGCCGAGAGCAAGGGCGAAGCAGCCCAGTGCCGGGTCCGGGAACTCCTCCGCCAGCCGGCGCAGCTCGGCGGCCGCGTCGGCCGCGGGCGTCGGATCGCCGGTCAGGTCGAGGTCGCCGGCGGCGTCGACGTAGAGCAGGTAGCCGTGGAGTGCCGAGCGCGGTTGGCCGCTCGCCAGGCGGCGTGCTCGCGCCAGCCAGGCCTCGCCGATCTTGAGGTCGCCGCGCGTGAACCAGGCCATCGCCAGTCGCAGGGCCCGGTCCGCCGCGGCGGGCTCGTCGCCGTCGGCACGCAACCGCTGGTAGACCTCCTCGGAGATCTCCATCGCGGTGGGTGAGTCGCCCAGCCACCAGGCGGCGTCGCTGAGGAGCACGAGGTCGTCGGTGTCGAGCGCGCTGCGGTCCCCGCCGAGCCGGTCGACGACGGCCCGCCAGTCGCGTCGTTCGTACGCGTCGCGGACCGCAGCGGTGGCCACCTCTGCACCCCTCCTACCCGGCGCCCGAGGCGGTCAGCGTCGGCGTCGGCCCCGTCGGCGGGTCGGCTCCGGCGCGGAGGGCGCCTGCCGATCAGTGTGCCGCGTCTGGCGCCGCTCCCGCCAGCGCCGGATCTCCGCCTCGACATCGCGGGTCGGTGTGATCACCGGTGGACCGCCCTCGAGCTGGCGCCGCGCGGCGATGATCCGCTTGTTGAAGTCCTCGAGCTCCCGGCGAACCTCGCGCTCGGAGGTGATCCGGTCGAGCCGGTCGTCGAGCTCGAGGTCGTCCTTGCGCAGCTGCAGTGCCGGCGGCAGTACGCCGGTGATCTTCTCGCGCTCCACCAGCTGCTTGACCCACCAGTCGGGGTCGTGCTGCGTGCCGAGGTTCTTGATCGGCTTCCCGGCGCCCGGCAGGTCGTCGAACTCGCCGCGCGCCATGGCCTGCCGGATCTGCTGGTCGACCCAGCTGTGCTGGTCGCGCATCCGCGCGGCCGCGGCACCCTGGCCGGTGCGGCGGTCCCGCTCCGGCGTCCGGTCCGGCCGATCCACCATGCCCCGATTCTACGAAACCGTCGACCCGTACGGGGCCCGACTCAACGGTGGGTGGGGAGGTCGGAGAAGGCGTGTTTCGGTGCGGCGAGCAGTGCCAGTGCCGCGAGGAAGGCCGCGCCGGAGCACACGGCCCAGACGGTGAGGTAGCCGCTCAGCGGGGCGACCTGCTCACCGGCGGCGTCCAGCGAGCCGGTGGCGGTGAGCGCGATCGCGAAGACCGCGGAGGCGATCGCACCGCCCACGGTCTTGGTGCCGTTGGTCATGCCGGTCGCAATACCGGTGCGTTCCGGTGGCGCCGCGGCCGCCGCAGCGGCCGGTAGCGCGGCGACCAAGGCCCCCGAACCGAGACCGGCGATACCCATGTTGACGAGCGCTTGCGTGGTCGTCTCGTGGAACGGCAGCCACAACAGGTAGCCGAGGCCGACCATCGCGCACGCCACGACCAGGGCACGTCGTACGCCGAGCAGCCGAGACGTCACCGGCAGCGTGAAGGCGCCGACGGCCAGGGTGACGACGTACAACCCGATCAGGGTGGAGATGAAGGCGGAGTCGGCGCCGAGCCCGTAGCCGCGTACGTCCGGGTCCGCCTGCGCGAACGTCGACAACGGGATCTGGCCGGCGAGCACGGGGATGCCGAACAGGAACGCCGTCAGCTGCACTGGCCACTGCGCGGGCCGGGCGAACAGCCGTACGTCGACGATCGGCTCGGCCAGCCCCAGCTCGTAGCGGATGAACGGCACGAAGGTCGCCAGGCCCAGCAGGATGGTCAACCAGGCGCGCAGGCTGGCGGGACCGTCGACCCGGATGAGCACCAGCCCGCCCATCACCAGCAGCAGGGCCAGGGTCACCAGCGCGAGGCCGGTCCAGTCGATCCCCCCGGAGGATTCGCCGGCCGCGTCCTCGATGCCGAACAGGATCACGAAGAACACGGCCGTGACGACGATCGCGGGCAGCGCCAGGATCAGGTTCATCCCGGTGGAGTCGACGAGCAGCCCGCTGGTCAGCGCACCGATGATGACCGCGAGCTCGAGGGCGCCGACGAGCACCGCAGCGCCCCGGCGGGTCAGCAGCTCCTGCCGGCCGGAAGCGCGGGTCCGCCGGTGGATGATCGCGATCTCGAGGGGCAGCCAGACGACGTACGCACCCTGGATCGCCCAGCCGATCAGGAACGTCGTGAACGACGGCGCGAAGGCGAGGATCCACGAGCCGAGGGCGGTGACCGCCGTGGAGAGCAGCAGCACCTTCTTGTGACCGATCAGGTCGCCGAGCCGGGACAGGATCGGGATGCACAGCGCCGAGACGATCAGCTGCGCCGCCTCGAACCAGTTGACGTCGCCCTCGGGGATGCTGAGGTGGTCGGCGATCTGCGGGAAGATCGGCGTGTAGTAGCCCTGGAGCACGCCGCTCGCGATCTCGACGCACACGAGGAACCCGACGACGGCCGCCAGTCCGTGGACCGGTCGCACCGGCGACCCGGTGGGGGCGCTGGTCACGGCAGCTTCTCGATCAGACGCCGGTACCAGGCGATCCCCGCCTGGAAGTCGTCGACCCGGAGGTGCTCGTCGTAGGAGTGGATGGCCTCACGCTGTGCCTTCGTCATGCGATACGGCGCGAACCGGTAGACCCGGTCGCAGATCCGGGTGAAGAAGCGGCCGTCGGTGGCGGCCATCATCACGTACGGCGACACGACCGCGTCGGGGAAGAGCTCGTCCACGGTCGACTCGAGGAGCGCGAACGCCTCGTCGCCGTCGTACGGCGAGACCGGGCTCGCCTCGCCGGCCGTCACGACCTCGACCCGCACCTGGTCGTCGCGGATCGCCTTGCGGACGTGCTCGACCACGTCGGCCACCGAGTCGCCGACCATCACGCGCACGTTCACGCCGGCGGTCGCGTTGCTGGCGATGACGTTGTGGGCGGGGGAGCCGCTGAGGGTCGTGACCGCCGCTGTGGTCCGGGTCATGGCCGCGGACTCCGGGCCGGCCGCGATCAGCGCCCGGGTCAGCAGCGGCTGCAACCGGTCGGCCCGAGCCAGCAACGGCCCTAGGACGGTCGGCGCGTGCGGCGCCAGCCTGCGCATCAGCTCGAGAGTGGGGGCCGGGGTGCTGGGCGGGAACGGGGTCCGGTCGAGCCGCACGATCGCCCGGCCCAGTCGTGCGGTCGGTCCGTTGCGCGCCGGCGTGGACGCGTGGCCGCCGCGCCCCTCGACGCTCAGACGCAGGTCGGTCGTGCCCTTCTCGGTCACGCCGATCACCGCGACCGGCGGGTCGACCCCTGGGAACGCCTGGTGGGCGACCGCGCCGCCCTCGTCGAGCACGAACCATGGCTGGACGCCTCGCCGCTCCAGCTCCGCCACGGCGTCCGAGGCGGCCTGGCCCGACACCTCCTCGTCGCAGCCGAACGAGAGCCACACGTCCTGGGCGGGCGTCACGTCGTCGGCGAGCAGCTGCTCGACAGCGGCGCAGATCCCGACCAGGCAGCCCTTGTCGTCGAGCGTGCCGCGGCCCCAGATCGCACCGCCCACCAGGTCGGCCGAGAACGGCGGGTGCTGCCAGGGCGCGTCCTCGTCCACCGGCACCACGTCGAGGTGAGCCATCAGGACGACCGGCCGGTCAGCCGAGCGACCGCGCCAGTGGAACAGCAGGCCGTGACTGCGGATCCGGGTGAGCTCGAGGTGTCGGTGGAGCAGGGGGAAGCGGCGTCCGAGCTCGTCGACGAACGCGTCGAAGGCGCCCACATCGATCCGCTCGACCTCGGCGTACGACACCGTCGGGATGCGCACGAGCGCCTGCAGCGCCGCCACGGCCCCATCGGTCATGGCCGCAACCTAGCGCCACCCTCCATCGGCGAGCCGTCACTTGTGCAGCTCCCCCATGCGCCGAGCCGTCACTTGTGCGGGTTCGATGCTGCAGGAGTGACGACTCGGGGGCTTATGAACCTGCAGAAGTGACGGGTCACCGGGTGGGGGGCCAGCCCCCGCGATGGACGAGCTCGTCGAGGGGCACGCGGCGGCGGGTCCGCGCCGAGCCGGGCGGGCCGGCGTCGTCGGCGAGGTGGCCGATCGTGATCGCCCCGATCGGGTCGTGGGTGTCGGGGATCGCGAACTCGCTTCTCACCGCGCGTACGCGGTCGACCGGGATGCCGAAGAACAGCGCGCCCAGCCCCTCGTCGACCGCGGTCTGGAGGATGAGCAGGCTCGCCATCGCGGTGTCCATGTGCCAGTACGGGACCGGCCAGCGGCTGTCGTCGCGGTCGGCCCAACCCTTGTCGGGCTCGGCGTACCGGTCGAGGTAGGCCGCCTTGCTGGAGCACGGGATGACCACGACCGGTGCCCGCATCATCCCGGCGAGCCAGCGGTCGGGTCTCGCGAGCCGGTCGGGTGGTGTGGCCGACTCCCAGTAGCGATGTACGTCGTCGGGCCGGTCGAGCAGCACGAACGCCCACCCCTGGCTGAAGCCCGCGCTCGGCGCCCGGGTCGCGTTGCGGAGAGCACGCTCGACGACGGCCGGGTCGACCGGGCGCTCGGCGTAGTTACGGATCATGCGCCGGCGGTCGACGACCTCTTGGAACTCCATGCCGTGAGCCTGACACGTCTCGGATCCCAGACCGCCGGGCGTCACCGCGCTTGCCGCGGGACCACCGCGACCGGTGGACTGGGCCCATGACCTTCGAGGAGATGTGGGCCGACCTCGCGCCGATCGGCCGCTCCTCGAGCTCCGGTGGCTACTTCCGGCAGCCGTGGGCGGCAGCGGAGTCGGAGCTGCGGGGGTGGTTCGCCCACGCGGCGGCCTCCCGAGGACTGCGGCTCGAGAGCGATGCGCTCGGCAACCAGATCGCGTGGTGGGACGTGGGCTCCGGCTCGGCGGTCCTCACCGGGTCGCACCTGGACAGCGTGCTCGACGGAGGCGCGTACGACGGCCCGCTCGGTGTTGTCACCGGGCTGGCGGCCATCGACGAGCTTCGCTCGCGAGGAGTCGTGCCCGGCCGCCCGATCGGGGTGTCGGTGTTCGTGGAGGAGGAGGGCTCGCGGTTCGGGCTGGCCTGCCTGGGGTCGCGAGTGGCGACCGGGGCACTGCCGTGGGCCACTGCGCGCGAGCTGCGGGACCGCGACGGTGTGTTCCTCCCCGACGCGCTGGCTGCGGCCGGTCTCGGGGCGTCGGACCCCGGCCGGTGGGCGGAGCTCGAGGAGGTCGGCTGTTTCGTGGAGCTGCACGTGGAGCAGGGTCGCGACCTGGTGGAGCGCGGCGCCGCGGTCGGTGTCGCGAGCGGGATCTGGCCGCACGGCCGCTACCGCTTTGACTTCGCCGGTGAGGCCAACCACGCGGGCACGACCCGGATGGCAGATCGGCGGGACCCGATGCTGAGCTATGCGATGACCGCGCTAGCGGCGAACAAGCAGGCCCGGCTCGCCGACGCCAGGGCGACCTTCGGCCGCGTGCAGGTCGAGCCGAACGGCACCAACGCGGTGCCGTCGCACGTGACGGCGTGGCTGGACGCGCGGGCGGCGACGGACGAGTCGCTGCAGGAGCTGGTGGCCGCGGTGACCCGGCAGGCGGCCGAGCGGGCGGAGCGGGACGGGACTTCGCTGAGGGTCACCGCCGAGTCGACGTCGGGGGAGGTCGTCTTCGACGCGAGCCTTGCCTCGCGGATCGCCGGCGGCCACGCCGTCGGTGGCTGGCCGGTCATCCCGACCGCGGCCGGTCACGACGCCGGGATCCTCCACGCCGCCGGCATCCCCACCGCGATGCTGTTCGTCCGCAACCCCACCGGGGTCTCCCACTCGCCGGCGGAGCACGCGGAGATGGCGGACTGCCTGGTCGGCGTCTCCGCGCTGGCCGACACGCTCGAGCGGCTCGCGTCGTGACCTCGGCGTACCACCTCGAGCGGGCGTGGGTGGCCGGGGCCGTGCACGACGACGTGCTGGTGGAGATCGACGACGGTCGCTTCACCCGGGTCGAACCTCGTGCGCGAGTCCAGGACCTCGGGGTCGATGATTCGGTCACGAAGTCGTCGGTTCCCCGCTCAGGCGGGGAAACCCCGACCCGCCTCCCGGGACTGACGCTCCCCGGTTTCGCCAACACCCACAGCCACGCGTTCCATCGGGCCCTCCGGGGCCGGACGCAGCGCGAGCGGGGCTCGTTCTGGACCTGGCGGGAGCAGATGTACGCCGTGGCCGAGCGGCTCGACCCGGACTCCTACCACGCGCTCGCCCGGGCCACGTTCCGGGAGATGCTCGCCGCCGGCATGACCTCCGTGGGGGAGTTCCACTACCTGCACCACCAGCCCGACGGCACGCCGTACGCCGATCCGAACGCGATGTCCCACGCACTGGTGGCCGCCGCCCAGGAGGCCGGGATCCGGCTGACGCTGCTCGACACCTGCTACCTCTCGGCCGGGTTCGGCCGGCCCCCCGAAGGCGTGCAGCGGCGGTTCAGCGACGGCGACGTCGACCGCTGGCTGGGCCGGGTCGACACGATGCGCGCGGAGGGGATCGTCCTCGGCGCGGCGATCCACTCCGTCCGCGCCGTTCCCGCCGAGGTGATGCCGGCGATCGCGGAGTGGGCGATCGGACGGCCCCTCCACGTCCACGTGTCCGAGCAGGTCGCGGAGAACCGGGACTGCGTCGCCGCCTACGTCCGGACCCCCACCGAGCTGCTCGCCGACCACGACGTCCTCGGGCCGCTCACCACCGCCGTCCACGCCACGCACCTCACCGACGACGACGTCACCCACCTCGCCGCGTCCCGCACGTACGCCGGCTTCTGCCCGACGACCGAGCGCGACCTCGGTGACGGCGTCGGCCCGTCGACCCGGCTGCGTGAGGCCGGCGTCAGACTCACCCTGGGCAGCGACAGCCACGCCGTCGTCGACCCGTTCGAGGAGATGCGGGCGCTCGAGATGGACCAGCGGCTGGTGACCCAGGAGCGCGGGCACTGGACCGCGGCGGAGCTGCTCGACACTGCGACGGTGCACGGCCAGGTGAGTCTCGGGTGGGACGAGGCCGGCGCGATCGCGGTCGGTCAGCGGGCCGACCTCGTCACGCTCGACACCGCCACCCCCCGCACCGCCGGCACCGGCGCGGACGAGCACACCGCGGTGTTCTCGGCGACCGGCGCCGACGTCACGCAGGTGGTGGTCGACGGCCGGCTCGTCGTTCGCCAGGGTGACAGCGAGGAGATCGGGCGCGAGCTCGCCGAGGCCATCGGAGCGGTGTGGGCATGAGCGTCCTGATCACCCACATCGGGGAGCTGACGACCAACGACCACGACCGGCCGCTGACGGACGCCGCCCTCGTGCTCGACGGACCGCGGATCACCTGGGTCGGACCGGCCGACGAGGCGCCCGCAGCCGACCAGCACGTCGACGCGGGCGGCCGCGCCGTGATCCCGGGGTTCGTCGACAGCCACAGCCACCTCGTCTTCGCCGGCGACCGCGCAGCCGAGTTCGCCGCCAGGATGGCCGGTGAGTCGTACGCCGCAGGCGGTATCCGCACCACGGTCGCCGCGACCCGCGCCGCCTCGGACGAGCACCTCACGAGTCACGTCGCCCGGCTGGTCGCCGAGATGCACCGCCAGGGCACCACCACCGTCGAGATCAAGAGCGGCTACGGCCTGACCGTCCACGACGAGGCGCGCAGCCTCGCGGTCGCCCGGCAGTTCACCGACGAGACGACGTTCCTCGGTGCTCACGTCGTGCCCGACACTGACGCCGGTGAGCCGGCCGACGCCACGGCGTACCTCGACCTGGTCACCGGCCCGATGCTCGACGCCTGCGCACCCCACGCCCGTTGGATCGACGCGTTCTGCGAGGAGGGTGCGTTCGACGTCGACCAGGCGCGCACCGTGCTCGAGGCGGGCGCGGCGGTCGGGCTGGGAGGGCGCCTGCACGCCAACCAGCTCACGTACGGCGCGGGGGTGCGGCTGGCCGCCGAGCTCGGGCTCCCAGCGGTCGACCACTGCACGTTCCTGCGTGACGCCGACGTGGCGGCGCTCGCCGACAGCGGCACCGTGGCCACGCTGCTGCCGGGGGTGGAGTTCTCCACCCGGCAGCCGTACCCGGACGCGCGGCGGCTCCTGGACGCCGGGGTGACCGTAGCGCTCGCCAGCGACTGCAACCCGGGGTCGTGCTTCACCAGCTCGGTGCCGCTGTGCATCGCACTGGCGGTCCGCGAGATGGGAATGACCCCGGCCGAGGCGGTCTGGGCCGCGACCGCGGGGGGCGCACGCGCCCTCGATCGGGACGACGTGGGAGTCCTGGCGCCCGGCAGGCGGGCCGACCTCCTCCTGCTCGACGCCCCCTCCGCCGTCCACCTCGCCTACCGGCCCGGCGTACCGCTCGTCGCGTCGGTCTGGAAGGACGGCCGACCCCTCTGAGGTGGCTCGCGGGTGCCTCAGATAAGGCACCTGCCCGATGTGCGGCCCTACCTCAGACGAGCAATCTCGACCTTGTCAACGAGAAGAGCAAGAACTGACGAGGAGAACGAGATGTTCGAGATCGACCACACCTACCTGGACTACGAGCTGGCCTACCGCGCCGAGCGGTTGAAGGGCGAGCGCCCCGACCAGCATCACGACGGCCACCGCACCCTGCGGGCCGTCCGCCGCCGGAAGGACGGCAACCAGACTCGTCGTGCCGCCTGATGTCGGCGGTTGCCGCCATGATGGACATCGTGGCGACCCAGACCAGTCGGACCCTCGTTGGTCGTGACAGCGAGCTGAAGGACCTCGAGTCCTGGCTCCGCGAAGCGGCCGACGAGGGTCCCTCCCTGTCCGGGGTCGTGGTCTCCGGTGACGCCGGCGTCGGCAAGACCAGGCTTCTCACCGAGGTCCGCGACCGGCTGGCCGCCGACGGCTGGCGCGTCCTGGCCGGGCACTGCCTCGACCTGGGCGACACCGGACTGCCCTACCTTCCGTTCTCCGAGATCCTCGGCCGGCTCGACAACGAGCTCCCCGAGGCCGTCGCCACCGTCGCCTCCCAGCACCCCACACTGGCCCGGCTCCAGCCCGGCCGCCGCACGCTCGCCGCCGAAGGTGGTGGCGGCGCCACCATCGACCGGTCGGCGCTCTTCGACGCCGTGCGCGCCCTGATCGAGGAGGCGGCTCGCGAGGCGCCGCTCCTGGTGGTCGTCGAGGACGCCCACTGGGCCGACCAGTCGACGCGCGATCTCCTCAGCTTCCTCTTCACTCGTGACTTCACCGGCTCCGTGGCGCTCGTCGTGAGCTACCGGGCCGACGACCTCCACCGACGCCACCCGCTTCGACGCCACCTCGCGGAGTGGACCCGGATCCCTGGCGTACGACGGCTCGCGCTGACGCCCTTGGCCGACGACGCGGTCCAGGCCCTGATCGCCGAGCTCGTGCCAGGCGGGCTCTCGATGGCCGAGACCGTCGACATCGTCGACCGGGCCGAGGGCAACGCGTTCTTCGTGGAGGAGCTCACCAGCGCCGCGGCCGGTCCCGGTCGCTGGGTGCCCGCCGAGCTGGCCGACGTGCTCCTCGTCCGCCTCGACCGGCTCGACGACGCCGCCCGCCAGGTGGTCCGCACCGCGAGCGTCGCGGGTCGCAAGGTCTCCCACGACCTGCTGGCGGCGGCGTCCGGGCTCGACCCGGCCGCGCTCGACGAAGGGCTGCGGCAGGCCGCCGAGATGAACGTGCTGGTCCCCGACGGCGACCGGTACGCCTTCCGACACGCGCTGCTCGGCGAGGCGGTCTACGACGACCTGTTGCCGGGGGAGCGGGTCAGACTGCATGACCGGTTCGCGACCGCCCTGCGTGAGGGCGGGGTCACCGGCACGGCCGCCGAGCTCGCCCGCCACTCGCGGCTCGCACACGACCTCCAGACCGCGCTGCACGCGAGCATCCGCGCCGGCCACGATGCGCTGTCGGTCGGTGGGCCGGACGAGGCCGTCGACCACTACGAGCAGGCACTCGAGCTGCTCACCGACCCGCGACGGACGGGCGACCTCGACGTCGACCGGTCCGCGCTCGTCGTCAACCTCGCCGACGCACTCGCCGCATCGGGTCGGCCGCAGCGAGCGGCCGCGCTGCTCGGCGAGGAGCTCGAGCTGCTGCCGTCCGACGCCCCCGACGCCTGGCGCGCCCGGCTGCTCGCGGCTCGCGCGTACCTGCTCATGATCACCGAGACCGAGGACGACCCGTCCCAGATCTCCGAGGAGGCGTACCGGCTGGTCCCCGACGGCGAGACCCCGTTGCGGGCCCGCGTCCTCGCCACCCACGCCCGGATCCTCACGGCGTACCGTCGTCACGAGGAGGCGCAGTCGATCGCGCTCGAGGGCCTCTCGATGGCCGAACGGCTCCAGATGTCCGACCTCGTCTCCGACATCCTCGTCACCCTCAGCCAGGCGCGTCACACCGGTCCGCACGCGGGCCTGCGTGAGGCGCTGCGCGAGGCGATCGAGCAGTCACGCGCGGCCGGCGCGATCGAGGCCGAGCTGCGCGGCCACTTCATGCTCGGCCGCTCCTACGAGGACATGGGGGAGTGGCCGGAGGCCGAACGGGCCTTCCGGCAGGGAGCAGACCGGGCAGCCGAGGTCGGGCTGCCGTACGCGCCGTACGGCTTCGAGTCGCGCTGGCACCTGATCTTCCAGTACACCGTCCGCGGGCACTGGGACGCAGCGCTCGAGCTGGCCGCTGCCGTCGGGTCGCCCCCGAAGATCCAGCAGGGCGTCGTCGACCTCTTCGTGCTCCACATCCGGCAGGCCCGTGGCGCGTCGGTCGCCGACCGACTCCCCGCGCTGCGCAAGCTGTGGGTGAAGGAGGGGCTGATCGCGATCCACTCCGCCCCGCTCGAGATGGTCGAGGCGGTCCGGGCCGGCGACCCGGCCGGCGTCCTCGCGGCGTACGACGACGCCGTCGAGCTGCTCTCGCGGCTCTGGCAGCCATGGTTCTCGGCACGGATCCGGATGGCCGCCACGGCGATCGGCGCCATCGCGGACCTGTTCCCCGCGGTCGCCGCGACCGATCGGCCGGCCCTCGTCGAGCGTGCCGCCAGGCTGCTCTCCGACGGCCGGATGGTGCTCGAGCGCTACCCGTCGCCCTCCGGGCTGTGGGGGCCGGAGGGGGTCGCGTGGACCAAGCGGCTCGAGGCCGAGGCTCTTCGACTGCGCTGGCTGGCAGGTGATCCGCCAGACGACGACGACCTCATCGAGGCCTGGCGCAGTGCCGCGACCGCCTTCGAGACGTTCGGCGACGCCTACCAGCTGGCCCTGGTGCGGGTCGTGCTGGCGACGGTCCTGCGAGCCACGGGCGACGCCGCCGGCGCACGTGAGGTCGCCGACCAGGCACGGTCCGCCGCGCACGCGCTCGGAGCCCAGCCGCTGGTCGACCAGCTGATAGCGCTGGGGTCGCGCAAGCAGCGACAGTCGGCCGGCACCGCCACCCTCACTGCCCGCGAGACCGAGATCCTGGCGCTGGTCGCTGAAGGCCGGTCGAACGGCGAGATCGGGAAGCAGCTGTACATCAGCACCAAGACGGTCTCGGTCCACGTCTCCAACATCCTCGCCAAGCTCGGCGCGGCCGGCCGCACCGAGGCGGCCGCGATCGCGCGCCGTCGGGGCCTGCTCGAGTGACCGTCGGCCGATCGTTCACCCCCTGTGGGGTGGGTGCCATGTGCCTCAGGTGGCCGGTAGGTTCGGGCCACGGGCGGATCAGCCGCCCCACACTCTCGAGGAGGCGCTATGTCGAACAGCTCCGAGGAGCCCCTGAGCGACACTGACATGACGACCGGGGACACCCCGACGGCGTCGTCCATGCCGTCCGACGCCGACGGCACCGACGCCGATGGCACGGACGCCGATGGCACGGACGCCGACGGCACCGACGGGGACGCGACGGACACGACCGACGGCGACAGCACGGACGCGGACGGCACGGACGCCGACGGCACGGACGCGGACGGCACGGACGCCGACGGGACCGACGGCGGCGACGCAGACGGCACCGACGGCACGGACGGCTAGGACCACCCGCTGAGCGCGCTCGAGCTCCTCAGCGGTGACGCCCAGACCTTCCTCGCGAAGGTCTGGGCGACCCGCGTCCACCTGCACCAGACCGACCCCGACCGGCTGGTCGGCCTGCTGTCGTTCGACGACGTCGACCACCTGCTGACCGAGACCGCGATCCGAACGCCGGCGGTCCGGTTGGCGCAGGACGGCTCGGTGCTGCCCGAGTCGCGCTACACCCGGTCGGGGGCGACCCTGGCCGGCAAGCCGCTCACCGGCCTGGTCGATGCCCGGCGCGTGCTCCAGCTCTTCGACGAGGGTGCGAGCGTCGTCCTCCAGGGCCTCCACCGGTACTGGCCGCCGCTGCGCGAGTTGATCGCCGAGCTCGAGCTCGAGCTCGGCCACCCCTGCCAGGCCAACGCCTACCTCACCCCGCCCGGTTCCCAGGGCTTCGCGGTCCACTCCGACAGCCACGACGTCTTCGTCTTCCAGACCCACGGCCGCAAGCAGTGGGAGATCCACACCGACGACCGGGTCGACGCCGTGCTGCTCGAGCCGGGGCTCTCGATGTACCTGCCGACCGGTACGCCGCACGCGGCGCGCGCCCAGGACTCCGTCTCGCTCCACGTGACGCTCGGCATCAACCAGCTCACCTGGCGCAGCCTGGTCGAGCAGACCGTCCGCGACCTGCTCGTCGAGGTGCCCGACACCCACCTGCCTGCTGGTTACCTCGGCGATCCGGGGCTGCTCGCCTCCGGGCTCCGAGCGCGGCTGGACGAGGTGGCCGACCGGGTCCGTGACCTCGACACCGAGGCCACCGCGCGCGAGCGGGCCGAGCGCTTCCTCACCAGTCGTAGCGCCCGGCTGCGCGGAGGGCTGCGTGACGTCGTCGCGGTCCGTGAGCTGGCCGATGACACGCGCCTCGCCCGCCGAGCCGGCAGTCCGTGCGTGCTGGTCGAGCGCGAGGAGGGGCTGCGGGTGCTGCTGGGTGACCGGACGCTCGACGTACCGGCGCGGCTGCGGCCGGCGCTGGAGCAGGTCCGCTCCGCGGAGGTGCTGACTCCCGGTGACCTCGCCGAGCACCTCGACCCCCAGAGCCGGCTGGTGCTGTGCCGGCGCCTGGTCCGGGAGGGGCTGCTCGAGGTCGTCGGGTGAACGGCCGGTTCCGCTGCTCCCTGGCCAGCGCCCAGCGCGACGACGAGCTCGCCGGCACGGCGTCGACGGTGCGTGCCTTCCTGCTCGTGGAGTGCATCGGGTCGTGGGGTGTCGACGCGCTGCGCGACTCCCGGCTGCCGGAGGAGACCAAGCGAGTCCTGCGATCGGCGAAGGCACTGGGCGTCCGGGCCAACCTGGTCCGCCGGCACCGGGTCTCGGCCCGACAGGACGGGGTCCGGGTGTTCGCGGCGTACGCCGACCCCGTCCGTCCGTGGCTGGAGACGACGGTCCTGGACTCGCCCGCTGCCGTGGCCGACCTCGACCTGACCGCGCTCGGCGCCGGCCGCTCACCGGGCCTCACTCCCGTCTCGGAGTCGGTCTTCGGTGTCTGCACGCACGGTCGGCACGACGCCTGCTGTGCCGAGCTCGGCCGACCGGTGGCGACCGCTCTCAGCCACGCGCAGCCGGACGCGACGTGGGAGATCTCCCACATCGGGGGCGACCGGTTCGCGGGCAACCTGCTGGTGCTGCCACACGGCCTGTACTACGGGCGCGTCGATCCTCCTGCCGCGGTCTCGATCGCCGCCACCCATCGTTCCGGCCACCTCGACCTCGACCACCTCCGCGGCCGCTCGTCGTACCCCATGTCGGTGCAGGCGGCCGAGATCGCGCTGCGCCGGCAGCTCGGCGAGACCGCCCTGGACACGGTCCGGCCGGTCTCGCGCCGACGCGACGGTGCCGAGTGGCACGCCGTGTTCGACGTCGGCGCCGAGCGCTGGGAGGTCGTGCTCCGGAGCGCCCTCGACGAGACCGTGCGCCACCGGCTCACGTGTCTCGCCGTCAAGCCCGACGCGATCCCGCGCCACGACGTGCTGGCGGTGCGCCGGCTCGGCACGGCCTGAGTCGCGCCCTGGTGGACGGCGTTGACATACCCGTAGTATGTCTCCGCATGAGCGCCCTCTCGGACGGTGTCGAGGAGCTGACTGCGCGCCGGTTCGCGAAGATGCGGCCGTTCGGGGGTGATGCGCCGCCGCCGGTCGACACCAGCGGGCTGCCACCGGGCCCGCGGTGGCCCGAGATCGCGCAGAGCATCGGCCTGATCCGGTTCCGGCACCAGTTCGTGCCGTGGTGCCACCGCCGCTACGGCGAGGTGTTCACGGTGCGGATCCTCCCGAAGGGCCGGCCATTGGTGCTGTTCACCCGCCCCGAGCACGCGAAGGAGATCTTCGCCGGTGACCCCGAGGTGTTCCACGCGGGCAAGGGGAACGCCATCCTCGGCCCGATCATGGGCGAGCACTCGCTGCTGCTCCAGGACGGCGCGGAGCACAAGCGGGCCCGCAAGCTGTTGATGCCGGCGTTCAACGGCCACGCGCTGCGCGAGTACCGCGAGCTGGTCACCGAGGTCGCGCGATCCGAGGTCGCCGGGTGGCGTGACGGCGAGGAGTTCCGGTCCCTCGACCGGATGAACGCGCTGACCCTCGAGGTGATCCTGCGCGTCGTGTTCGGCGTCACCGACGAAGCGCGACTGGCCGGACTGCGCCCGCGGGTGAACCGGACGGTCGACGTCAACCCGGCCGTGCTGCTCGGGTGGGGGTACCCGCGGCTGCAGAAGTTCGGCCCGTGGCGGGCCACGGTCGAGAACGCCTACGCCCTCGACCGCTTGATGTACGCCGAGATCCGCGAGCGCCGCCACGCGGCGGACCTCGAGCAGCGCACCGACGTGCTCTCGCAGCTGATCAGGGTCGCGGACGGCGGGGACCGGCTGACCGACGAGGAGCTGCGCGACCAGCTGATCACGCTGCTGCTCGCCGGCCACGAGACCACGGCGTCGGCACTCGCCTGGACCCTCCACGAGGTCGGCCGCGACCCGCACCAGCGTGAGCGGGCCCGCGTCGCGGCCCGCGACGGCGACGACGAGTGGCTGGAGGCGCTGCTCAAGGAGTCGATGCGGCTGCACCCCGTGATCCCGATGGTGGTGCGCACGCTCCTGGAGCCGACCACGATCGGCGGGATCGACCTCCCGGCCGGCGTCACCGTGGGCCCGTCGATCCTGGTGGCGCACGCACGCGAGGAGAACCATCCCGACCCTGCGGTCTTCCGACCCGAGCGGTTCATCGGGCAGAACCCGCCCACCAACACCTGGATCCCTTTCGGCGGCGGCGTGCGCCGCTGCATCGGCGCGGGGTTCTCGGTGATGGAGGGAGTGGCGGCGCTCCGCGAGATCCTCTCGTCGTACGACGTGCAGGCGCTGGGGCGCGACGTCCCCAAGGTCCGCAACATCACCAGCGTTCCCCGCCGCGGCTCCCGGATCCGGGTCATCGCCCGCTGACGACAATTCCGGTGCGCGCGGCCGGGGGCGCTGCCACGATGGACGCTCATGACTTGGGGTGAGCGACTGCGCGCGCTGCGTATGGACGTGACGCCGCTGCGCGACTCCCGCGACTTCCGGCTGCTCTTCGCGGCCGGCACGGTCTTCTACCTCGGCGGGATGGTCTCCTACGTCGCGATCCCGTTCCAGGTCTACCGGCTGACCGGCTCCAACATCGCAGTCGGCGCCATCGGGCTGGCCGAGCTGGTCCCGCTGGTCGTGTTCGGCCTGTACGGCGGGGCCCTGGCGGATCACGTCGACCGGCGCCGGCTCCTGATCGGGTGCGGCGTCGCCCAGGTCGTCCTCACCGCGGTGCTCGGGGTCAACGCGTTCCGCGACGACCCGAGCGTGCCGCTGATCTTCGTGGTCTCGGCCCTGTTGGCGGCGGCC
>NZ_DASUTK010000112.1:0-6464 GCF_036374615.1 Nocardioides sp.
CTGCACGCTCGTGCTGGCCACGCTGGTCGGCCACTCACGAGCGCCGACGCCGAGGCGGACGGTGGGCGTGATCGTCGCCGGTTCGTTCCTGGTGCTCGTGCTCCTCAACTTCGCGTGGTTCTACCCGATCTACACCGACCAGCTGCTGACCCACCGGGAGTGGTTGCAGCGGATCTGGTTCTCGCGCTGGGTCTGAGCCCAATCGGTCTCGCACGTCAGCGGCGGTCGCCCGCCACTCGTCACCAGCCGAAGAAGGGGGTGGCGGGCTTCGGGGGCTTGACGTCACCCGCGAGCTCGGCTTCCAGCTCGGCGCCCGCCGCTTCGGCCAGTTCTCGCAGCCGTGCCTCGATCTCGGGCAGCGCCCCCGTGTCGTCCATCCGGACCTCCGCCTGGTGCAGGACCAGTGTCCGTCCCTCACGGGGCTGCACCCACACCGCACCCATCCGGCTGCGGCCGACCTGCCTGATCTCCGCGAGCGGCAACGTTCGACGGGTCAGCCGGCCCTGGGCGATCAGGGTGTCACCGGTCACGCGGATGCCCCGCCAGATCTCCGAGGCACCCCAGAAGCCGACCGCGACGAGCACCAGCGCAATCGGCTCGAACCCGTACAGCATCGACCACAGCCCCACCGCGAGAATGATCGCGCCGGGCCACCGGTTCCACCGCTGCCAGGCCCGCGGCTTGGCGATCAGCGTGGTGAGCTCGGCTTCCATGGGGCCGAAGGCTATGCGATGCCGTACCTGCTCACGCGGGGTCGGTGCGCGACGTGCGTTCGCGTGGGACGGCGAGCGGTGGAACGCCGCCCAGCCCCTTCCGGTACCGGACGTGGTCGTCGTGAGCGTCCAAGGTGTCGTAGAGGCGGCAGCGAGCGGCCCACGGGACCGGCTCATCCCCGTCGCGCCAGGAGTCGCCGAAGGAGATCCAGGCCGGCACCCAGTCGGCTGCGTCGTCCCACTCGCCACGGCGGGCCATCAGCATCCGCCGACGCAGCTGGAACGCCCGGCGCGGCCCGTCGAGACAGTTCGGCGCGGTCGCCACCGGCCACAGGCGCAGGTCGTGCTGCATCAGCTCGATCTCGAGCTCGGCGAGGACCGAGGGGTCGACCAGCACGGTCGCCACGTTCTCGTGCGGCTGACGCAGCATGGCGCAACAGTCACCCGGATCCCCGGGACCGGTCAAGGGTGGTGGATGCTGGCTGGATGCAGCTGCCGCCCTTCGTCGCCGCCGGCAGCGTGCGCCCGGTCGACCTCGCTCGGCCGGTTCCACTGGTCGAGCCGCTCGCGCCGTACCTGTGCGTGGAGGCCGTCGGTGGACCCGCGTCCGTGGCGCTGACGAGCGGCGGCGACCGGCTGGCGGTGACGTACGACGGGGTCGGCTGCTCCCTGACCGTCACGGTCCGGGGCTCGACCTCCGAGCACCGGAGCCGTCGGCACGGCAAGCCCGAAGGACTGGTCGAGCGGGTGGCGCTGACCCTGACCGGCACCCGGGCAGCGGCGCTGACCCGCGAGGCCGGCGCGTGGGTCGTGCGCGGGTTCGTCGACCTGCGCGACCGACTCGACACGCACGACGAGTCGTGGCTGGCGGGCGTGCGCGCCGAGGGCGGCGAGCTGCGGGGGTTCGGGCAGCTCGGACTGCGCGACCTGCGGCTGGTGACCCACGCGGACGGCTCGCCGTACCGCGATGGAAGCGAGGTCCTGCTGACCGCGACCAGCGCCGGCCCTGGCTTCTTCGACACCGCCCACACCTCGATCTGGTCGCTCGATCCGGCCACGACCGCTATGCGTCATCGCAGCGACGTGTTCTTCCGACGCACCGGCCAGCCGGGGGTGTACGGCGACCACGCGTCCCACCTGCTGCGCGACGGTGACCGGTGGCTGCTGGCCACGAGCACCTGGGGCGACTTCGACCACCGCCGGAAGGGAGCCCACGTCGGGGCGACGCTGGCCGAGACGACGGAGGACCTGCTCACCGGCCGGCACGCGCTCGACACCCGGCCGTTGCCGCTCCCGACCACGGGACTGACCTCCGTCGGAGTGTGGGACCCACACCTGGTGCGCACCGACGACGGCTGGCTCGCGGCGTATGTGAGCGCGACGAAGTTCTTCCGGTTCCATCCGGTGCTCGCGAGCGGTGCGACCCTGGACGACCTGTGGTTGCGGGCAGCCGCGTCCGGACACCGCGAGACCGAGGGCGTGACCCTCCACCGGTTCGACGGCACCTGGCACGTGCTCGCGAGCGACGGTGTCCGCCGCCGCTACCCGGTGCTCGACCTCGATCTCACCGAGGTCGGTGTGCTCGACGCGGCGCACGAGTCCAACATCCCGTGGCCGACCTTGCTCGAGCACGGCACCGGGATGCTGTTGATCGGGTTCGACGGCGAGCCGGTCGGCGGCCGGCTCGTGGGGTACGGCAGCCACGGAGCCGTCAGGTTCGCGCGGTCGGTGTGAGCGCGATCGACCTCAGGAGCCGACGGTGCAGGCGTGGTACGCCTCGGCGTAG
The DNA here is from genome assembly GCF_036374615.1 of Nocardioides sp. GTDB lineage: Bacteria > Actinomycetota > Actinomycetes > Propionibacteriales > Nocardioidaceae > Nocardioides. The sequence continues at coordinate 2,500 of NZ_DASUTK010000112.1, forward strand.
GCGTCCGAGTCGGTCGTCGCCTCGGTGATCTGCCCGCCGCTCAGTGCGAAGAACCGGTCCTGGTAGGTGACGAACAGGCCTGCGCCGGACTCACACTCGACGCCGGCGGCCCCCTCGACCGAACCGTCCTCGTTGGTGCAACCCAGGTAGTTCATCGACAGGACCGCTCCGTCCACCCACACCTCGGAGCAGGCGGGGAGCTCGTTCGGCGACTGCTCGGGCTTCGCGTCGCCGCCCGCGCCGGTGTCGCTGCTGCACGCCGCCAGCGCGGCCAGCAGCACCAACGTCCCCGTGACTCGCATGGCGGCACGGTGCCACACCTCCTCGGCCCCGTCAGAGCTTTCGCGCGGTCTGCCAGTAGCGGGCCGAGCGGACCGCGCCTACTGTCGGGCGGATGAGTGACCTGACCGACCAGGACATGACCCACCTGCGCCGATGTGTGGAGCTCGCGCGGGAAGCGCTCGAGGACGGTGACGAGCCGTTCGGTTCCGTGCTGGTCGACCCCGCCGGCGCGGTGCTTCACGAGGACCGCAACCGCACTGCGGGCGGCGACCAGACGCGGCACCCGGAGTTCGAGCTGGCCCGGTGGGCGGCGGAGCACGTGCCGGCCGACGTCCGTGCCGACTGCACCGTCTACACCTCGGGCGAGCACTGCCCGATGTGCTCCGCGGCACACGCGTGGGTGGGCCTCGGCCGGATCGTCTACGCCGGCTCGAGCGCCCAGCTGACCGCATGGCGACGCGGATGGGGGTTGCCGGACGGCCCGGTGGCGCCGCTGCCGATCACCACGGTCGCACCGGGGTTGCCGGTCGCGGGCCCGGCATTGGAGCTGGAGGACGAGCTGCGCGAGCTCCACCGACGGCTGTCGGAGCGGCAGGTGCAGTCATGAGCGGGATCCGTCAGCTGCGGCTGGTCGTGCACGCCACCGACTACGAGGAGGCGGTGCGGTTCTTCCACGACGTTCTCGGTGCGCCGGTGGCCGAGGAGTACGCCGGCGACGGCGGGGCGCACGTCACCATCCTCGACGTGGGGCGAGCCACCCTGGAGCTGTCGAACGACGCCCAGATCGAGCTGATCGACCGGGTCGAGGTCGGCCGCCGGGTCGCGCCGCACATCCGCGTGGCGCTGGAGGTGGACGACTGCGAGGCCAGCACCAGGGAGGCGATCGAAGGTGGCGCCGAGGAGATCGCGCCGCCGACGCGCACGCCCTGGGACTCGTTGAACTCCCGGCTCGAGGCACCGGCCGGCGTACATCTGACGTTGTTCCAGGAGCTCGGCCCCACGCCGTGAACAACCGCTGGTGGAACGGTCTGGTAACAGGTCTTCCCCGAGCGTCCCTGCGCGTCCGATACTGGGGCTGAGGGCTCGGGTTCAACCGTTTCGCACCTGGGGGGGACCGCGATGAAGGTGATGCAGCACGCTGCGATCGATGACCTGCTCGAGACCGTGCGCGCCGAGCTCGACCGGGTTCGACCGGCCGACCTGGAGCGAGAGGTCGCCGACGGCGCAGTGATCGTGGACATCCGCCCGTTCGAGCAGCGACTGCGCAGCGGTCACCTGCCCGGAGCGATCGTCGTGGACCGCAACGTCCTCGAGTGGCGCCTGGACCCCACAAGCCCGAACCGGCTGCCCGAGGCGACCGGCCCCGACGTCCGCTACATCGTGGTGTGCGACGAGGGGGACAGCTCCAGTCTCGCCGCCGCCAGCCTGCGACGGCTCGGGCTGGACCGGGCGACCGACCTGGTCGGTGGCTACCACGCCTGGGCAGCCTGGCAGGCCGCACTGGCCGCGCGCCGCGAGGAGGTGGCGGCCACCCGGCCGAAGCACCGCTTCTGGAACCACACCGAGACGCCCCAGGGCGGCAGCCCGGGCGAGGCCCTCCCCACCGTCTGACCCCCCTGGCGGTCGGGCGCGGCCTCGAGTGCCCGGTGCGGCAGGGTGTCAGAGCCGATCGATGAGGACGGACGTCAGGAACCCCGCCGCGGTCACCAGTCCGACGACCGGCCCACCGTCCTTCGCTGCCTCCGGGAGCATCGTGGAGGCAAGCATGCACAGGATCGCACCGGCCGCGTAGGTCATCACGAAGGCGATCGTGCCGTCGGACGCCCCGTCGAGCAGCGCGAAGCCCAGTCCTGCCGCCACGGCGGAGAGCACCGCGATCCCCAGCCACAGTCCCAGGATGTGCCGCACCGAGCGGCCCGAGGCGCGCATCCCGGTGGCCGACGCGAGTCCCTCCGGAAGGTTCGACAACGCGACCGCGGCGATGAAGGCGGCACTCGGCGCGCCCTCCTGCACGATCGTGACGCCGACAGCGGCCGACTCCGGGACACCGTCGAGGAGCGCGCCGAGCGCGAGCGCAGCGCCGGAGGCCGCGACGACCGGACCCGCAGTGGTGCCGTCGCCTCGTGGCCCATCGGAACGCTTGCGATCAGCCGCGCCGGCCCGGGCGATCAACAGATCGCCGACGAAGAAGGTCGCGCTGCCCGCCGCGAGTCCGCCGATGGTCGCCTTGAACGTACCCATCTGGGCGGCGTCGTCGACCAGCTCGTACGCGACCGACGCGATCAGTACGCCGGCACCGAACGCCATCACCCATCCGATGACCTGCGGTGGCCACCGGAAGCGCAGCCCGAGGGCGGCTCCGATGACCAGCGTCGACCCACCGAGCAGGCCCCACAGCGCCGCCTCCCACATGGCCACCGTCCTGGTCGTCGAGCCCGGCCACCTCGAGCCCGCCGGGCTCAGGGTTCGAGGACATCCTCTCCGACCACGTTCTCGCGGACCAGCACGTCGACCCCTCAGCTCGTGCCAAGCACGCGTGGCACGGCGGATACCGCGGCGTCCACCAGCTCGACGGCCTGCGCCCGGCGGGCCCCGACGGCCCTGGCCGCCAAACCGGCCGTCGAAGAGGGACACGCCGAGTCAGAGCTGCGAGATGCCCTCGGGAGCGTTGTCGTAGACGTTGACCCCGGCGCCGGTCGGTGGTCACCCACGACATCATGACGGTGACGCCCGTCCCGTCCGGAGGATCCGAGCTCAGCTACCGCGCCGAGTTCGCGTTCAAGGGGATGGCCAAGTGGGTGGCGCCGATGCTCCGCCCCGCGCTCGGGCGTCTCGGGGACAAGGCGGAGCAGGGGCTGCGCGAGGCGCTTCGCTGAGCCGGGTCAGGACGCGCCTGCCAGCGAACGCGCAAGATCACCGGCGGCTGCGCCCAGCCCGTGGCCGAGGGGCAAGGAGGCTCCGCCGACCGAGTCCTGGTGGCCGCCACCCACGTAGATGGCCAGGTCCGGGACCGCGGGCACCAGCGCGCCCACCACCTCCCGGGCCGCGGGGACGTCCTCGGTGGTCGGCACCACCAGGACGACTGCGGCAGTCGGTCGTTCGACGGCGGCCTCGACCCAGGACTGCGGCGGCAGGTCCGCGCCGAGGTACACCGCGTCGATCCCGGCACGACGCACCAGCACCGCGAACGCGAGCGCACCGATCTCGTGCCTGGTGCCGCGCGGCAGACCCACCAGTACTCGCGCCGAGCCGGGGGCGGCCTCCGACGCGTCGTACAAGCCGGACAGGCGGCGCATGACACCGGCGCTGACGAAGTGCTCGGCCGCAATCCCCACCTGCTCCTCCCGCCAGGCGTCCCCGAGTCGGTGCAGCGCCGGCATCAGCCACCCGTCCACCACCCGGTCGAGCGACCCCTGTGAGAACCCGTCGTCGAGCGCCCGGGTGAGAACGTCGACCCCGAGCTCGCGGGCCGCCTCGACCAGGCTGTCCACCTCGCCGAGCACCCCGCCATCTGGCACGACCGAGTCATCGGTTGACACCAGGTCCCGGTCGGAGAGCACGCGAGCCGCGGCCTGACGTGCCGGCAGACCGCCGTGGACCAGCGCCGCCATCGCCGCCAGGCGCCGCAGCGCTGCATCGTCGTAGACCCGGTAGCCACCCTGCGTCCGGGTGGGCGTCACCAC
>NZ_DASUTK010000113.1:0-5974 GCF_036374615.1 Nocardioides sp.
CGTTCGGGCGACATCCAGGACGACTCGATCCGTTCCGTGGACATCAAGGACGGCACCATCCGCCAGCACGACCTGACCGAGCCCGCGCAGGCCGCCTTCAAGGGCAAGCCGGGCAAGCCGGGCAAGGACGGCAAGGACGGCGTGAGCGGCATCGCAGCTGGCGCTGGCTACGCGGACCTCGGCCATCACGCCAAGTGGGAAGCCGGTTCTTGGGGCCAGACCGTCCAGAAGTGCAAGGCTGGTGAGTACGCCGTCGGCGGTGGCTTCTCCTCATGGGGCGGTTTCAACGGCGACAACAGCAAGGACCTCGGTGGCGCAGCGGACGTGCAGATCACTGTGTCCGCTCCGTACATCGAGAACGATGCGGCGTACGAGCCGATCAGCGACACTGACTCCCGCTTCCGCCCGACCCTCTGGGTCGTCCGTGGCTTCAATCACGGCAGTGAGCCGGTGGACGTACGCGCGTGGGTCGTCTGCGCCGCGGACCCCTCGGCCAACTGATCCAGTCGCTTCGCACATCTGAACCGGGCCGGGACCGCAAGGTCCCGGCCCGTTCTGCATTTCCGCAGGCGGAGCCAAGACGGCGAGGTGGTGCGCCACCCGTAGGGGTGACACTTCGGGCCGCTCGTGACTTGGGGACGGGACACCCGTTGAACCCGTAGCCCGGTCTCGGGCTGTCCATCCCAACCCCTGGAGTTCACATGAAGATCCGAAACGAAAGGTTGGCCGCGGTTGCCGCGGGAGCAGCGATTCTTGTCGGGATCGGCTCGGTCACCGCAGTGGCGGCCGACTTGGTGACGTCGAAGGACATCAAGAACGACACGATCAAGTCAGTCGATGTCAGGGACGACACCCTGACCCGTGAGGACATCTCGGACCGGACCGAGCGCTCGCTGGAAGGTCAGCGTGGGCCGAGGGGTCCGAAGGGCGAACCGGGGGAGCCGGCCGTCTACCAGGGTGTCAACTGGTCGGTGATCGACCGCAACGTGATCGGCAACGGCGACGCCTACCTCCGGGCCGGCCCCTCCGCCGGGCCTGAAGCGCCGCCCTCCGGTGTCGGCAGCCTCGGGCTGCGGACCGGGGCTCCCACCGACAAGGCGGCGTTCGGCAACCAGGTCGACTTCGTGGGTGACCCGCTCGCCGGCATCGACACGGTGAAGTACTGGGTGTTCACCACCGGTGAGAACGCTGCCATCGCGGCGAACAACCTGCCGAGCGTGGCGTTCGAGGTCGACCCGACCGGCCCTGACGCCACCGGGCCGAACTTCAGCACCCTGGTCTTCACTCCGGAGACGGCGACCCCGAACGCGTGGACCGAACTCGACGCGTCGACGGAGGAACGCTGGTACTACACGGGCGCGGCGGGGACGGCGTCCGGGTGCAACCAGACGACCTACTGCACCCTGGCCGAGGCCAAGGCTGCGTTCCCCGACGCGACCGTGTTGTCGGCACAGGTCACGAAGGGTCGCGACTACGCCTTCAGCGGCGCGGTCGACGGTGTCACGATCGACGAGACGACGTACGACTTCGAGCCGTTCGGAGTCGTCGAGGCGGACTGACCACTGCCTCCGAGGACGGGTCGGGACCGCAAGGTCCCGGCCCGTTCTGCGTGCTGAGCCGACCGGTGCCGGTCACCAGGTACCCGCGACACTGACCTGTGTGGACGCGACCGTCATCGCCATCAACGTCGTCGGCTGGGTCGGCATGGCCTCGTTGATCGCGGCCTACGCACTGGTCACCGCTGGAAAGGTGCTGGGAACCAGCCTGCTGTTCCAGCTGATGAACCTGTTCGGCGGGCTCTTCCTGATGCTCAACTCCGCCTACTACGGGGCCTGGCCATCGGTCGGGCTGAACGTGGTGTGGGTGGTCGTCGGGACGGTCGGCCTGGTGCGCGCTCGCCTGCTCTCGACGGGGCGGGCGCAACCCTGACAGTGGTCCGTCGGCGACTCGCGCTCAGGGATGCAGCAGAGCCGCCAGCTCCTCGACGCCGTCGACGAGTCGGGTGCCGGGCCGGGCCCAGGCCGCGTTGGCGTCCACCGGGTGGACCGGGACACCGGCGGGCAGCCGGCCGGAGGCGACCAGCTCCGCGGCGAGAGCGGTCGCGCCGGCCAGGTCGTACCCGCACGGTGCTGCGACCACGACCTCGGGGTCCGCCGCGCGGATCTGCTCCCACTCCACCCGCCGTGACTTCTCACCGGCGGTGCCGAGCAACGCCTCACCGCCTGCAGCGTCGATCATCTCAGGCACCCAGTGGCCCGGCGCGAACGGTGGATCGGTCCACTCCAGCAGCATCACGCGGGGCCGACGGAGTCCCGCGACCCGCGACCGAACCGCCGCCAGTCGCTCGCGCTGCTGCGCGACGAGGGCCGCGGCCTCCGGCTCGTGCCCCGTGGCCTTGCCCAGGGTCTCGATCGAAGCGAACACCTCGTCCAAGGTGTGCGGGTCGATCGTGAGGACCTCGGCGTCGCAGCCGAGGTGTGCGAGTGCATCGTCGACCACCGACACGTCGACCGCGCAGACCGCGCACAGGTCCTGGGTGACGACCACGTCGGCGTCGAGGCCGGCGAGCGCGTCCGCGGAGAGGTGGTAGAGATCCTCGCCCCGCGCCATCGCTCCGACGACGAAGGCGTCGATCTCGACCGGCGACAGGCCCTCCGGCATCGCGGAGGTGGAGACGATCCGCCGCTCCCGCGCTTCCGGCGGGTAGTCGCACTCGAACGTCACGCCCACCACGTCGTCCCCGGCGCCGATGGCGAAGAGGATCTCGGTGGTCGACGGGAGCAGCGACACGATTCGCACAGCCCGACTCTACGATCGGCGGGTGTCCGACCCCTCCCTGACCGTGCTGGCGCTGCTCGCGCTGGCCGGTCTCACGGCGGGGTACGTTGACGCGGTCGTCGGGGGTGGTGGGCTGGTGCAGCTGCCTGCCCTCTTGATCGGGTTGCCGGGAGCGACGCCGGTCGAGGTCCTCGGCACCAACAAGCTGGCCGCCATCTGCGGCACCACGGTGAGCAGCGCGACCTACTACCGACGCGTGCGGCCCGACCCGCGCACCTTCCTCCCCTTGATGGCGCTGGCGTTCGTCGGCTCCCTCGCCGGGGCGCTGGTGGCGACCCAGATCCCGAAAGCGGCCTTCGACCCGATCGTGCTGGTGGTGCTGATCGTGGTGGGCGCCTACGTGCTGTTCAAGCCGGATCTGGGTGCGGCGACGGCCCTCCGGTGGTCCGGCCACCGGCACCTCGCGGCCGCCATGGTCACCGGGCTGGCGATCGGCTTCTACGACGGCGCACTCGGTCCCGGGACGGGCAGCTTCTTCGTCTTCACGCTGGTCGGCCTGCTCGGCTACTCGTTCCTGGAGGCGAGCGCGAAGGCCCGGCTCGCGAACTGGACCACCAACCTCGCCGCGCTCGTCGTGTTCGTGCCGGCCGGCGCGGTGCTGTGGAAGGTCGGGCTGGTGATGGGCGGCGCCAACCTGCTCGGGGGCTACCTCGGTGCCCGGACCGCGATCGCCCGGGGCAGCGGGTTCGTCCGCGTCTTCTTCGTGGTGGTGGTCTCGGCGTTCGTGGTGCGGATCGGCGGCGACGTGGTGGGGATCTGGTGACCGCGTCGTACCTGGTCCCGGCGCGCAGCGCCGAGGCCGAGGTGGAGGTCAAGCGATCGCGCTTCCTGGCCCGGGTCGTGCGGGTGGATGACGAGCCGCGGGCCAGGGCGGTGGTCGACCAGGCGCGCCGCACCCACTGGGACGCCCGTCACCACTGCTCGGCGTTCGTGCTCGGCCCTGACCGCGCCGTCGAGCGTTCCAGCGACGACGGCGAGCCGGCCGGGACCGCGGGCGCCCCGATGCTGGAGGTCCTGCGCGGCGCTGAGGTCAGTGACGTGATCGTCGTCGTGACTCGATGGTTCGGCGGCACGCTGCTCGGCGCGGGCGGGCTCGTGCGCGCGTACGGCGACGCCGCCCGGGCCGGTCTCGACGCAGCCGGCACGGTCCGGCGCGAACGGCTCCACGAGTTCCTCGTCGTGCTGCTCCACACCGACGCCGGCCGGGTTGAGTCGGAGCTCAGGACGCGTGGCGTGCATGTGCTCGACACGTCGTACAGCACCGACGTCACGCTGCACGTCGGTGTGTCCGACCCGGCGTCGCTCGAGACGTGGCTGGCCGAGCTGACGGGTGGCCGGACCACCGCGCGGGCGGTCGGCACGTCCTGGCACGACGTGCGGTGAGAGCCCCCTGTCGCGCGGCCTCGACCGTGTGGTTGCATCGCCCGCATGCATCAGGTCCAGGCCGTCGTGTCCCACCGGAAGGGCGAGCCCGTCTCGCTCGAGACCATCAACGTCCCGGATCCCGGCCCCGGTGAAGCGCTCGTGAAGGTCGAGGCCTGCGGGGTCTGCCACACCGACCTCCACTACCGCGAGGGCGGCATCAACGACGACTTCCCGTTCCTGCTCGGGCACGAGGCGGCGGGCACGGTCGAAGCCGTCGGCGACGGTGTCACCGGCGTGGCGTCCGGCGATTTCGTGATCCTCAACTGGCGGGCGGTGTGCGGCTGCTGCCGGGCCTGCGACCGCGGCGAGCCCTGGTACTGCTTCGCCACCCACAACGCGACCCAGAAGATGACGCTGGCGGACGGGACGCCGCTCAGCCCGGCGCTCGGCATCGGTGCGTTCGCCGAGAAGACGCTGGTAGCGGCCGGCCAGTGCACCAAGGTCGACCCGTCCGCACGCGCTGCCGCGGTCGGCCTGCTGGGCTGCGGGGTGATGGCCGGTCTCGGTGCCGCCCTCAACACCGGCAACGTCAGCCGTGGCAAGAGCGTCGCTGTGATCGGGTGTGGAGGCGTCGGCGCCGCCTCGATCGCGGGCTCCGCACTCGCGGGCGCCTCGACGATCATCGCCGTCGACATCGACGACCGGAAGCTCGAGGGCGCCACGAAGCTGGGCGCCACCCACATCGTCAACAGCACCGAGCGCGACCCCGTCGAGGCGATCAAGGAGATCTGCGGCCACGACGGGTCGGACGGCGCTGACGTGGTGATCGACGCCGTCGGACGGCCGGAGACCTGGAAGCAGGCGTTCTACGCCCGCGACCTGGCCGGCACCCTCGTCCTGGTGGGCGTGCCGACACCCGACATGAAGGTGCCCGACATCCCGCTGATCGACGTCTTCGGCCGCGGCGGTGCCCTCAAGTCGAGCTGGTACGGCGACTGCCTGCCGAGTCGGGACTTCCCGATGCTCGTGGACCTCTACCAGCAGGGCCGGCTCGACCTGGACGCCTTCGTCAGCGAGGAGATCGGGATCGGCGACGTGGAGGCGGCCTTCGACCGGATGCACGGCGGCGACGTGCTGCGCTCGGTGGTGGTCTTCGAGTGACGGTGCGGGTCGACCACGCCGTTGTCAGCGGCACCTTCTCTCTCGACGGCGAGACGTTCGACGTCGACAACAACATCTGGGTCGTCGGCAACGACGACGAGTGTCTCGTGATCGACGCTCCCCACGACGTCGACGCCATCCTCGAGGTGGTGGCCGGCCGGACCGTGAGGGCGATCGTGTGCACCCATGCGCACGACGACCACGTCCGGGTCGCACCGGAGCTGCGTGAGCGCACGGGCGCACCGGTCCTGCTCCACCCTGACGACCGTCCGCTCTGGGAGCTCACCCACCGCGATCACCTGTGGGACGCCGACCTCACGGACGGCCAGTCGCTGTCGATCGGCGGTACTGCCGTCACCGTGCTCCACACGCCCGGCCACGCGCCCGGCGCGGTCTGCCTCCACGTCCCGGATCTCGGCTGCGTCTTCACCGGCGACACCCTGTTCCAGGGCGGTCCCGGTGCGACGGGCCGCTCCTTCAGCGACGCCGACCTGATCGTGGAGTCGATCCGACGGCAGCTGTTCGCGCTCCCCGACGACACCGTGGTGCACACCGGCCACGGGGACGACACCACCATCGGCGCCGAGCGGGAGGCCCTGACCTGAACCGC
>NZ_DASUTK010000114.1:0-7895 GCF_036374615.1 Nocardioides sp.
AGCTCGACCAGCTCGTCGACCGGGTCGACGGTGGTTCCGGCGACGTTGTCGACGACGGCCCGCTCCTCCCCCGCCAGCCGGTTGAGCAGCGAGGACTTGCCGACGTTCGGCTTGCCGACGATCGCCACCCGTCGCGGACCCCCGGGCTCCGGTTCCCGCTCCGGTGGCGGCTCGGGCAGCGCAGCCAGCACGGCATCGAGCAGGTCTCCCGACCCACGGCCGTGCAGGGCCGACACCGGGAACGGCTCACCGAGCCCGAGGTTCCACAACGCGTGCGCCTCGGCCTCGGTGCGCGCGTCGTCCACCTTGTTCGCGGCCAGGACGACCGGCTTCCCGGATCTGCGGAGGATCTTGACGACCGCTTCGTCGGAGTCGGTGATGCCGACCGTGGCGTCCACCACGAAGAGAACGGCGTCGGCGAGGCTGACCGCGATCTCGGCCTGGCCCGCGATCCGCTCGGCCAGGCCCCGGGCGTCCGGATCCCAACCCCCGGTGTCGACGACCGTGAACGCGCGGCCCGACCAGTTCGCGTCGTACGAGACGCGGTCGCGGGTCACGCCCGGGACGTCCTCCACGACCGCCTCGCGGCGTCCGAGGATCCGGTTGACCAACGTCGACTTCCCCACGTTGGGTCGACCGACCACGGCCAGGATCGGCACCGCTCCAGGAGCCTCGACGACCTCGGGTTGGTCCTCGCTCATCTGTCTCCCTCTTCGAGGAGCCCGGTCTCCGGGTCGTCCTCGCTCTGTCCGGCTGGTAGCGGACCGGGCAGGTCCCGGCCGGTCTGTGCACGCGCCTCATCCAGTGTGGCCAGCATCCGCTCCCGCAACAGCATCGAGGTGTCGCGAACCATTCCCCGGGTGCGTGGCCACGGCTGGGCCTCGATCTCGACCGGTGACCCGAAGACCAGGTCGATCGTGCTCCCCCGGGGTGGTACCGAGCCGATGCCGCCGCCCGGCACGCGAGTGCCCAGCAGGATCACCGGCACGACCGGAGCGCCGCTGACCAGGGCGAGGTACGCCGCGCCGTGGTGGAACCGGTGGAGCTCACCGTCCCCCCGCGTGCCCTCGGGGAAGACGCCGACGACGCCTTCGTCGCGCAGGACCCGCAGCGAGGTTCGCACCGCACGGGGGTCGGTGGCGAACCGATCGAGCGGGATCTGCCCCGATCGCCTCAGGAACCGGCCGGTGCGTCCCTCGAACATCTCCTCCTTGGTCAAGGCGTGCACCGGTCGTGGCGCGAAGATCGCCAGCAGTGGGCCGTCGAGCACGCCGACATGGTTGGCGGCGAGGATCACCGGGCCGCGGAGCGGCATCCGCTCAGGACCGTGCTGACGCACGACGTACCGGCGCCGGAAGTAGCGTGCGGCAGGGGCTCGCAGCCGGTTCAGCATCAGCCTCGGCGGGTGCGGGACGTGAGCGCTGGCGGGAGGGTCGTAGTGGTTCACGCCGGCCCCGCCCCGACCAGGGCGACGACCTGCTCCACCACCTCGTCCAGCGTGTACGGCGTCGTGTCGATGTGCACGGCACCGTCGACTCGAGTCAGCGGGGCGGTGGCGCGCCCGGAGTCGAGCCGATCGCGTGCCAACAGGGACTCCTGGGTGCCCGCGACGTCGATGCTCCCCGTCTCGGCGGCGCGGCGCTCGGCGCGCGCCGACGGATCCGCGCTCAAGAAGACCTTCACCTCGGCCTGCGGCCACACCACCGAGCCGATGTCACGGCCCTCGACGACGATCCCGCCCTGTCCGATCACAGCCCGCTGCAGCTCCAGCAGCCGCGCCCGGACCTCCGGCACCGCGCTCACCGGGGAGACTGCCGCGTTGACCTTGTCGGTACGGATCTCGGTGCCGACGTCGATACCGTCCACCACGATGGTGGGGGCTGTCGGGTCGGTACCGGAGACGATCTCCGGTTCCCCGCAGCGGGCGGCGACCGCCGCCGGGTCGTGGACGTCGACCCCCTGCCGCAGCAGCCACCAGGTCAGCGCGCGGTACATGGCGCCGGTGTCGAGGTACCGCAGACCGAGCCGGATGGCGACCGCGCGCGAGGTGCTGGACTTGCCCGAGCCGGAGGCGCCGTCGAGGGCGATCACCAGGCTCGTGCGAGCGGCGGGACGGGTAGCGGACACGGGGCGTAAGACTACCGCCGGGTCACCCGGCAGGAAGACTCGAGACGACCGCGCTCGAGGGAGAGACATGAGGGGCGGATATAGGTTAGGCTGCCCTCACTTCCACTCGACCGTGTGGGTACGGCTTCGCCGCCCCATGCCAGACCGCCGGAGCTCGCCGATGATCGTCTGCCACTGCCGCGTGGTGAGCGACCGCGACGTCGACGCAGCGGTCAGCGAGGGGGCACGCACCGTCGCAGCTGTCTGTCGCAGGACCGGAGCGGCGCAGGACTGCGCCACCTGCATCTTCACGGTGAAGGCTCTGGTGTGCCAGCATGCACAGGAGGCGTGGACCCTCGCGGAGGTGGACGGTGCAGCCAGTTGACCAGCGGATCGTGCAATTGCTCAGTGACGCGCTCACGTTCGAGCTGACCGTCACCAACACCTACTTCCTACACGCACGGATGCTGGACAACTGGGGGCTGCCCCGGTTGGGCAAGGTGTTCTACGACCTCTCCATCGGCGAGATGCGGGACGCCGACGACCTGATCAACCGGATCCTGCTCTTCGACGGGCATCCGAACCTCCAGAAGCTCAACGCGATCACGGTCGGTGAGTCCGCCGAGGAGATGCTGCGGCTCGGTCGCGACAGCGAGCTCGCCGCGGTGGCCCAGTTCAACGCCTCGGCCCACGAGTGCCACGAGCTCGGCGACCACGGCACTGCCGCGGTCTTCGAGGAGATGGTCCGAGACGAGGAGAAGCACGCGGACTGGTTCGAGTGCCAGCTCGACGCCATCGAGCGGGTCGGCCTGCAGCAGTACCTCGCCCAGCACGTCGACCCCGGAAGTGGCCCCGAGAGCTGACACCGGCGTCGGATCGTCACGAAAGGCGATCGTCGCTCCGAGGTCGCGGATGCCCGGCTGCACGCCGAGCCGCCGACCTGCAGGATTGGGTGCATGAGACGAGCTGCCGGCACCCGGCCCGCCGGCAACCTGCGCCGTGCCACCGTCGAGGACGTTGCCATGATCGCCGCGTGGCATCCGATGGAGCCTGCCGGCGTCCTCACGTGGTGGGAGGACGACTGGGTGGTGGCGTGGGTGCTCGAGGTCGACGGCGGCGCGTGCGGGTACGGCGAGCTGTGGATCGACCCGGAGGAGGACGAGGTCGAGCTGGCGCGGCTGATCGTGCCGAAGGCCTTGCGGGGACGAGGGATCGGCGGTTTGTTGACTCGCCTGCTCACTGCGGAGGCCGCCACGACCGGGCTCTCGACGACGATGCTGCGAACTACACCGGACAACGACGCAGCGATCGCCTGCTACCTCGCCAACGGCTTCACGCGCCTGCCTCCCGAGGAGGAGGCCGAGTGGAACACGGGCCAGCGCCGAGCGTGGGTGTGGATGCGGCTCGGGACCGACGGGAGCGCCGACACGCCGTGACCGGGCTCCAGTCCGTCCTCAGTAGTCGACCGCGTCACGGATGATCGGGCACGTCATGCAGTGGCCGCCGCCACGCCCCCGACCGAGCTCGGCCCCGACGATGGTGATCACTTCGACGCCGGCCTTGCGGAGCAGCGAGTTCGTCAGAGTGTTGCGGTCGTAGGTGAACACCACCCCTGGTTCGAGGGCGACGGCGTTGTTGCCGCTGTCCCACTGTTGGCGCTCTGACTGATAGACGTCGCCCCCGGTGGGAATCTCCTGGAGTGCACTCAGGCCCAGCGAGTCGGCGACCACGTCGAGGAAACGGCGGTCGCCTTCGTCGGTGATGTCGACCGTCCCGTCCTGTTCGCCCGGGCGGAGCGAGAAGGCGTGGATGCCGTCCACGATCGTGGGGTAGTAGGTGACGATGTCGCGGTCGGCGAAGGTGAAGACGGTGTCGAGGTGCATCGCTGCGCGCAGCTTGGGCATCCCGGCGACGACGACTCGCTCGGCGGCGCCCTGCGCGAACAGTGCGGACGCGACCTGGGTGATCGCCTGGCGCGAGGTCCGTTCGCTCATCCCCATCAGGACGACGCCGTTGCCCACCGGCATGATGTCTCCGCCCTCGAACGTCGCCCGGCCCCAGTCCTGCTCCGGGTCCCCCCACCACACGTTCGCGCCCACGAAGTCGGGGTGGTAGGTGTAGATCGCCTTGTAGAGCAGGGTCTCATCGTGGCGAGCCGGCCAGTAGAGCGGATTCAGCGTGACCCCGCCGTAGAGCCAGCACGTGGTGTCACGGGTGTAGAGCGTGTTGGGCAGCGGCGCCATCAGGTACTCGCGGCCGCCGAGCGCCTCACGGGCCAAGGCGACGTACGGCGAGCGGAAGTCCTCGGGCAGGTCGTTCGTCGCCAGGCCGCCGATCAGGTACTCGGCCAGAGCTCTATCCCCCAGGCTCGACAGATACCCGCGGACGCTGTCCACCAGGCCCACGCCGACCTCGTTCGCGACGATCTTGCGGTCCAGGACCCAGTCCCGAGCGCCGGGCACGCCCAGCGTTTCCGTGAGCAGGTCGTGCAGCTCCACGACCTCGACGCCACGCTGGACCAGCTTGTTCACGAAGTCGGCGTGGTCGCGCTGGGCGTTCTCGACCCACATCACGTCGTCGAAGAGCAGGTCGTCGCTGTTGGTGGGCGTGAGCCGGCGATGCGCCAGCCCGGGAGCGCACACCAGGACCTTCCGCAGCCTGCCCACCTCCGAGTGCACGCCGTACGCCGCCGAGGGGCGGGAGTCCGCCTGAGGAGTCTGCTCACTGGTCATGTCGTCGGTTCCTTCCGTAGGGCATCAGAGAGAGATCCGGCCGGTCCACAGCCCGACGACGCCGACGACTCCGGCGGCCAGGATGACCACGAACAGGCCGATCTCCGTGGGCGTGAACAGGCGGAGGCCGGACTCGCTGCGGGCCTTGATGTACAGGAGCGAGGCGGGCGCGAGGAGCACCGCGGACAGCAGCAGGAACTCCAGTCCCGCGGCGTCGAACAGGAACAGCGTGTACACCGTCGCGATGCCGGCGATGATCCCTTCCTTGCGCTTGACCCCCGGCGGCTCGCCCTCGTAGGTCTCCCCCGTCAGCGCGAGCTTCAACGAGTACGCCGCGGCCAGGAAGTACGGCACCAGGGCGAGGCTGGTGCACAGGTCCAGCAGGAAGTTCAGCGCGTCGGTCACGACGAGAGTCAGCAACAGGACCGACTGGACGGCGATCGACGTGATCACCAGGGCGGTGATCGGTGTCCCCTTGTCGTTCTCCCGACCGAGGAACGCGGGGAAGTCCTGGTTGCGTGCGGGGATGTACATCACCTCGGCGGCCATCAGCGTCCATGCGAGATAGGCGCCGAGCACCGACACGATGACCGCCACGCTGATGAACGCTTCACCCCAGTCGCCCACGACGTGCGCGAAGAGCCCGACCATCGACGGCTGCCGGGTGTCGGCGATCTCGGGCTGCGGCATCACGGAGTAGCTGGCCAGCGTCACCAGCGAGAAGATCGACAGCACGGTGAGGAGCCCCATGACGGTGGCCTTCCCCACGTCCTCCCGCTTCTTGGCGTAGCGGGAGTAGACGCTGGCGCCCTCGATGCCCAGGAACACGAACGTCGTGATGATCATCGTGTTCCGCACCTGCTCGTCGAGCGAGCCCAGGTCTCCGTACCCGTACGCCGTCCAGTTGTCGGCGAAGACACCCGCATCGAGCGAGACGAGCAGGACGACGATGAACACCAGGATCGGCAGCACCTTGAAGACCGTGACGATCCGGTTGATGATCGCGGCGTCGCGCACGCCACGAGCGATCAGCACGTGGAAGAACCACACACCGATGGTCGACAGAGCCAGTGCCAGCACCGTGTCGCCGTCCCCGAAACCGTCGAAGAACGCCCCCAGCGTCGCCGTGATGAACACCCAGTAGAACGCGTTCCCCGCGACCGCGCTGGCCCAGAACCCGATCGCGGAGTTGAAGCCGGCGTAGTCGCCGAATCCGGCCTTGGCGTAGATGAACACCCCGGAGTCGAGCTCGGGCTTGCGGATCGCGAGGTTCTGGAAGACGAACGCGAGCATCAGCATTCCTGCCCCGGCGACCGCCCATGCGATCAAGGAGCCCAGGATCCCGGTGGCCACACCGAACCGGGCGGGCAGGGAGAAGACTCCCGCACCGACCATGCCACCGACGACCATGGCGGTCAGGGTCGGGAGCGTCATCTTCTGGACGATGCTGCTCTCGCCGGCCCCTGTGGGGGCTTGCTCGGTCGTGCTCATGTCAGCTCCTTGGCCGTGTCGGACGGCTCGATCCGCTCGATCCTGAACCCGGTGAATCCGTACAGGACGCTCAGCAACGGGCTGGCCCAGCAGAAGACGGCGTACGGCGCGTACAGCAAGGTCGAGACACCGAGCGTCGCTCCCATGAACGCACCGCACGAGTTCCACGGCACCAGCGGCGAGGTGACCGTGCCGCTGTCCGCGGCCAGCCGGGACAGGTTCGTCGGTGCCAGGCCGCGCCGCGCGAACTCCATCCGGAAGACCCGCGAAGGCAGCACCAGCGCAATGTACTGGTCCCCAGCCACGATGTTGAGGCCGAAGGCGCACGCGAAGACGGTCAGGAAGAGTCGACCCGTGCTCCTGGCGGAGGCGATCATCGGGTCCACGAGTCGCGCGATCAGGCCGAAGTGTTCGAGCAGAGCGCCGAAGGTCACGGCGCCGAAGATCAGCCAGAGCGTGAGCAGCATGGAGTCCATGCCGCCGCGCGACACCAGTCGGTCGACCTCGGCGAGGCCGGAGTTCATCTCGAACCCGGTCGCCAGCGCCTGCCACACCGCCTTGATGGAGTCCGTCACCACGTTCCCCGTGCCGCTGACGAAGTCGGCGACCACGTCGGGTTGTGTGAACGCCGCCATCAGCCCTGCGAACAGGGCAGAGGCCATCAGCGCGAGTGACGCGGGCACCTTGCGGATCGAGAGGTAACCGAGCAACAGCAGTGGCAGCAGGTTGAGTGGGGTGATCCAGAAGACGTCGGACAGCGCGTCGAGCTCAGTCGTCGTCGCGACCGTGTCCTCGGTCAGGCCAGTGTGAGCGAGGCCCATCACGAAGAACACGATGACCGCGATCACGAACGCCGGCACCGACGTCCACACTTGACGCTTGATGTGTTCGTAGACGTCGACCTTCACCATCTGGGCGGTGAGGATCGTGGTCTCGGAGAGGGGTGAGGTCTTGTCGCCCAGATACGCACCGGAGATGACCGCGCCCGCCGTGATCTCCGGTGAGACGCCGAGCATCGTCGCGATGCCCACCAGGCCGACCCCGATCGTTCCCGCTGTCGTCCACGAGCTGCCGATGCTCAGCGCCACGACGCCACAGATGATCGCAGTGGCGGCGTAGTACCAACCGGGCGAGAGGACCTGGATGCCGTAGTAGACCAGCGTGGGGATGGTTCCGGACAGGTTCCACGTGCCGATCAGGGCGCCGACCGCGAGCAGGATGAACACGGCGCTGGTGACCGAGGCCATCGCTCCCTGGCCCGCCGTCTGTACCTCCGTCCAGGGGTGGCCGTTCTTGAGGGCGATCAGTGCCGCGACGGCCGCGCACAGGACCAGCGCCACCTGGATGGGGCCGTCGAGGGCGTCGAGCCCGAACAGCAGTAACGACCCCCCGATCAGGACCGCCAGGGCGATCAGTGGGATCAGGGCGTCGGCCAACGAGGGCTCACTGAACCGGCTCGGTTCTGCGTCGCCCACGCTTGGATCATGCCGGACGCACGTGGCCGGCGCTAGCCCATCACCTGGCGGTACGAGCGGCGAATGCCACCCGCCCAGGCGTCTACTGTGA
>NZ_DASUTK010000115.1:0-13518 GCF_036374615.1 Nocardioides sp.
CGCAGGTAGGCGTTGTCGAAGACCCGGTCGGGGTCGAGCCGGTCGCGCAGCGCCAGGAACTCGTCGAACAGCGGGTACGCCGGCGCCAGGTCCTCCGCGGTGCGGGTGTGGAGCTTGCCCCAGTGCGGTCGGCCGTCGTGGTCGCGCATGATCCGCTCGATCCCGGCGAAGTAGGGCCGGTGCTCGGCGCCGACCCAGGTGTGGAAGGCCAGGTAGACGCTGTCGCGGCCGTAACCGCTCGAGAGCGGGATGTCGTCGGCCGGTACGACCCGGATCTCGACCGGGAAGCTGATCCGCCAGTCCGACGCCTCGATCGCACGTCGGGCGGCGCCCAGCGCGTCCACCGCTGCCGCCAGCGGCAGCGCGTACTCCATCTCCTTGAACCCCACGTGCCGTGGGGTGGTGAAGACCCGGTGGGCGACGTCGGCGTACGTGCGCTCGGTCAGCGCCCTCGCCGAGACCTGGTTGATGGCCGGTGCCAGCGCCGGCGCGGCGGTCCCCAGCCGGTTGGCGACGGCGAAGAGCCGGTTGGCCAGCAGGTCGTCGTCGAGGAGGGCGCGCCAGCGGGGCAGCGGGTCGGCCACGTCCACGCGGTCGTTCGTCTTCACCTGCATCCGGGCGGTGTGGGGGAACCAGTACGCGTCGACGTGGTCGTGCTCCTCGGCGAGGTCGAGCAGCGAGCTGACGCCCTCGTCCCACGTGACCGGTCGCTCGTGCGCCCGCAGGACGAACCGAGGCTCGACCTCGAACGTCACGCTGGTCAGGACGCCCAGCGCGCCGAGACCCACCCGCCCGATGTCGAAGACATCGGAGTTCTCCGTGGCGGAGGCGCGCACCACCTCGCCGGTCCCGGTGACGAGCTCGAAGCCGGACACCTGGGCGGCGAGCGACGCGACGCGGCCCCCGCTGCCGTGGGTCCCGGTCGAGACCGCGCCCGCGATCGTCTGCTCCGCGATGTCGCCCATGTTGTGGAGGGAGAGACCCGATCTCTCCAGCCCGGCGTTGAGGACGTGCAGCTGGGTGCCGGCCCGTGCGGTCACGGTCATGGCGTTGCGGTCGACCGCCAGGATCCCGGTCAGCTGGTGCGGCAACAGCTGCGTGTGCTCGGGTGCAGCGATCGCGGTGAAGCTGTGCCCCGTGCCTGCCATCTTCACGGTGGTCCCGGCGGCCCGTGCCACCTCGACCGCCGTCACGACGTCGTCGACGGTCCGCGGAGCGTAGACCTCCTGCGGCCGCGCCGACTCCAGGCCGCACCAGTTGCGCCACTCGGGTGGGAGAACCATGCGGGGAATCTACTGACCGGTCACTCGGGCCCGCGGCACCAGGAGTGCTCCGAGGGCGGCGAGCAGACCGGCACCCACCGACACGAGGTACGCCGCCGACGGCCCGGCCTGGTCGACGATCGCGCCCGCGAGGGCGGCGCCCGGGGCGACGCCCGCGACGATCCCGGTGTGGAGGAGGGCCATGCCCTCGGTGAGGCGGGACGGGGGCACGGTCTGCTCGACCAACGAGGTGCTGGCGATCAGGGTCGGCGCGATCGCGAACCCGCCGAGCAGCAGGATCCCGGCCATCAGCCAGACCGACCCCACGAAGGGCAACGGCACCATCGCGGCGAACATGCCGAGCGCACCGATCCGGAGCCGGTCGACGACCGGGTTCCTCCAGTGCACCGCGCCGGTGATCAGGCCGGCCATCAGGCTGCCCAGGGCCCAGAGCGCCAGCAGCGGGCCGGCGTACGCCTGGCTGCCCTGCTCCTCGGAGAACGCCACCGTCACCACCTCCGCAGCGCCGAAGAGCGCGCCGAGCGCGAGCGTGACGACGCTGAGGGGCGCCAGGGTCCGCCAGGGCAGGCTGCCCCGGCGGCTCGAGCGGTCCCGGTCGTGGACCGGGGGCTCCGTACGCCGCTGGGCGGCCAGGAACACGGTGCCGGCCAACCCGGCGACGAGCGCGGTGGCCAGCCCCACGACCGGGTGGATCGCGGTGGCGAGGACCGTGACCAGGATCGGCCCGACGATGAAGACGCTCTCGTCGACCACGGCCTCGAGCGCGAACGCCGTCTGCAGGTCGGCGGGCCGACCGGTCAGCGCGTGGGACCAGCGCGCCCTCACGCAGGACCCGGCGGCCGGCAGCGTGGCGCCGCCCAGCGCCGCGAAGACGTACGTCGACGCGGCCGGCCAGTCCGCCTGCACCGACACGACCAGCAGCACCAGTGCGACCGTGAAGACGCCGACCACGGGCACCAGCACGCGTGCCTGGCCCAGCCGGTCGAGCAGCCGCCCCTGGAGGATCGTGCAGACGGCTCCCGCGGCGACGTAGATGGCAGAGACCGCACCCGCCAGCCCGTAGGAGCCCGACGCCCGTTCGACGAGGAGCACGATGCCCAGCCCGACCATCGAGATCGGCAGCCGCGCGACCAGCCCTGCCGCCGAGAACGCCAGCGTTCCCGGCACGTCCAGGATCCGTCGGTAGGTGTCGAGCATGGCCAGCGAAGCCTAGTGCCGCCGGGCACTCGGCGAACCCCTGCAAATACGATGGCGGCATGACCGTCGACGTGCAGCCGTACGACGCCCTCCTGCTCGTCTCGTTCGGCGGCCCCGAGAAGCCCGAGGACGTGATCCCGTTCCTGGAGAACGTCACCCGCGGCAAGAGCATCCCGCGCGACCGGCTGGCCGAGGTGGGACGGCACTACCACCTCTTCGGTGGTCGGTCACCGATCAACGACCAGAACCGCGCCCTGGTCGCGGCGCTGCGGGAGGACCTGGCCGGCGCCGGGGTCGACATCCCGGTCTACTGGGGCAACCGGAACTGGGACCCCTACCTGACCGACGCGCTGCGTGAGATGGCCGCCGACGGTGTCACGCGAGCGGTCTGCTTCGTCACCAGCGCGTACGCGTCGTACTCGGGCTGCCGGCAGTACCGCGAGAACCTCGCAGCCGCGGCGGCCGAGGTCCCCGGGGCGCCGCAGCTGGACCGGCTGCGCCACTACTTCAACCACCCGGGGTTCGTGGAACCGGTCGTGGACGCCACCCTGGCCGCGCTCGCCGAGCTGCCCGACGGCACCCGCGAGGACGCGCAGCTGGCGTTCGTCACCCACTCCATCCCCGACCCGATGAACGACACCAGTGGCCCGAGTGGCGGTTGGTACCTGCGGCAGCACACCGCGGCTGCGGCCGTGGTCGTCGAGCGGGTGCGGCAGGAGACCGGCCACCGGTTCCCGCACGAGCTCGTGTTCTGCTCCCGCTCCGGTCCGCCGTCGGTGCCGTGGCTGGAGCCGGACGTCAACGACCACCTCGAGCTGCTCGCGAAGCGCGGGGCGAGTGGGGTGGTGATGGTGCCGATCGGGTTCGTCTCGGACCACATGGAGGTCGTGTACGACCTCGACACGGAGGCGCTCGCGACCGCGTCGGACCTCGGCCTGCCCGCGGTGAGGGCCGCGACTCCGGGCATCGACCCCCGGTTCGTGGCGATGGTCCGCGACCTGCTCGTCGAGCGGGCTGCGGCGGAGCGCGGCGACGACCCGGTCCGCCACCACGTCGGGGGCCTACCGCCGTCGTGGGACCGGTGCGTGGCCGGATGCTGCCCCAACCCGCGTGGCGAGCGCGCCACGGTCGGTGGCGAGGCCGGGTGACCGCGGACGAGCCGGCGGCGCTGCGCGACCTCGCCCTCGACGTCGCCCGCGAGGCTGCCGCGCTGGTGCGCGAACGTCGGGTCGGGGGCGCGACGGTCGCCGACACCAAGAGCAGCTCCGTGGACGTGGTGACCGAGGCGGACCGGGCGAGCGAGGACCTGATCCGCCGACGGCTGCTCGAGGCGCGCCCGGACGACTCGGTGGTGGGGGAGGAGGGCGATGACCACAGCGGCCCCAGCGGAGTGCGCTGGGTGATCGACCCGATCGACGGCACCGTCAACTACGTCTACGGGCTGCCGGAGTACGCCGTCTCGATCGGGGCCGAGGTGGCCGGCGCAACCGTGGCCGCCGTGGTGCTGAACGCCGCCACCGGGACGGAGTACGTCGCCGCGCGCGGCCTCGGCTCGACCCGGGACGGGGTCGCGCTCCGGGTGCGACCGAGTCCGCCGCTGGCGCAGCGGCTGGTCCTGACCGGCTTCGGCTACCGCACCGACGTCCGTGCCGGACAGGCAGCGCGGGTCGCCCGGCTGCTGCCGAGGGTGCGCGACATCCGGCGGATGGGGTCCTGCGCGCTCGACCTGTGCCATGTCGCGGAGGGGAGCGCCGACGGGTACGTCGAGGAGGGCCCGAACGCCTGGGACTGGTCGGCCGGCTCGCTGGTGGCCACCGAGGCGGGGGCCAGGTTCGGCCTGCTGCCGGGGGGTCTCGCCGCGGAGCTGGGCGAGACCGGTCGGAAGGTCGTGATCGCCGCTCCCGCCGACGGCTGGGACGACTTCGTGGCGTTGCTCGAGGAGTGCGGTTTCGTCGGCAGGAATCCACCCTCAGAGGTGGAATAGCAGCCCACCCCCGCGCGTTCAGGCGACACGTCGTGGAACCGGTGTGCACGGAGCGACCCTCATGGTGCACACTTTGGCGCCGACGTACGCACGTGAGCACTGGACGACAAACGCGGAGCATCTGGTTGGCACCGCCGCAAACCGGCGGCCGACCGGGAAGTGGGAGAGAGATGGCGACCGATTACGACGCACCTCGGAAGAACGAGGAAGACCAGTCCGAGGAGAGCATCGAAGAGCTCAAGGCGCGTCGTCACGACAAGAACTCCGGCAAGGTCGACGAGGACGAGGCGGAGGCGGCCGAGTCCTTCGAGCTGCCCGGTGCCGACCTCTCCCACGAGGAGCTCGCGGTCGAGGTCAAGCCCAAGCAGGAGGACGAGTTCACCTGCATGAGCTGCTTCCTGGTCCACCACCACAGCCAGCTGGCGGACGCGAAGAAGATGATCTGCAAGGACTGCGCCTGACCTCCGCCGAGGTCAGCTGAGCGTCACGTCGTGGGGGTCGGTTTGTCCGGGTCCTGCTCGTCCTTGCGCAGGTCCGGCGGCAGGTGCCCGGTCGACTTGGTGTAGTAGCCGGCCGCCCGGCGGGCCGCGAACATCCGCGCCAACCCGATCAGGGCACCGCTGACGACGGCCCAGGCCACCGCCTCCCTGACGTCCACGTCCGGGTCGGCCGGGTTGGCGGGCGGCGTCTTACCGGTGGCCGCCTTCCACGAGGTGTTGAGGACCTTCTTGGTCGCTGCCGCGGCGCCGAGGACCGCCACGAGCGAGAACGCGGTCCAGACCTTCGACGAGTCTCCCGATGCCATGCCCCGACCCTAACCCGGACCACCAGTCCCGGCGCCTCACCCGTGAGTGGAGTCCGAGGTCAGAGCCTGGAGCGCTGCGGCGAGCTCGTCGGGCCGCCGCGTGCTCAGCAGCCAGTACGGCGCAGGGTCCGCCGGGTCGGTGATCTCGACCCGGACCGCCCGTTTCAGGTAGGGCCGCAGCAGTAGGTAGGCGCGGGCGTCGGCCTCCGGGCCGCCCAGCCGGCGGGCCGCGTCGGCATCCAGTGCGACGGCCTCGCCGACGTGGTCGGCCCCGATCCGCGCCCGGCCGGCGGTCAGGTGTCCGTCGCCGACCCGGATCGCAGCCGATCCGTAGCCGACCAGCAGCGCAGCCATCAGGGCCAGCGCGAGGGCGGTCAGGGCCCACGCCGCGGCCGGGGGGAGTGCGACCACCGTGGCGAGCCAGAGACTGGCCACCAGCATGGTGCCCTGGACCCACCACCGCAGCGGCACGGTCAGGCGTTCGGCGTACTCCACGGGCTGCATCGTAGGAGGGAGGAGCCCCGGTAGTGTCACCGCCCGTGCCTCAGGAACCCGACCTCGACGTTCAGATCACCCGGCTCGACCCGGACGCCCCCGTGCCCGGTTACGCGCACCCCGGAGACGCGGGCGCCGACCTCACCACGACCGTCGACGTGACGTTGGGACCCGGCGAGCGGGCGATGGTGCCGACCGGGATCGCCGTCGCGCTCCCAGAGGGCTACGTGGCGCTCGTGCACCCGCGCTCAGGGCTCGCGGCGCGGCACGGGCTCTCCATCGTCAACAGCCCGGGCACGATCGACGCCGGCTATCGAGGCGAGATCAAGGTGATGCTCATCAACCACGACCCGACGACGCCGGTCGAGCTCAAGCGCGGTGACCGGATCGCCCAGCTGGTGATCCAGCGCTTCGAGCGGGCTCGCTTCGTGGAGGTGTCCGCCCTTCCCGAGTCCGCGCGTGGTGCCGGGGGTTACGGTTCTACCGGAGGATTCGGTCCCGCCTGAGCGACCGGTCCGGAGGAGATGACGTTGTGAGGTTCGGCCGCAAGTCCAGCACCACCCCCGACCCGGCGGACCCCGCCGGGCCGGAGGAGACGGCGCAGGTGCAAGCCACGACCCGCACCGGCCCGTTCGACGCCGACGAGGTCCCCGACGACGGGGTCGCCCGCGTCGATCTCGGGTCCATGCTGGTGGCGCCGGTGCCCGGCAGCGAGCTGCGGCTCCAGGTCGACGAGCGGACCCAGCAGGTCCAGTCCGTGCTGCTGGCCGGCGCCGAGGGCGCCGTCGAGCTGCGGGCCTTCGCAGCGCCGCGCAACGGCGACCTCTGGAGCGAGATCCGGCCGCAGCTGGCGGCCGACATGGCGCGCCGGGGCGGCACGGCCACCGAGCGCGAGGGCCGGTTCGGCCCGGAGCTGGTCTGCCAGCTCACCGTGAAGACGCCGGACGGCCGCACCGGACAGCAGCCGTCGCGGATCGTCGGGATCAACGGCTCCCGATGGCTGCTGCGCGCGACCTTCCTCGGCAAGCCCGCGGTGGACGAGGAGATGGCGGCCTCCTGGGAGGACGCGCTCACCAAGGTCGCCGTGCGCCGCGGCGACCACGCGATGCCGGTCGGGGACCCGCTGCCCGTGACGCTCCCGGAGGAGGCGCGCCGGGTCGGCTCGGACACGCCGGGCCAGACTCCTGACCAGGACTCTGACCGGGAGTCCTGAGGTGGCCGAGAAGACCGGACTGCGGGCGCGCCTGAGCCGATGGGCGAGCAGCGGGCCGGACCTGCACGCCGAGCAGCTGCGACGTGAGATCGGGGACCAGGCGGAGCACACGATCTCCGAGGCTCCTGACCGCGCCCAGGTGACGGTACAGGGGCAGCTGCGCACGGTCACGCTTCGGCCCCGCGGAGGTGTTCCGGCACTCGAGGCGGAGCTCGACGACGGTTCCGCGGTGCTCGTGGTGGTGTGGCTGGGGCGCCGGCAGATCACCGGCATCGCACCGGGCCGCAACCTGCGGGTCACGGGCCGGATCGGAGTCTTCGAGGGCGTCCGTTCCATGTACAACCCGCGCTACGAGCTGCTGCCGTGACCGATCAGTCCTCGGCCGCGTCGGCCGACGTCGAGACCGTCGAGCAGGTCGTACGCGCCCAGCTGGCCAAGGCGCTGGGCGGCCGCCGCGGCATGCTCGAGGCCGCCGTCCCCACCATCCTCTTCACCGTCACCTACCTGGTGGCTGATCGCCTGCCCACAGCCCTGGTGGTCAGCCTGGCGGCCGCGCTCGTGCTGCTGGCGGTGCGCCTCGTGCAGCGGTCGACCGTGCAGTTCGTCGTCAACGCCCTGGTCGGGATCGGGATCGGGTGGCTGTTCATCACCATGTCCGCCCGCGGCGGCGCCAGCGAGGACGAGCAGGCGCTGGCGTACTTCCTCCCCGGCATCCTCTACAACAGCGGCTACGCCGTGGTGATGGCGGTGACGTGCCTGATCGGCTGGCCCCTTGTCGGCTTCATGGTGGGGAGCGTGACCGGCGACCCGACCGCGTGGCACGACGACAAGCAGATCGTGAAGCTCTGCACCCGGCTGACCTGGCTGCTCGTACTGCCCTGTGTGCTGCGCGCTGCGGTGCAGGGCCCGATCTGGCTCGCGGGCAACAGCGGAGCGCTCGACCCGCAGACCGCGGTCGCGCTGCTGGGCGTCCTCAAGGTCGTGCTCGGCTGGCCGCTCCAGATCGGCGCTCTCGCGGCGATGGCGTGGCTGCTCGGGCGCAACCACACGCCGGTGCGGAGCAGCGCCGCGGACGGGTCAGCCGCCGTGGAGTGACGGAGCCAGCAGCCGCTCCAGGGCGTTCTCCACGTCCGCACTGACGACGAACAGCAGCTCGTCGTGTGCCTCGATCGGCTGTTCGGCGTCGGGGGTGTAGACCTGCCCGTCGCGCAGGATCGTCACCAGGGCGCAGTTCTCCGGGAACGGGATCAGGCCGGCCGGCTTGCCGACGTAGGGCGAGTCGTCCGGCAACGTGAGCTCGACCAGGTTGGCGTTGCCCTGGCGGAACGTGAACAGCCGCACCAGGTCGCCGATCGTGACGGCCTCCTCCACCAGCGCCGACATGATCCGCGGTGTGGAGACGTTGACGTCGACGCCCCATGCCTCGGTGAAGAGCCACTCGTTGTTCGGGTGGTTGACCCGGCCGACGGTGCGCGGCACGCCGAACTCGGTCTTCGCCAGCAACGCCGTCACGAGGTTGGCCTTGTCGTCACCCGTGGCGGCGATCACCACGTCGCACTGGTCGAGCCGTGCCTCCTCGAGGGAGGACAGCTCGCAGGAGTCGGCGAGCAGCCACTCGGCGTCGGGAACCCGCTCGGGCTTGATCGAGCGGGGGCTCTTGTCGATCAGCAGCACCTGGTGGCCGTTGTCGATCAGCTCGCGCGCGATCGATCGGCCCACGGCTCCGGCTCCGGCGATTGCCACCTTCATGTCACTGCCTTCATCTCAGTGCTCCTCGGGCCCTCGGTCGAGGATTTCGTAGGCCTTCGCGGCGTTCTCCTCACGGATCACCAGGTGGAGCAGGTCCCCCTCCTGGATCACCGTGTCGCGACTGGGCAGCATGCCCTCGCCGAGCCGGTCGATCCAGGCGATCCGCGCCGCGGTCTGCTCCTGCAGGTGGACCGTGCGTTGCCCGATCCACGACGCGGGGGCCGGGATATGGTCGAGCCGGATCGTGCCCGACGGGTCGCGGAAGTCCGGTTCCGCACCGGCGGGCAGCAGCCGGCGCAGCACCTGGTCGGCGGTCCACTTGACGGTGGCGACGGTCGTGATGCCGAGCCGCTGGTAGACCTCGGCACGGCCGGGGTCGTAGATCCGGGCGACGACCTTGTCGATCCCGAAGGTCTCCCTGGCCACGCGCGCCGCGATGATGTTCGAGTTGTCACCGCTGGACACGGCGGCGAACGCGTCCGCCCGCCGGATGCCCGCCTTCTCCAGGACCTCCTGGTCGAACCCGAAGCCGGTGACCTTGTCGCCGTTGAACGACGGGCCCAGCCTACGGAACGCGTCCGGCTCGCTGTCGATCACCGACACCGTGTGGTTGCGGTCCTCGAGACTGCGCGCAAGGGTCGAGCCGACGCGGCCGCAGCCCATGATCACGACGTGCACGACACGAACCGTATCCCAGGCGATACCACCCAATGGGGCGCGAGGGTCTAACGTCTTCCGTCGTGGGTGTCGGCGACGTCTCGAAGCGCATCCTGCTGGGTCGCAAGCTCCGAAGCTCGCAGCTCGGCGAGACGCTGCTCTCCAAGAAGATCGCACTGCCGGTGTTCGCCAGCGACGCGTTGTCGTCAGTGGCCTACGCCCCCGACGAGATCTTCATCATGCTGTCGGCGGCAGGCGTGTCGGCGTACACCTGGTCCTGGAAGGTGGGCATCGCGGTCGCCCTGGTGATGACGGCCGTGATCGCGTCGTACCGGCAGACCGTGCACGCCTATCCCAGCGGCGGCGGGGACTACGAGGTGGCGACGGTCAACCTCGGGCGCACCGCGGGCATGACCGTGGCGAGCGCGCTGCTGGTCGACTACGTCCTCACGGTGGCCGTCTCGATCTCGTCGGCATCCCAGTACGCCGCCGCGGCGATCAGTCCGCTCGCCGGCCACCAGGCGACGTTCGCCGCGCTGCTCGTGGCCCTGCTGACCGCGATGAACCTGCGCGGGATCCGGGAGTCGGGGACGTTCTTCGCGGTCCCGACCTACCTCTTCATCGTGGCGATGGCCGCCATGTGCGGCACCGGGCTCTACCTCATGATCGTGGGCCGGCTTCCGGAGGTCGAGAGCGCCTCGCTCCGGATCGAGGCGTCGCCGGGGTATGAGGGTGAGCTCACGACCCTCGGCCTGATGATCCTGCTCGCGCGGGCGTTCTCGTCGGGTTGTGCGGCGCTGACCGGCGTCGAGGCGATCTCGAACGGCGTGCCGGCGTTCCGTCGACCCAAGAGCCGGAACGCCGCGACGACGCTCCTGCTGCTCGGCCTGATCGCGATCACCATGATGCTGAGCGTCATCACCCTCGCCCGGCAGATGGGCGTGCGGTACGTCGACCCGCACGACCTCGACCGGCTCACCCAGGCCGACGGGAGCCCTGTGCCCGAGGGGTACGTCCAGCACACGCTGATCGCGCAGATCGCCGACGCGGTCTTCGACGGCTTCCCGCCGGGCTTCTACTTCGTCGTCATCGTCACCGGCGTGATCCTGGTGCTGGCCGCCAACACCGCGTTCAACGGCTTCCCGGTGCTCGGCTCGATCCTCGCCGAGGACGGCCTGCTGCCCCGGGCCCTGGGGTCCCGGGGCGACCGGCTCGCCTACAGCAACGGCATCGTCTTCCTCGCGGTGATGGCGATCATCTTGATCCTCGCCTTCGACGCCCAGGTGACGCGGCTGATCCAGCTCTACATCGTCGGGGTCTTCGTCTCGTTCACCCTGAGCCAGCTCGGCATGATCCGGCACTGGTCGCGACACCTGCGGACCGAGAAGGATCCGGCAACCCGGCTGCGCATGCAGCGTTCACGGGCGATCAACACCGTCGGCCTCACGTTCACGAGCGTCGTCCTGGTGGTCGTGCTGATCACGAAGTTCCTGGCCGGGGCGTGGATCGCCATCTTGGCCATGACCTCCTTCTTCCTGGTGATGCAGGCGATCAGCCGCCACTACCGCAACGTCGAGCTCGAGCTGGCCGCCGACGAGGAGGACAAGGTGCTCCCGACCCGGGTGCACGCCATCGTCCTGGTCTCGAAGCTGCACAAGCCGACGCTGCGTGCGCTGGCATTCGCGAAGGCCTCCCGCCCGAACGTGCTCGAGGGCGTGTACGTCGCCACCGACACCGCCGCCACCAACCGGGTGCTCGCGGCATGGGAGGACCGCAATCTCGGCGTACCCCTCAAGGTGCTGTACTCGCCGTACCGCGAGATCGTGCGGCCGATCTCCGACTACGCCCAGGAGATCCGGCGCGCCAACCCGCGCGGCGTGGTCGCCGTCTACATCCCGGAGTACGTCGTCGGCCGGTGGTGGGAGCAGCTGCTCCACAACCAGACCGCGCTGCGGCTCAAGGGCCGGCTGCTGTTCAGCCCGGGCGTGATGGTGATCTCGGTGCCCTACCAGCTGCGCTCGTCGCAGATCGCCGCCGAGCGCGAGCGGCAGAACGACACCCGGGTCCGGTCCGGCGACCTGCGTCGCGGCAACGTCCGGCAGGGCGACTCGAACCGCCAAGTGCAGCGGTGACGAGGCGGAGGCAGCACCAGCCCCGGGCGCGTGCCCAGCGCGGCGCCTCGCGGGTCGGGGACCGGTTCACCGTCGAGGTCGGACCGGTGGCGCACGGTGGCCACTGCGTCGCCCGGGCGGAGGGCCGAGTGGTGTTCGTCCGCCATGCGCTTCCCGGTGAGCGGGTGGACGTGGTGGTCACCGAGGGCAGCGAGGGCGACCGCTTCTGGCGGGCCGATGCCGTGGCGGTCCTCGACCCGTCGCCCGACCGGGTGGCTGCACCGTGCCCCTACGCCGGCCCGGACGCCTGTGGCGGCTGCGACTTCCAGCACGTGGCGATGCCCGCACAGCGAGCACTCAAGGCCACGGTCGTGCAGGAGCAGCTGTCACGCCTCGCGGGTCTCGAGGTCGACGTGACGGTCGAGGCCGTCCCCGGCGATGTCGACGGGCTCCACTGGCGCACCCGCCAGCGCTACGTCGAGCTCCCGGACGGCCGGCGGGGCATGCGCAAGCACCGATCGCACGACGTCGTGGTGGTCGAGGAGTGCCTGATCGAAGGGCCCGCGCAGCCGTCCCACGTCGTCCACGGCCGGTCGTTCTCGGTCGCCGAGGGCGGCTTCTGGCAGGTGCACCCCGGAGCGCCGGCCGTGCTGGTCGACACGGTGCTGTCGTTCCTCGAGCCGAGGCCGGGGGAGTCGGTGCTCGACCTGTACGCCGGGGTCGGCCTGTTCGCGGCCTTCCTCGCCGACGCCGTCGGCCCGGAGGCTCGCGTCGTCGCAGTTGAGGGGAACCGCGCGGCCTGCCGGCACGCGCAACGCAACCTCGGGGGCTTCGCCGAGGTCGCGCCGGGCGCCGTCGACCAGGTGCTCACGTCGGCGTACGACGAGCCGTTCGACCTGGTCGTGCTCGACCCGCCCCGCGAGGGAGCCCGTCGGGCAGTGGTCGAGCAGGTCGTGGCGCGCACCCCCCGGGCGGTCGCGTACGTCGCCTGCGACCCGGCCGCATTGGCCCGCGACGTCGCGATCTTCGCCGAGCACGGCTACGGCCTGCGGGCGCTGCGAGCCTTCGACCTGTTCCCGATGACTCACCATGTGGAGTGCGTCGCTTTGCTCACGAAGCGTGCACGTTGATTCGCGCAGCCCGACAACATGGCTCTGACCTACGCAGGCAGCGAATCGCCTCCTGGGCTGACCAGCAACACCTAGAGTCACAGGCGTGCGTCTGATCTCAGCGGTTCTCGGGTTTCTCATCAAGAAGTTGGGGCTGCTGATCGTCATCGTGCTGACGGGCTTCCTCGCCATTCTGCTCGTGCAGTTCTTGGTGCCGTCGGTGAAGGACGCTGTGGCTGAGAGGGACCGCCTGGAGGCCGTCTCGCGGGCGCAACAAGAGCTCCGGGTCGAGCTGGAGGGCCGCAAACAGGATGCTATCGAGCGGCGAGAAGACATCTGTCCTTGGTGGGGGGATCTCATCCAGAGGCCGCTCCCTGGAAACAAGTGCAAGGACGCACAGAAGGCCGTCGACGACGCCGAAGCGGCGCTGAAGGGCACTGAGCGGCGCAAGGCCGAAGTCGACGCCGAAATGGCGCGGTTGGAGGAGTCAAAGGAGTCCGGCGTTGGATGGGTCGTTGACCAGTTCGTGGGATCGTGGAAGTGGCTACTGGCGATTGCAGCCCTCGTGTTGTTCCTGCCGCCGTTCTTGCGGATCGTTGCCTATGTCGTGCTGATGCCACTAGTCACCCGTTTGCACAACCCGATTCACCTGGCCGCTGGCTCTGAGGCTGCCAACCCGACGCTGCGCTTGGGCACGGCTGGCCGAATCCTGCCAATCCAACTCGCCGAGGGTGAGGTGCTCCGTGCGCGATCAGAGCACGTGCGTCCGGTACGAGGCAGCATCAAGGGCAGCCTGCTTTATGACTGGTCGGCACCCTTCATCAGTTTCGCCGCCGGACTGTACGGACTGAGTCGGATCACCGGCGACGCGGAGGGAACCGAGGCGACCTTGGCAACCCCGGACGAGCCGAACGC
>NZ_DASUTK010000116.1:0-6960 GCF_036374615.1 Nocardioides sp.
CCGAGGTGGCCGAGCAGGGCGTCACCGTTGTCGAGGGGCAGCCAGAGGTACTTGCCGCGCCGCCTGGCCTCCTCGATCCGGCGGCCGGTGAGGGCCAGCGCGAAACCCTCGGGACCCCGCGGGTCGCGGCGGACGGGTCGCGGGTGGAGTACGTCGACCCGGGTGATGGTCCGGCCGAGCACGTGGCGGGCGAGGCCGGCACGGACGACCTCGACCTCGGGGAGCTCGGGCACCGGGTCTCAGTCGGCGTCGGCGGTGATGTCCGCCGCCCCGAGGTCGGCCGCGATCTCGCCGTACGCCGTCTCCGCCGCGGCCTGCTCGGCCTCCTTCTTGGAGCGGCCGACGCCGTTGCCGTACAGCGCGTCACCGACCCTCACCTGGGCGGTGAACGTCTTCATGTGGTCCGGTCCGTCGTCCTCGATGACGTACTCGGGGACGCCGAGCCCGTGCTCGGCGGACAGCTCCTGGAGCGAGGTCTTCCAGTCGAGCCCGGCACCGAGTGCGGACGCCGCCTCGATGAGCGGGTCGAAGAGCCGATGGATGGTCACGGCGGACGCCGCGAAGCCGCCGGAGAGGTGGATGGCGCCCAGGACGGCCTCGACGGTGTCGGAGAGGATCGAGGCCTTGTTGCGGCCGCCGGTGGCCTGCTCGCCGCGACCGAGCTTGACGTAGTGGCCGAGTGAGATCTCTCGGCCGACGCCGGCCAGCGCGCGGGCGTTGACCACGGCCGCACGCAGCTTGGCCAGGCGGCCCTCGGAGAGCTCCGGGTGGCTGCGGTAGAGCGTCTCGGTCACGATCACGCCGAGGACGGCGTCACCGAGGAACTCCAGCCGTTCGTTGGTGGGGAGACCACCGTTCTCGTAGGCATAGGAGCGGTGCGTGAGTGCGCGCTCAAGCAGCTCGGGGTCCAGGACCGGATCCCCCAGCGCTGCGCGCAGCTCCGCGTAGTTGCTCAACCCTGACCGACGTGAGGTCTCAGAGAACCTGACGACGGTCGGCGCGCGCGCCGTACTGGCCGCACTCGCCGCACGCCCGGTGCGGCAGGTGCTTGGCGCCGCACGCCGGGTTGGCGCACGTCACCAGGTTCGGCGCAACGGCCTTCCACTGCGAGCGACGGTGACGCGTGTTGCTACGCGACATCTTCCGCTTCGGAACAGCCACTTGTCTCTCCTCGTACCGCGGCCGGTCCTCCCGGCCTGTTGTCCCGCCCGGGTTCCCGGTCGGGGTCAGTCTGTGTCGTGCTGTACGTCGTGCTCTGGTTCCTCCAGGGCCGCGGCCAGCCCGGCCCACCGCGGGTCCACCGCCGCCTCGTGTGCATGGTCCGGGTCGTCTGCCAGGCGAGCGCCACACTCGACGCACAGCCCAGGGCAGTCGTCCCTGCACAACGGCTGGAACGGCAGTGCGAGCACCACCGCGTCCCGCAGTTGTGGTTCGAGGTCGAGCAGGTCTCCCTCGAGCCGGCTGGCCTCGTCGTCCTCCTCGCCCTCGGCCGCGTGGGACTGCTGGTCGGAGTACACGTACAGCTCCTGGAACGTCACGTCGACCTCGTCGTCGATCTGTTCCAGGCACCGCGCGCACTCGCCCTCGAGCGCGACGGTTGCCGCGCCCGTGACCAGCACTCCCTCCATGACCGCCTCGAGCCGCAGGTCCAGCTGGACCGGCGAGCCTTCGGGGACGCGCAGGACTTCGATGCCCAGCTCTGCTGGAGCCGGCACCGTCATGGTCACCTCGTGCTGGGACCCCGGGCGGCGACCGAGCTCGCGGGTGTCGAGCACGAGCGGCGCTCTCGGGTCCAAGCTGTTCAGAGGATCACTTTCCGGGTCCGGGAACGGCAGAACTGCGTACCAATGTAACGGTCAGCGCCGCACGGCAGCAAAGTGGCGCAACCACCGGGCAGGTCTCACTCGGCGGTGTCGGACTCCTCGAACCGCCGCACCAGCGCCTCGTGGACGAAGTCTGGGACCAGCCCGGAGACGTCGCCTCCGAACTGGGCGATCTCCTTGACCAGGCTCGAGGCGAGGAACGACCACTCCGGGCTCGTGGGCATGAAGACGGTCTCGACGTCGGTCAGGGAGGCGTTCATCTGAGCCATCTGCAGCTCGTAGTCGAAGTCGCTGACGGCGCGCAGCCCCTTGACGATGGCGGCGATGCCCTCCGCGCGGCAGAAGTCGGTCAGCAGCCCGGTGAACGCCGACACCCGCACGTTGTCCCAGGTCGAGCACGCCTGCCGCAGCATGTCGAGGCGCTCGTCGGCGCTGAAGAGCCGGCTCCGCTTCGACGGGTTCACCCCGACGGCCACCACGACCTCGTCGAAGAGGCCGGCGGCGCGTCCGATGACGTCGAGGTGACCGTGTGTCACCGGGTCGAACGACCCGGGGCAGACTGCTCGGCGCACTAGTGGCTACTCCTGGTCCTGGCTGGGCGCGATGCTGGTCGACCGGTTGGCCGCGCTCGTGGCGGCGTGACCGTACCAGAGCGTCGTCTCGCCGTAGCGGCGCTCACGCAGGTCGGTGAAGTCCCCGGGGAAGGCGGGCGAGTCGCTGCGAGACGAGCGTTCGACGACCACCATCGCGCCGGGGACCAGCCAGTCGAACTCGTGGAGGGCGTGCAGGTCCGCGTCGACCTCCTCGGAGCCGAGCGGGTACGGCGGATCGAGATAGGCGATGTCGTACGGCGCTGCCGGTGGCCGGCGCAGGGTGGTGGCGACGCTGGAGACGATCAGGTCGGCGCCTGCGAACCCGATCGCCTTCGCGTTCTCACGGATCAAGGCGGTCGCTCGGCGGTCCTGCTCGACCAGCGTGACCACGCCGGCCCCCCGCGACCACGCCTCCAGGCCGACTGCGCCCGAGCCGGCGTACAGGTCGAGGAACCGCAGCCCGCTCAGCGAGCCGCACCAGGACTCGATGCTGGAGAAGAGCGCCTCGCGGACGCGGTCGCTGGTGGGCCGCGTCTGCATCCCCCGCTGGGTCTGCAACCGCCGTCCGCCCGCAGCTCCCCCGATGATGCGAGTCATGGCCTGGAACACCCCGGAGGTTCGGCGGCGCTCCTCATGCCTTCTCCATGAACTCAGACTGCCGTGAATGCTCGAGGTGCGCCACCGCCCGGGCGAGCTGCGGCGTCGAGGCGAGGTCCTCGTCGGCGGCGAGCAGGGCTTCGGCGGCCTCGCGCGCCGCGATGATCGTCTTCTCGTCCCGGAGCACGCGAAGCGTGCGGAGACTGGAGCGGAACCCGCTCTGCGAGCGTCCCAGGACATCGCCCTCGCGGCGCTGCTCGAGGTCGACCCGGCTGAGCTCGAACCCGTCGGTGGTCGCGGCGACCGCGTCGAGGCGCTCGCGCGCCGGCGATCCGTCGTCGGCCCGCGACACCAGGAGACACAGCCCCGGAAGGCCGCCGCGGCCCACGCGGCCCCGCAGCTGGTGGAGCTGTGAGACCCCGAACCGGTCGGCGTCCATCAGCACCATCGTGGTGGCGTTGGCGACGTCGACGCCGACCTCGATCACGGTGGTGGACACGAGCACGTCGATCTCGCCGGCCGCGAACGACCGCATGGTGCGGTCCTTCTCGTCGGCGGGCAGTCTCCCGTGGAGCATCGCGAGGCGGAGCCCTGCCAGTGGTCCCTGCTCGAGGTGAGGCAGCAGCTCCTCCACGGCGGTCAGCTGGACCTTGGGCGTGACCACGTTGTCGTCCTCGTCGACGTCGAGCTGGTCGGTCTCGCCCTGCTCCGACACGTCACCGCTGATCCGGGGGCACACGACGTAGACCTGGTGGCCGGCGCCGACCTCCTCGCGGACCCGCTCCCACACCCGGTCCAGCCAGTGCGGGTGGTCGACGAGCGGCACGACGTTTGTCTGGATGGGTGCCCGGCCCGCGGGCAGCTCGCTGAGCACCGATGTCTCGAGGTCGCCGAAGACCGTCATCGCGACCGTGCGTGGGATCGGCGTCGCGGTCATGACGAGGACGTGGGGCGGCGTCCCGGCCTTGTCGGTCAGGGCGGCACGCTGCTCGACACCGAACCGGTGCTGCTCGTCGACCACCACGAGGCCGAGGTCGGCGAAGTCGACGGCTTCCTCGAGCAGGGCGTGGGTGCCGATCACGATGCCTGCCTCGCCACTGGCGATCCGGGCCAGCGCCTCGCGCCGCTGGGCTGCCCCCATCGAGCCGGTGAGGAGGGCGATCGTGGTGCCCTCGGCGGAGCCCCCGAGCATGCCGCCCGAGGCAAGGTCGCCGAGCATGGCCGCGATCGACCGGGCGTGCTGCTGCGCCAGCACCTCGGTCGGGGCCAGCAGCGCGGCCTGCGCGTCGCTGTCGACCACCCGCAGCATCGCGCGCAGCGCGACCAGCGTCTTGCCCGAGCCGACCTCCCCCTGGAGCAGCCGGTTCATGGGGTGGGGCTCGGCGAGATCGTGCTCGATCCGGGCGCCCACCTCGCGCTGCCCCGCGGTGAGCGTGAACGGCAGCCGCTCGTCGAAGGCAGCCAGCAGGCCGCCACGGTCACCGGTGCGAGCCTGGGCCCCCACGGCGCGCTGCTGTGCCCGACGACGGGCCAGCACCAGCTGGGTGATCAACGCCTCCTCGAACCGGAACCGCTTCTGTGCGGCTCCGACCTGCTGGTAGTCGTCGGGGCCGTGGATCCAGCGCAGCGCGGTCATGACGTCGAGCAGCCCGTGCTCACGTCGCAGGTCCTCCGGCACCGGGTCCGGGACGTCCTGCACCAGGTCGAGCGCGCCCTGGACGACCTTCTGGACGTCCCAGGAGTAGAGCTTGGAGGTCACGCGGTAGATCGGCAGCAGCCCCTTCACACTGGCGGCGAGACCGCCGTCACCCTCCTCGTCGAACATCACCGAGTGGGGCTGGGCGATCTGCCAGGTCGTGCCGAACCGCTTGGCCTTGCCGACGAACATCCCGAGCTTCCCGGGCGCCATCCGGCGGGCCTCCTTCTCGGCCTGGCTGTCGTAGGGGCTGAAGAAGGACAGCGAGAAGTCCGGACCGTTCGTCGTGATCCGGACCTCGACCCGGTAGCTCATCCGATGCGTGCGCCGGTCTCGGAACGGCTTGATCTCGCTCGCGGTGACCTCGCCGACGACGGAGATCGCCTCACCCTCGACCGGCTCGGCGACGTCGCTGACCTCCGTGGTCTTGACGTAGCGGCGCGGGAAGTAGAACAGCAGGTCCTCGACCGTCTCGATGCCCAGTCCGTCGCGGACCAGCTGTCGCTTCTTGTGTGACTTGCCGAAGACGCTCGCGACCGGGGAGTCGACCGTGATCACTCGACACCCACCAGCAGCGGGTACCGGTCCTGACCTCCGTCGTAGACCAGGACGTCGACGTGGGCGTGGTGCTCCTCGACGTACGCCGTGCACCGCCCGGCCAGGTCGACAGCGCACTCCTTCCCGCGCACGATCGTCACTAGCTCGCCACCGCCACCGAGCAGCCGGTCGAGCACGGCGGTGGCCACGGCGTACAGGTCGTCGCCGATGACGGCGAAATCGCCCTCGACCACGCCGAGCACGTCGCCGGGCTCGCACGGCCCCGCCATCGTCATCGCCCGCTTCGCCGCGACCGTGACCGCCCCGTGCCGCGCGTGCCGAGCGGTGGCGGTCATCTCCAGCACGTCCTGGTCGAACGCGCGCCCCGGTTCGTGCACCGCGAGCGCCGCCAGTCCCTGCACCTGGGCCACGGTCGGTACCACGACCACCCGGATGCCCTCGTCGCTCTCGGCGGTGCGGGCGGCGATCTCGGCGACCCGGACGGAGTCGGGGTCGTTGGGCAGGATCACGACCTCGCCCGCCCCGGTGGCCAGGATCGCGTCGAGGACGTCACGGGTGCTGGGGCGGTGACCCGGGCCGCCGATCACGACCTCGGCGCCGGCCCCGGCGAAAAGGGACGCGAGGCCCTCCCCCGCCGCGACCGCGACGATCCGACGACCGGTGCGCTCAGCCGTGCGCTGACGTGCACCCGCGACCTGTTCGGCGAAGTGGGTCACCTGCACCCGGTGAGGCCGACCCGCGTTGATCCCGGCCTCGATCGCGGCACCGACGTCGTCGACGTGGACGTGGACGTTCCACAACCCGTCGCCGCCGACCACGACGAGCGAGTCGCCCAAGGGCGCGAGAGCCGAGCGCAGCGGCGGGATCCGGTCGTCCTCGGCGTCGAGCAGGTACATCACCTCGTACGCCGGCCCGTCCTCGGTCAGGTCGTCGGTGGGCACCGGCACGGGGATCCGGTGGCTGCCGAAGCTGGACGGGGCGACGGGTGGACGACGGCCGGTCAGGACCGTCTCGGCCGCGTCGAGGATCACGCTGAGACCGCGGCCACCGGCGTCCACGACCCCCGCGTCCCGGAGTGCGGCCAGCTGTTCGGGAGTGCGGGCCAACGCCTCGCGCGCTGCCGCGGCTGCGGCAGTGAACACCTCGCGGACCCGCGCCTGGGGCCCCGCCACCCGCGCTGCGGCGTCCGCGGCCGCCCTCGCCACGGTCAGGATCGTGCCCTCCACCGGCTCCCCGACGGCGGCATAGCTGGCGTCGGTGGCTTCGCCGAGCGCCTCCGCGAGGATGACCGCGTTGCGCTCCTCCGGGGTCGCCCGGCTGATCCGGTGGGCGATCGCGCCGAGCATCTGGCTGAGGATCACCCCGGAGTTGCCGCGCGCGCCGAGCAGGGCGCCGCGGCCGAGCGCGGCGAGTGCCGTCCGCAGGTCGACGTCCACCTGCGCGGCCTCCCGGATCGCGTCCCGCGCAGCGGAGACGGTGAGGTAGAGGTTGGTGCCGGTGTCGCCGTCCGGCACCGGGAACACGTTCAGGGCGTCGATCTCCTCGCGAGCGTCGGCGAGCGCGTCGGTGGCGACATCGACGAACCGGAGCACGACCTCGAGCGTGATCGTGCCGCTGCTGGGTGCCAACATGTCCTGGTGCGTCCTTCGACTGTTCCGGGCCGGTCCGGTTCGGTTGCGACAGGTTAGTACCG
>NZ_DASUTK010000117.1:0-19739 GCF_036374615.1 Nocardioides sp.
GGTGCGTCGAACACCGCGCCCATGACGAACGCGGCTGCCACGACGACCCAGACCTGGCCGGCGTACGCGATCACAATGAATGGAAGGCAGGCGACGCCCCACATCACCGTCATGATCGTGAGGTACCGGCGCGGCATCCGCAGCGACCCCATGACCAACGCACCCACCGCGCTTCCTACGCCGAAGCCCGCGAGCACCAGTGCGTGGGCGCCCGATCCGCCGCCCAGCTGGTCCTTGATCAGGAAGGGGATCAGCACCTC
Source organism: Nocardioides sp. (assembly GCF_036374615.1). GTDB lineage: Bacteria > Actinomycetota > Actinomycetes > Propionibacteriales > Nocardioidaceae > Nocardioides. Next base: position 261 of record NZ_DASUTK010000117.1, read on the forward strand.
GAGGGGTCCCATGATCACGAGCACCATCAGTGACGCGAATAGCAGCGTGGCCAGCAGCCACGGGGTACGTGCCATGTACCGGAAGCCCTCGCCCACGTCGTCGATCGCGGTGCGGACCGGGTGCCGGTCGTCGGCCGCGTCCAGCTCGCGGCGCAATGGCGTCCGGGGGACGGTGACGAGTGCCAGCAGGCTGACGACGTAGGACCCGACGGCGACCGACACCGCTGCCCCCGGCGATGCGGCACCGACCACGACCCCGGCCACCGCCGGCCCGATCGCCTGACCGATCGCCGGGCGGACCATGCCCTCGAATCCGTTGACCGCGAGCAGGTCGGACTCGGCGACCAGCGCGGGCAGCCAGGCGGAGTAGGCGGGGTAGTAGAAGGCCATTGCCGCACCCATCACGAACGCGACGATGCTGAGGTTCCAGATGGCGGTGACGCCGGTCAGGGACAGGACGGCGACGGTGGCCAGGCACGTCAGCTCGACGACGCACACCGCCAGCAGGATCGTCTTCTGCTCCACGCGGTCAGCGACCACGCCGGCCAGCAGGGCGGGCACGAGGAGACCGATCGCATTGGCCGTGGTGACGATCGACAGCTGGGTGGGGCCGCCGCCGATCCCGATGACCTCCCAGACCAGTGCCACGACCCAGACGCCCTGCCCGAACGTGCTGGCGATCAGCGCGACGGCGAGTCGGCGGTAGCCGGGGTGGCGGAACGGCGTCAGCGCCCGGGGCAGCGACCGACCGCGCGCCTGGTCGCGGACGGTGTCGACCATCGCGTCGGCAAACGGGTCGGTCATCTCGCTCTCCTCCGCGCTCCAGTCTGCCGGTAGGGGCGGACGCAGGGCACCTGAATTCGTCGCGACCACTGCCCTGACAGACTGGGCACATGACCACTCTCGGCGACTTCAAGGCCACGGCGATCGACGGCACCGAGACCGACCTCTCGGCGTACGAGGGACAGGTCGTGCTGATCGTCAACACGGCGTCGCAGTGCGGGCTGACCGGGCAGTACGCCGGGCTGCAGGAGCTGCACGACACCTACGCCGACCGCGGCTTCACCGTGCTCGGCTTCCCGTGCAACCAGTTCGGTGAGCAGGAGCCCGGTGACGAGACGGAGATCGCGTCGTTCTGCGATCGGAACTACGGCGTGACGTTCCCGATGTTCGCCAAGGTGGACGTCAACGGCGACGACACGCACCCGCTCTTCGCGTGGCTGAAGAAGGAGAAGGGCGGTCTGCTCGGCGGCGCGATCAAGTGGAACTTCACCAAGTTCCTCGTCGGTCGGGACGGCCAGGTGCTCGAGCGGTTCGCCCCGACCACCGAGCCGGCGAAGCTCGCCGGGCCGATCGAGTCTGCGCTCGGCTGAGTCCACCAGACCGCCCGAACCTCGAGGGCGAGTCCATGACTTCGTGGTCATTGGTTCGCACGCGAAGTCGGTGCTTCCCCGGCTGAGCGGGGAAACCGAGGCTGCTAGGCCAGGTCGTACGCCGGCCGGGCACCCTCCGGGACCAGATCCAGGTACTCGGGGTGTCGCTTGATCCAGGCGGCGGTGAACGGGCAGCTCGGCAGCACGGCGAGCCCGGCCGCACGGGCCTCGTCGAGGACATGGCGCACCAGCACCGAGCCGAGGCCCTGTCCCTCGTAGGCGTCGTCGACCTCGGTGTGCAGGACCGTGATCCGGTCACCGCTGCGCCGGTACTCCGCGTACCCCGCCACGGTGCCGTCGACCAGGATCTCGAAGCGGGACTGATCGGGCTGATCGTGCACCTCGGTGGCCATGCCCGCAACCTAGCGACTTGCCGGTAACCGAGCCGACCAGCGAAGGTGGCAGCATGGCCGCCACGCCCTCGTCGTACTCGATCACCATGCGGCTCCACACCGCGCCGGACCACGGGATCGTCGGGCACGTGGCCACGGCCATCTCCGAGCAGGGCGGCATCGTGACCGCGATCGACGTCGCGGAGTCCAGTCACGAGCGGCTGGTCGTCGACGTGACCTGCTCGGCCGCTGACTCCGACCACGCGGACAAGGTCGTCGAGGCGGTCGACGTCGTCGACGGCGTCACCGTGCACAAGGTCAGCGACCGAACCTTCCTGCTGCACATCGGCGGCAAGATCGAGGTGCACTCCAAGGTGCCGCTCCGCACCCGCGACGACCTGTCCATGGCGTACACGCCGGGCGTCGGTCGAGTCAGCCTGGCGCTGGCCGAGAACCCCGACGACGTCAGCCGACTGACCGTGAAGGGCAACAGCGTCGCGGTGGTGACCGACGGGTCGGCTGTGCTGGGGCTGGGGAACATCGGTCCGGGCGCCGCGCTGCCGGTGATGGAGGGCAAGGCCGCGCTGTTCAAGCGGTTCGCGGACATCGACGCGTGGCCGATCTGCCTGGCCAGCCAGGACACCGACGAGATCGTGAAGGCGGTCGAGATGATCGCGCCCGGGTTCGGCGGCATCAACCTGGAGGACATCGCCGCCCCACGCTGCTTCGAGATCGAGAAGCGGTTGCGGCAGTCGCTGGACATCCCGGTCTTCCACGACGACCAGCACGGCACGGCCATCGTGGTGCTGGCCGCGCTCACCAACGCGCTGCGCGTGGTGAAGAAGGAGATGGAGGCCGTGCGCGTGGTCGTGGCGGGTGGCGGGGCGGCGGGGACCGCGATCGTGTCGCTGCTGCTCGCTGCCGGCGTCGACGACGTGGTGGTCGTCGACCGTGACGGCGCGATAGCGCTCGGTGACGGCTCGCTCTCGGAGGCCCACCGAACGCTCGCGGAGGTGACCAACCCGCGCCGGGTGCGGGGTGACCTCCACACCGTGCTCCACGACGCCGACGTCTTCATCGGCGTGAGTGCGCCAGGCATCCTCCGGCCCGAGTGGATCGCCGACATGTCCGACCAGCCGGTCGTCTTCGCGCTGGCCAACCCCGACCCCGAGGTCGACCCTGCCGAGGCGGAGAAGTACGCCGCCGTCGTGGCGAGCGGTCGGTCCGACTACCCGAACCAGATCAACAACGTGCTCGCCTTCCCTGGTGTCTTCCGCGGCCTGCTCGACGCGCGTGCCTCCGAGGTGACCCTCGACATGCTGTTGCGGGCCGCCGAGGCGATCGCCATGGTCGTGAAGGACGACGAGCTCAACCCGAACTTCATCATCCCGACCGTCTTCCACCCCGACGTTCCCAAGCGGGTGGCCGCGGCGATCTCGGGCCACGAGCACTAGAGCGCCGGCTACACGAGGTCGGCGGGCGCACCCACCGGCGCATCGCGCAGCGCGTCGAGAACGTCGTCGGGATCGAGGTCGTCGGTGGTGAAGTCGGCGACGAGGGCGGTGTCGCCTCGAACCAGCCCGACGCTGCCGTAGCCCGAGGGGTCGAGGTCCCGCATGACGTCTCCCTCCTGGACGCACTCCGGGCCGACGATGATCCCCTCGGCGTCGCAGAGCGAGCCGCCGGGTGTCGGGATCAGGGTGACCGACAAGAAGACGTGGCCCGCGTGGCCGTCGAACGAGTAGGACAGCCGCACCGAGTCGTCGGCGCCGCTGCTGTAGCTCGGCCGGTGACCCTCGACGACCGGCGTGTAGAGCGTCACCGGGACGGCCGCGATCTCGTCGACCCGGTGGGCGTGTGCGGCATGGGCTGAGGCGAGGCTGGTCGCGACTGCCACGATCAGCCCGCCTGCCGGGATCGCGAGTCGGACCCAGCGGTGCCCACCCGGGCCCACGAGGTACGTCGAGGCCGCGCCGGTCAGCACGCCGACCGCGAGGGCCACGGGGAGCGGGAGCACCGCGTCGTACGACCGGCCGGGAGCGAGGACTCGCAGCAGCTCGTCCGCCGTGAACCAGAGCGTTCCGCCGAGGACGAGCGAGGCCGCTGTGTGGAGCATCACCCGCGGGACCTCGAGCAACCGGAGCAGCAGTGCCGCGAACGGTACTGCGAAGGCCAGCGCGACCAGGTCGTTGAGGGACAGTCCCAGGCACTCGCCGACCGTGCCGCAGTAGTCGCCGTTGTCGCGGGACGCCGCCCAGAGGGCGACCGCGACGCCGACGGTCGCCGGCACGACGCAGGCAAGTCGGTACGTGAGCCGTGGGTCTGCGTTCGCGGTCTCTGTTCTCATGGTGCCGAGCCTGTCGTCGGGAGCCGGCTCGGCGACACCGCTTCCGTACTCAAACGGCGCGAGCCGCGTGCAGCGCAGCACCGACGATGCCGGCCCGGTTGCGCAGCGCCGCGGGCACGATCGGGGTCTTGATGTCGACCAGCGGCAGGAACAGCTGCGCGTGCTTGGAGACACCCCCACCGACCACGAAGAGCTCGGGGGACATCAGCGCCTCGACCACGCGGTAGTAGCGGGTCAGTCGTTCGGCCCACGCCTCCCACGACAGTCCCTCGGCCTCGCGGGCGCTGTTCGCCGCTCGGCTCTCGGCGTCGTGACCGTCGACCTCGAGGTGGCCGAGCTCGCTGTTGGGCACGAGTACACCGTCGTGGACCACTGCGCTGCCGATGCCGGTCCCCAGCGTGGTGACGACGACGAGACCCTGCTGCCCCCGCGCCGCACCGTAGGCGACTTCCGCCACCCCGGCGGCGTCGGCGTCGTTGACGATGTGCACCTCGTGACCTGTTGCCTCAGTGAGCAGCGCGTCGGCGTCCGTGCCGATCCAGCTGGCGTCGATGTTCGCGGCGGACGAGACGACGCCATGCCGTACGACGCCTGGGACCGTCACGCCGACGGTCCCGGCGGTCCCCCGGAACTGCACGAGCAGCTCGGCGACCACCGCCGCCACCGCGTCTGGAGTGGCCGGCTGGGGAGTCTCGATCCGCACCCGGTCGGCCGCGAACTCCCCGGCCACCAGGTCTACGGGAGCACCCTTGATGCCCGATCCGCCGAAGTCCACACCGAAGCCCCGCTGGTCCACCCACCCATCTGATCACAGGCGCCTGAACCACCCCTCAGTCCGACCAAGGGGTTCGGACCCTGGGTACCGCTGCTCCGTCCAGCTCGAGGTCGAGCCGCTCCTGGTAGAACGACACCATCCCCCTGACGTCGCGCGCGTCGTCGAGCGGCTCCTCGTAGGACCACGCGACGGCCTCCAGCACCGCTCCGCGGTCGTCCAGCACCGCGTCGTAGTGGGTGGCGTGGCCCTTGTACGCGCAGGTCGTGCTGAGCGCAGCGGGTCGCAGCTCGACGCTGACGTCCTCGAGTGGCAGGTAGTACCGGGGCAGCGGGAAGGCCGCCTCGAACAGCAGGTGCGGCCTGCTGCTGGCGGCCAACAGTGTCCCTTCGTGAGAGATCTGCACCCGGCGCGACGAGCGCCGGACGTCGATCCGGTGGAAGGGGTCTCGCGGGTGACCCATGATCGGCTCGTCCTCCTCCCACCAGTCGAACTGGTCGAAGTCCAGGCACACGAGGTCGGCCAGGTCCGGGTCGGAGAACCGGAACCCGTCACCGGCTTCTCCGCCCGCGCGAAGCCGCACGGGTTGACCCTCGGCGCTGTGCACGCCGAACGGGACGCTGGGGTCGAGCAGCGGTGGTCCGCCCTCGCCGAAGCCGACCGGTCGGTACTCGGGCGGCAGGTTGGCCGGGCCGGGCTCGAGCGGCACGAGCAGGTCGGCGACGGGCACGGCGTACGACGGCACGACACGCATCGGCTCCATCACCAGCACGGCCCGGTCGGTGAGCGCGACCACCTGGTCCCCGAGTCGCACCGTCAGCCGCTTGTGAACGCGCTGGAAGCGCAGCTCCGGAAGCAACTGCATCGACGCGCGACTCAGATCGACGGCCATGGCGCCAGTGTGCGCCCCGCTGAGGGTCCGCAACAACGCCTGACCGGGGGCGTCGCACGGACCAGAGCCATCGAGAGCCCCACGGCGCCGGAACCCTTGCCAACCGCCCTTTACAAATGCCACTGTGGTGTAAAGCCGCGATCGAGGAGGTCTCCGTTGAGCCAGGTCCCCCACAGCACCGTCCCGGCCGGCTCCACCGCACAGTGGCGTGACCGCAAGCGCTACCTGTGGCTGATCGGGCTGGTCGTCCCGAGCCTGGCCTTCGTAGGGCTCGGCGGCTGGCAGCTCACCGGTAGTGGGCTCTGGTTCTGGATCGGCCCGGTGGTGATCCTCGTGATCGTGCCCGCGATCGACCTGGTCGCCGGACTCGACCGCTCCAACCCGCCCGACGACGTGATCGAGGCGTTGGAGAAGGACAAGTACTACCGCTGGATCACCTACCTCTTCCTGCCGATCCAGTACGCCGGCTTCATCGGCGCGATGTGGCTGGTCGGGGGAGGATCGGTCGGCGGTGAGGTGCTCGGCAGCTGGGACAAGGTCGGAATCGCGATCTCGATCGGCTGCATCGGCGGGATCGGCATCAACACCGCGCACGAGCTCGGCCACAAGAAGGAGTCGCACGAGCGGTGGCTGTCGAAGGTGGCGCTGGCGCCGGTGGCGTACGGCCACTTCTACATCGAGCACAACCGCGGCCACCACGTGCGGGTGGCGACCCCCGAAGACCCGGCGAGTGCCCGGTTGGGCGAGAACTTCTACGAGTTCTGGCCACGTACGGTCTGGGGCTCGCTGAAGTCGGCGTGGCGGATCGAGAAGCGACGCTACGCCCGCAGGAAGCAGCACCCGTTCCGGCTCGGCAACGATGTCGTGAACGCCTGGCTGATGACGGCGGTCCTCTGGGGCGCCTTGATCGGCTGGTTGGGCGTGGGGATCACGCCGTACCTGCTGGTCTCGGCGGTGGTGGGCTTCTCGCTGCTGGAGGTCGTCAACTACATGGAGCACTACGGGATGCTCCGCCAGAAGGTCGGGGTCGGGGATCGGCGGCGTTACGAGCGGGTCGACCCGAGCCACAGCTGGAACTCCAACAACATCGCGACCAACGTGCTGCTCTACCACCTGCAGCGGCACAGCGACCACCACGCGAACCCGACGCGGCGCTACCAGGCACTGCGGGACTACGAGGAGAGCCCGGTGCTGCCGACGGGGTACGCCGGGATGATCGTGCTGGCAATCGTGCCGGCGGTGTGGCGCCGCGTCATGGACCCACGGGTCCTCGCCCACTTCGACGGTGACGCCACCCGGGCCAACATCCACCCGCGCAAGCGGGAGAAGGTGTTGGCGAGGTACGCCGACGACAGGGGTTTCGAGGCTCGCTCCGCTCGCACCTCAACCGCCGGCGACGGCACGGTCCCTGCCGCCGAGGAGGTCCTGGCCGCGCGCTGCCCCGGCTGCTCCTACGTCTACGAGGTCGAGGCCGGTGACGAGCACGAGGGCTTCGCGGCGGGCACCGCCTGGGCCGACATTCCCGACGACTGGTGCTGTCCCGACTGCGGTGTGCGCGACAAGGTCGACTTCGTCCCGATCGAGCGCGTCGGCGCCTAGGGACCGGCTGATCCTCTCGGGCCCTATGCAACCGCGCGAGCACCCTTTCCGGCGCGCCGGCGGGGATCCCCGGGTCGATCCGCGCCCGTAGGCTGACCGCGTGACCCCGACACTGCGCCAGCGCCTGGTGTCCGCGGCCGTCGACCTCACGCTCGCGCACGGCTGGTCGCAGGTGACGATGGGTCGACTCGCGGCGCAGGTCGGGGTCAGCCGGCAGACGGTCTACAACGAGATCGGGACCAAGTCGGCGCTCGCCGAGGCGATGATCCTCAGCGAGCTCGACCGGTTCCTCGGCGTCGTCAACGACGCGTTCGACCACCAGCCGGACGACCTGGTTGCGGCGATCGAGGAGGCCACCCGGCGGGTGCTCGAGATGGCGCAGGGCAACGACCTGCTCAAGGCGGTCGTCAGTGCCACGCACGGCGCGGACACCGAGCTACTGCCGCTGCTCACCACCCACTCGGAGTCGCTGCTGGCCGCGGCCAAGCACGTCGTGGCCGAGCGGGTGTCCTCCTACTCCGTGCTGCTGGACGAGGCCCGCCTCGACGCCGCCATCGACGTGGTGGTGAGGGTCGTGCTCAGCCACGTGATGCAACCCTCGGCGCCCCCGGCCGAGACGTCGGCCGCGCTGGCCTGGATCGCCTCGAGGGTGCTCCGTGACTGAGCTGCGGACCCGCATGCTGGGCGTCGCGGTCCTGGTCGCCGCCGTTTCGGGCTGCAGTGGTGAGGAGCGGCCCGAGCCATCGGTCGTCCCGACGTACTACACGGAGCTGGAGTCGCTGACCCACCGGCTCGACCGCGACAACACCGCCGCCGACGAGGCCCTGGGTGCGGAGCTCGAGGAGGCAGCGCCCCGTGAGGTCGGTGACATCTTCTCGAAGGTCACGCTCGAGGGCGCGGACCGGCTGGCCGGTGTCGTCGAGGAGATGGCCGCCCTGACGCCACCGGAGGACGCGGCGGCCGCACACACTGAGCTGGTGGACGCGACCTCTGCCATGGTCGCCGAGGACCGGGTGACCGGTGCGGCGCTGGCCGGGCTCGACCAGGATCAGCTGGCGTCGCTCGACCCGCGGCCCGCCTACCTCGCCGCCGAGGAACGGGTCGACGCCGCCTGCGCCGCAGCGCAGGCGATCGCGGACGACGCCGGTGCCGACGTGGGGCTGTGCGTGGGGATGTTCGCTCCGCCGGGCTAGGACGTGTCCTGGCGCACCCGGTCGAGCAGCGCGAGAGCGTAGGCCTGCTCCGGCTCGTGGCCGGCGTACTCGCTCGCGTCGTCGAGGGTGACGACCCAACCGTCGTTGGTACGAAGGAGCGAGCGGAACGCGTCGCCGAGCAGGTCGCGCAGCTGGTGCTCCCACGGCATCCACAACACGTCGTTCGCCGGGATGCTGTCGAGCGCCCACTCCGTGGTGCCGTTGAAACGGATCAGCCGGCCGCTGGGGAGGTCCTCGACGTCGATCGTCATCTCCGAGACCACGAACACCTGGTCGTCGAGGTCGCGGCCGGGCACGACGAACCGGTCGCCGGGCGCGGGCGTCCACGGCCTGCCCTGCCCGCGCAGCAGGTGGTCCAGCCGCTCGGCCTGGTGCGGGGTGATCACCCGACCATTGTGGAGGTCAGTCGTCCGGGTGCTCGTCGAGGTAGAGGTCGGCGAGAAACCGGCACAGCGCGACCCGCTCGTCGAACACGTGGCGCTCGGCGGGGTCGGTCGTGCCGATCAGGTCGAACAGGAACGAGTCGAAGCCGCTCCGGAGCTGCACGCCGGTGACGAAGCCGTCCCGGGCGGCCTCCGCCTGGTCATCGATCCCCTCGGCGGCGAGTCCCTCCTGGTAGGCCGGCACGATGACCGACACGATGTCGGGCAGGGTGGCCGCCGGGATGTCGCCCGCGTGGACGAGCCCGACCAGCAGCTGCCCGAGGTCGAAGCCGAGCGCGTGCGGGCTCGTGAAGGACGGGTCGATGACGACGAACGTGTCGGGTTCCTCGGCGGGCACCAGCAGGTTCTGCGGGCTCGCGTCCCCGTGCGGCAGTGCCTGCACGTAGCCGTCGAGCCGGTCGAGCATCGCCGGGATCCGCTCCGCGAGCCGCTGCAGGTCCGCGCGCAGACCGAGGTGCTCGGCGAGCCGGGGGTTCGACCACAGCTGGTCGTCCGCGAGGGGTCCGAGGCCGCGGTGGGCGACCGCCTTCTCGGCGTACATCCGCAGTGCGTAGCCGGGCGGATAGTCGCTGACGGCCAGCGCCGCCGGCGCGGTGCAGCGCGCGTTCCACCGGCCGAGGAGGTGAGCCGCCCTGCGGAACAGGTCGAGATCGGGAGGCAGCGCGCTCTGCCTCACGTCTTCCATCCAGACCATCACCTTGTCGTCGGGCAGCTCGACGAGCCCGTGCAGCACCGGCGGTCGCAGACCCTCGGGCATCCGGTCGCTGAACCCCGGGTCCCAGAGGACCAGCTCCGACCGCCACGGGAAGTCGGCGACGAACTCCTCGGCCACCGCGGGCGGTAGCGACGGCAGTGCGGGCCAGTGCCGCACGTGCTGGAGCAGCTTGCCGAACCAGCACCAGTCGGGTCCGTGGAGGCGGTAGAGCCCGCCGGTCGCCGGGGATCCGAAGGCGTACGGGAAGGCCTCCAGCCGCAGCGGTCCGCCCGGGGTCTCGAGGTCACCGAGCAGCGCCTCGGCGCTCGCCGGCAGCGTGGTGGAGCTGAGCTGGTCGCGGGTGCGGGCCACGGTTCTTCCCCCCACGGGGCGGGAAACCCCCGTGTCGAGATAGTAAGGATTCCTTACGACTGGGTCAAGGGGCGGGAGCGGCCGACGGCGCATGGCCGGCGGTCCCGCGACGGGCGTGCGCTGCCTCCAGCGCGTCGCGGAACGCCTTGAGCACGTACGGCGGCACGCGCAGCCCCTGCCCCGCGGCACCGATCAGCTCTACCTCCACTCGCGCGACCGCCGTCGCGAACCGATCCAGGTCGTCGTCGATGCCGAGCGTGACCATCAGGTCGCCGAAGTCCGCGGTCTGCTGAGGGTTGTTGGCTCCGACCGGCGCGAACGACAGCGCACGCAACCGGCGCACCAGCCACCGTTGCCAGGGGGCGAGCTGGTCGTCGAGGCCGCGGGCCGACATCGAGTAGAAGGCGTGGTGCGCCGGCTCCTGGCGCTTGATCTGCGCCACGATCGTCTCGGCAGCCGCGGTCTCCCCGGTCTCGACCAGCCCGTTGTGGAGCAGGTTGTAGGCGAGAACGGCCGACCGCTCGGTGGCCTGGCCGGTGAGGTAGTAGAGCATCCGGACGACGTCCTCGATCGGCGGGATGTGCGACAGCGCCCCGAGGACGTGCATCTTCGCCGACACCGTCGTCAGATCGGCCACGGCGTGGTCGCGACCGAGCCGGACCTGGAGCTCGTCGAGGATCTGGCCGTGCCGCACCTCCTGCGGGTGCCAGACGTCGGCGTAGAAGTAGCGGTCGACCTCAGGCGGGTCGGGCAGCATCGTGGTCAGCTCGAGGACGTTGCGGTCCACCTCGAGCTCGACCCGGGCCATGTAGTCCAGGACGTGCCCGAAGCGGGCGTTCATCGCCGCCGGATCGCGAACACTGAAGTCGACCGTCCCGAGCTCGATCGGCGGGTGCTCCTGGGCGATCCGGTCGACGTGCTCCACGAGCCGTTGCTCGGTCGACCGGGGCTTGCTCACGGCCTGAAGCCTACTGTGACCATGTGCAGGATTCGGCGCCGCCGGCAGTGCGGATGGGGACTCCCGCAGGGCGAGCGGTGGTGGCTGCGGCGACCCTCGGTTCGGGCATGTCGTTGTTGGACGGGACCGTCGTGAACGTCGCGCTCCGGACGATCGGTGAGGACCTCGACGCCGACCTCGCCCAGCTCCAGTGGATCAACAACGGCTACCTGCTCACGCTCGCCTCGTTGATCCTGCTCGGCGGGAGCCTCGGCGACCGGTACGGCCGGCGCCGGATGTTCGTGCTCGGGACGCTGCTGTTCGCCGGCGCCTCGGTCCTGTGCGGGCTCGCCCCCACACCGGAGGTGCTGATCGCGGCGCGACTGCTGCAGGGCATCGGTGGGGGCCTGCTGACGCCCGGCAGCCTGGCCATGATCCAGGGCGTCTTCGCGCCCGAGGACCGCTCGCCTGCGATCGGCGCGTGGTCGGGACTGGGCAGCATCGCCGCGGCCGCGGGCCCGCTCGTGGGCGGGATGCTGATCGAGTACGCGTCGTGGCGGTGGATCTTCCTGATCAACCTGCCTCTGGCCGCGCTGACCGTGTGGATAGCGGTCCGGTTCGTGCCGGAGACCCGGGACCCTCGTCCGCCGGCGCGTTTCGACTACGCCGGGTCGGTACTGGCGATGGTGGCGCTGGGCGCCACGACCTACGCCCTGATCGAGTGGGGCGAGCAGTTGGCGCTTCCGGCCCTCGTGGCGGGACTGGCGGCCGGCGCGGGGTTCGCGGTGGTGGAGGCGCGCAGCAGTCACCCGATGCTGCCACTGCGCCTGTTCCGGTCGCGGACCTTCAGCGCTGCGAACGGGATGACGCTGCTCGTCTACGCCGCCCTCGGTGCCGTGCTCTTCTTCCTGGTGCTGCAGTTGCAGACGGTCGCCGGCTTCGGCCCGCTCGCCGCCGGCCTCGCGACGCTGCCAATCACGATCTGCATGGTGTTCCTGGCCGCGCGGGGCGGGCGGCTGTCCAACCGGATCGGGCCGCGGATCCCGATGACGGGTGGCCCGATCGTGATGGGGATCGGGACTGCGTGGCTGCTGACGGTGGACCAGGACGCGACGTACTGGCTCGACGTCCTGCCGGCCCTGACCGTGTTCGGGCTCGGCCTGGCGTTGATGGTCGCGCCGCTGACGGCCACGGTGCTCGCCGCGGCTCCCGACGTGATGGCCGGCCTGGCCAGCGGGGTGAACAACGCGGTGGCGCGGAGCGGGTCGCTGCTAGCCGTGGCCGCGCTGCCGCCGCTGGTCGGGTTGTCCGGCGAGGACTACGCGGACCCGGCCGTCTTCGATGCCGGCTTCGACACCGCGATGATCGTCTGCGCGGTCCTGCTCGTGCTCGGCGGGCTGCTCTCCTGGGTGGCGATCCCGGCACGGGTCCCACGCCGCGACTGACTGTGCTCGACCCTCGCCACACGCGCTGCGCGCCGTTAGACTCGCAGCAGCCACGGTGCGCATCACGAAACGAGAAGCACAATGCGCAACAAGCCTGCCACGCGGTCCACGCTGATCCGGTTGTTGGAGAACGCGCGCTACGAGGTGCTGCCCACGGCGTCGACGGAGGACGCACTGCTCGCGCACGTGCCGCGCGACCGCACGATCACCGTGACCGCGTCGCCGTCGAAGGGCCTCGAGGCGACCTTCGGGCTCGCCGAGCGGCTCGCCGGCCACGGCTACGAGGTGGTGCCGCACGTCGCTGCCCGGATGGTGTCCGGTCGCCGCGAGCTGTCCGAGATCGCCGACCGGCTGACCGGCAAGGGGATCACGAAGATCTTCGTTCCCGGGGGCGATGCCGACCCGGTCGGCGACTACCCCGACTCGCTGAGCCTGCTCGAGGACCTGAAGCAGCTCGGCAGCCCCTTCCCGCACGTCGGCGTGACCGGCTACCCGGAGTCGCACCCGACCATCTCCGACGATCTCACCGTGCAGGCGATGTGGGACAAGCGCCACTACGCCACGCACGTCGTCAGCAACCTGACCTTCGACCCGGGATCGGTGCGCGACTGGGTGCGGCGGCTGCGAGCCCGCGGCATCACCATGCCGCTGCTGGTGGGGATGCCCGGGCCGGTCGAGCGGACCAAGCTGCTCGCCATGGCGACCCGGATCGGGGTCGGGGAGTCCACCCGGTTCCTGGTGAAGCACAAGGGCACGTTCGCCCGGCTGGCGGCTCCGGGCGGGTTCACGGGTCAGCGCTTCCTCGAGCAGTGTGCGCCCGCGCTCGCCGAGCCCGGCAGCCTGGTCGAGGGGCTGCACGTCTTCACGTTCAACCAGATCGAGGCGACCGAGGCGTGGCGTACCGAGGAGCTCGAGCGGCTGCGCCGCTAATGGCCGCGCCCTGGTGACGGCAGGGCGGTCAGGGCCACGACCGGCCCGCTCACGAGGTCCGGGACTCGCCCAGCAGGTCACCGGCGCCGACCAGGTCACCCAGCGCCCGCTCGAGCCCGGTGGTCCCGGTCTCGACCACAACGAGGGGCAGCCCGATCCGGTCCGCTGCCTGCTGGGCCAGTGCGCGCAGCTCGTCGTCCGGTGCCTGCGCCAGCCACACTACGCGGGTGTAGTGGCCGAAGTAGTCGTCGCGCAGCTCCGGCCAGCGGTCCAGCCCGAGCTCGCGCTCGACCGTGCGCGCGAACGACCGCACCAGGAAGTCGGTCAGCAGGTAGGTCCCCGGCTCGTTCTCGAAGAGCTCGCGGATCCGGTCCGGCCCGGCGTACAGGTCGTAGCAGTGGAGCCCTGGAAGCCTCGCGAGCCCGAGCTCGTCGCAGACCTCGTCGACCGCCCCGTAGGTGCCGCAGTCGGCGTACCCCACGACGAGGGTCTCGTACGACGTCGCGAGCTCCTCCGCGAGCCGCCGCACCTCGCCCGCGATCCGGCGCGGCTGGTTGTGCAGCAAGGGCGGCAGCGGATGGACGTCGACCGGCCAGTCGTGCCGCTCGATGACGGTCGCGGCGGGTTGCGCCAGCGCGCCGCAGGCGATCAGCGCGACGGTGGCCCGGGGGTTTCGAGACGGGCCCTGACGGCCCTCCTCAACCACCGCGGCCTCAGCCACCGAAGGCGAGCTGTTCGACGAACGCGTCGTTGAAGTCGGGGCGGTCGGAGAGCTCGACATACTTCACCTCCTCCAGCAGCGCGGCGGCGCCGGCGCGCTCGCGCACCGACAGCAGTGCCATCTTGGCGCCCTCGCCGGCGACGTTGCCGGCCGCGACGATGCGCAGCACCGGCAGCGTGGGCACCAGGCCGATCCGTACCGCCGCCGCAGGGGAGAGGTAGCTGCCGAAGGAACCAGCGAGCAGCACCTGCTGCACATCTCGCTGCTCGAGGCCGAGCTCCTCGAGCAGCAGCGACCAGCCGGTCGAGATCGCGGCCTTCGCGAACTGCAGCTCGCGGACGTCGCGCTGGGAGAGGTAGACGCACTCCGCCGCAGGGGTGTCGGGAGTCGGCTGGTGGAGCAGGAACACCCGCTCCTCCCCGACCCGGGTGAGCCTCGGCGCCAGGGCCGGCACCTTCTCGGCGGCGACGTGCTCCGGCACGAACCGCCCCGAGGAGTCGAGCAACCCCGTCCGGACCAGCTCGGACACCGCGTCGACCAGTCCCGAGCCGCACAGGCCGCGGGGCTCGACGTCACCGATCACCCCCAGGGTGACGCCGTCGTCCAGCTGCACGGTCTCGATCGCGCCGTCAGCCGCCCGCATGCCGCACCGGATGGCGCCGCCCTCGAACGCCGGCCCGGCCGGCGCAGCGGTCGACAGGATCGTGTCGCCGTCGCTCAGCACGATCTCGCAGTTGGTGCCGACGTCGATGAAGAGCCGGGTGCGTTTGTCGCGGTCCATCCCGGTCGCCAGCATCCCGGCGACGATGTCGCCGCCGACGTACGCGCCCAACGCCGGGAAGAGCGCGGCGCGCGCCCGCGGGTGGAGCGAGAGCCCGATGTCCGCGGCGAGCACGGTCGGAGGATGGGCCGTGGACATCACGAACGGCGCGACGCCGAGCGGCTCGGGGTCGATCCCGAGCGCGAGCGCGGTCATGGTTGCGTTGCCGGCGACCGCGACCTCGTAGACCGTGGCGGGGTCGACGCCGCCCTCGCGGCAGACCTGGTCGGCCAGCTCTGCCAGCGTCGCGCCGGCGGCGTCCTGGAGCCGGCCGAGGGTGTCGGGGTCCATCATCGTCGCGCTGATCCGGGTGATCACGTCAGCGCCGAACGGCTGCTGCTTGTTGAGCATCGAGGCCACCGAGACCGGGGTGCCCGTGCCGAGGTCGAGCAGCGTCGCGACCACCGTGGTGGTTCCGAGGTCGAAGGCGATCGCATACCGCTGGTCGGTGGTGTCGCCGGGCTCCACGTCGATCAGCGACTCGTCGACGATGACCGCGGTCACCTTGAAGTCGGCCTGCCGCAGCACCATCGGCAGCCGCCGCAGCACGGCCAGGTCGGCCGTCAGCTCGAGGTCGGTGATCGCGTCGGTCAGCCGGTCGAGGTCGGTGCGCTGGTCGGCGAGGGTCGGCTCCTCCAGCTCGACGTACCGCTTCTGCAGCGCCGGGCGCAGGATGACCTGCCGCCCGACGCCTACCGTGGCCGCCTTCGGCCGGGTCGTGAGCGGCGGCACGTCGACCTCGAGGTCGCGCGTCGCCTGCACCAGACAGGCGAGGCGCCAGCCGTCGGCGATCTGGTCCGCGGTGAACGTCCGTACGTCATGACGGGTGATCGGGGAGCCGCCCTCGACCCGAACCTTGCACTTGTGGCAGGTGCCGTGGCCGCCGCACGTCGAGTCGATCGCGATCCCGTTCCACGAGCCGGCGTCGAACACCGTGACGCCGGGCGGCACGCGCACGTTGCGCTGGGTCGGTGGCGCGTCCGGACCGGTGTCGACGCGGAAGGAGATGTCGACCCGCCCGGTCCCGTCGTGCTGGGCCGGCTCGGCCCCCCGCGCAGCGAGCAGCCCCTCCCGCCGGACGGTGTCGAGGTCGACGTCGGGGACGCCGTCAGTCATGCCGCGTCCACCCCCTGCTCACGCAGTGCTCATGCGGAAGCCGCCGCCTTCGCCCGGTGGGCGGCGATCCACGCCGTACCCCACTCGTCGTGGTTGAGGAACACGTCGGCGGCCTTCACGGCGTCGACGATCTGTGGCGTGCGGGTGTCCATGATCGCGCTGGTGAGGCCGGCGGTCATCGCCATCGGCAGCCAGGCCGCGCCGAGCGTGTGGCGGTCGGGCATGCCGAAGGAGGTGTTGGACGCGCCGCAGGTCATGTTCACGCCGAGCTCGTCGCGGATCCGCCGCATCGTCTCCCAGGTCACCAGCGAGGTGGTGGTGTCGGCCCCGATCGGCATGGCCAGCGGGTCGATCACGATGTCCGCGACGTCGATGCCGTACTCCTCGGTCGCGACCCGGATGATCTTCGCGGCGAGGTCGAGCCGCTTGTCGGCCTCCATCGGGATCTCGTCGTGGTCGTTGGGCAGCGCGATGATCGCGGCGTCGTACTTCTTGACCAGCGGCAAGATGGCGGCCAGCCGGTCGTCCTCGGCGGTGACCGAGTTGACCAGTGCGCGGCCCTCGTACACCGACAGCCCGGCGTCGAGCGCCTCGACGACCGAGGAGTCGATGCAGATCGGCAGGTCGGTGAGCTGCTGCACCATCCGGATCGCCTTGCTCAGCAGCTCGGGCTCGTCGGTCAGCGGCACGCCCATGTTGACGTCGAGCACGTCGGCGCCTCCTTCGACCTGCGCCTTCACGTCGCGCTCGATGGCCGAGAGGTCGCCCGCGCGCAGCTGCTCCTGGAAGATCCGGCGGCCGGTCGGGTTGATCCGCTCACCGATCAGGCAGAACCGGCGGTCGTGACCGATCACGACCTCCTTGGTCGCCGACCGCAGGACCGTCTCGTGTGTAGGGGCGCTCATGCAGGGACCTTCGTCCGCTTCTCGTTGAGGAGCGCCTTGGCACGCTTGACGGTCGCCGAGGCGTCGGCGGCATAGCCGTCAGCGCCGACCGCGTCGGCGTACTCCTGCGTGACCGGTGCGCCACCGACCATCACGATGACATCGTTGCGGATGCCGGCCTTCTCCAGGGCGTTCAGGTTGGCCTTGAACATCGGCATCGTGGTCGTGAGGAACGCCGAGAAGCCGACGATGTCGGGCTGGTGCTCCTCGATCGCGCTGACGAACTTCTCGGGTGCCACCTGGACCCCGAGGTCGATCACCTCGAAGCCGGCACCCTCGAGCATGATGTTCACGAGGTTCTTGCCGATGTCGTGGACGTCGCCCTTGACCGTGCCCATCAGGAACTTCCCGACCGTCTGCACGCCGGTCTCGGCGAGCAGCGGCCGCAACCGCTCCATGGCGCCGGCCATCGCGCGGCCGGCGATCAGCATCTCGGGCACGAAGAAGTCGCCGCGCTCGAACCGGGCGCCCACCTCCTCCAGCGAAGGAATCAGGGCGTCGAACAGGAGCGTCTGGGGCTCCATGTCCAGGGCGAGCCCTTCCTCGGTCAGCTCGAGCACCCGTGGTGCGTTGCCGACGAGGGTCTCGTCGTAGAGGCCCTGCAGGATCTCCTCCGGGGTCGTCATGCCACATCCTCCTGGTGCGTGTCGCCGCGCAGCAGCCTGGTGAGCTTCACGGCGTGGTCGGACAGATGGTGGCCGAGCTCGTCGAGCCGGTCCTCCAGTCTTTGGGTGGGTCCCGAGATGCCGAGGGCCGCGACCACCTGACCGCGCGGACCAAGGACGGGTACGGCGACGCCGGCAAGGCCGACCTCGAGCTCGTCGCGCGTCAGTGCCCAGCCGCGTCGGCGGGCCTCGCGGACGTCGCGGCGCAGCGCCGCTGGATCGGTGAGCGTCGCGTCCGTGAGTCGGGGGAGCGGCTCGCCGGGGATCGGCAGCGTCTCCCACCCGTAGAAGACCTTGCCCAGCGCCGAGGTGTGCGCCGGGACGTCGACCGCGGTCCAGTCGCGGGTGCCGAGCAGGAACTGTGAGTCGACCTGCGCGACCTGCGCGACCCGGTCACCACGGACCACGGAGAGGTGCACGGTCTCGAGAGTGTCCTCGCCGATCCGCTCCATCGTGGGCCGGGCAAGCCGGACCAGCTCCTCCCAGGGATCGTGGCGGGCGGCGTACAACCAGAACAGCTGGCCGGCGACGTAGGACCCGTCGGCGTCGCGCTCGAGCAGGCCCGACCGCTCGAGCGCCGACAGCATCCGGGACGCGGTCGACTTGGCGAGCCCGGAGGTCTCCTGCAGATGGGTGAAGCTCAGCGGCTCGTCGGCACCGACCACGGCCGCGACCAGGTCGGTGGCCCGGTCCAGCGCTTGGGTGCCCCCGGCACGCGGCGGGCTCTCCTGCTCCGAGGTCTGTGTCATGGGCGCCTTCGCTCGTTCTCTGAACCGGGTCTTCCATCCGGTTCCATCATATGGAACCTTGGTTCCACATCATGAGGTTAGGCAGGAGGAGGCATGTTCCGCAACCAGATGCCCCGATACGACGTGTTGTCCGAGGACGCGATGGCGACCCTCGACGGCGGGTGGCGGCGGCTGATGACGGAGATCGGCGTCCAGTTCGCGGACTCGCGAGCGCTGGACCTGTTCCGGGCGGCCGGGCAGAAGGTCGAGGACGAGACGGTCTTCCTCGACCCCGACTTCGTACTCGAGCAGGTGGCCAAGGCGCCGCGCGAGTTCGACGTCCAGGCGCGCAACCCCGAGAACACCGTCCACATCGGCGGCGACTCGATGGCGTTCGGCGCCGTGTACGGCCCGCCGTTCGTGCGCGAGGGCGAGGTACGTCGCGACGCGACGATGGACGACTATCGCAACTTCACCAAGCTGGCGCAGTCGTTCTCCGTGCTCGACTCCGCGGGCGGTGTCATCTGCGAGCCCAACGACACCCCGCTCGACAGCCGGCACCTCGACATGACGCTCGCGCTGCAGACGCTGACCGACAAGATCTACATGGGCAACGTCGTGTCCGGGGTCAACGCGGCCGACACGCTGGCGATGACCTCGATCCTCTTCGGGTCGCGCGAGGCGATCGAGCAGACGCCGGCGACCATCTCGCTGATCAACTGCAACTCGCCGCTGCGCTGGGACGACCGGATGCTGGAGGCGCAGTTCGAGTACAGCGGGGCCGGCCAGCCGGTAGTGCTGACGCCCTTCATCCTGATGGGCGCGATGTCGCCGGTCACGGTGCCGGCGGCGCTGGTGCAGCAGATCACCGAGGCGCTCTCCGGGATCGCGCTCTCGCAGCTGATCCGGCCCGGCACGCCGGTGATCTTCGGGTCGTTCCTGTCCAACATCGACATGCAGTCGGGCTCGCCCACCTTCGGCACGCCCGAGTCGGGCATCGGGCTGCTGTGCACCGGCCAGATCGCGCGCCACTACGGGCTGCCGTTCCGGACCGGCGGCGGGCTGACGTCCTCCC
>NZ_DASUTK010000118.1:0-32579 GCF_036374615.1 Nocardioides sp.
TGCGAGCAGCGCTGGAACAGCTGGCGGACCAGGACCCGCTGATCGACGTCCGCGCCGACGACGACGGGCGCGCCACGGTGTCGCTCTACGGGCGGGTGCAGCAGGAGGTGATCGGCGCGACGCTGGCCGACGAGCACGGGATCGAGGTGAGGTTCGCCGACGCCGCGGTGCTCCACGTGGAACGGCCGAGGCGCGCAGGTCAGGCGGTGCTTCGGCTCAACACCGACGAGAACCCGCACCAGGCGACCATCGGGCTCCGGATCGCGCCGGGTCGGCCCGGGTCGGGCTTCCGGTTCGTCGTCGACGCGCCGGCCCGCGACATGCCGCTGTACCTGTTCGAGAGCGCCGAGAGGTTCTCCGAGGCGATCGAGCGCCACGTGCGGCGAAGCCTCCGGGCCGGCCGGTACGGCTGGGAGGTGACCGACTGCGTCGTGACGCTGACCGAGTGTGCCTACAGCACCTGGGACGGACCGCCGTCTCGGCGTGGGCCGCTCAGCACGTCGTACGACTTCCGGCAGGTGACGCCGGTGGTGCTTCGCCGGGCGCTGGACCGAGCGGGCACCGTGGTGTGCGAGCCGGTGCTGCGCGTGACGCTGGAGGCGCCGACCGATGCCGCTGCTGGGCTGCAGCGGGTGCTGGGCCGGTGGGGTGCGGAGGTGACGGCGCAGACCGGGTCGGGCGAGCTCACCGAGCTCGAGGCACGGCTGGTCGCGACCCGGCTGCACGAGCTGCAGCGGCAGCTGCCGGACCTCACCGGCGGTGAGGGTGTGCTGGAGTCACGCTTCGACGGCTACCGGCCGGTGAAGGGGCGGCCGGTGAAGCGCCGGCGATGACCGTGGCCGTCCCCGGTTCGTGAGGCTTTGAGGTCGCCAGGTGACCTCAGAGCCACACGGTCGTGTGCCGACGACTAGCGTTCTCGGCCATGGAGCCCCTGCGCGTCGCCGGCGAGCCGGCGGAGGTGGTCGCAAGGTTGCGCGACTGGCTCGACGCGGACGAGGCCCCGCCGCTGCTGGTCGAGACGTCCGGATCGACCGGGAAGCCCAAGCGGGTGCTGCTGCCGCGCGACGCGGTGCTCGCGAGCGTCGAGGCCACCGCCCGGCGGCTGGGGGCCGAGGGGCGGTGGGCGCTGGTCCTGCCACCGACGTACGTCGCGGGGGTCCAGGTCGTCGTCAGGTCGCTGGTCGCGGGCCACGACCCGGTCGTGGACGGATGGTCCGATGCGACAGGCGGAGCGCGCTTCACGTCCCTCGTCCCGACCCAGCTCCACCGGCTGCTCGCGTCGAGCGCCGACGTCGCCGCGCTGGCCGGCATGGACGCGGTGCTGCTCGGCGGCGGCCCGATCGACCCCGGCCTCCGGGAGCGGGCGGAGGCCGCCGGGATCAGGGTCGTCGCGACGTACGGGATGGCGGAGACCTGCGGTGGCTGCGTGTACGACGGCTTCCCGCTCGACGGGGTCGCGCTGGCGGTCGGGGAGGACGGCCGGATCCGGATCGGTGGCCCGACCCTGTTCGCCGGTTATGACGGCGACCCGGAGGCGACCGCCGAGGTACTGGCCGACGGCTGGTTCCTCACCGCGGACGCTGGCCGGCTCGGCGAGGACGGTCGGCTGCACGTCCTCGGCAGGCTCGACGACGTCGTCGTCAGCGGCGGCGTGAACGTGCCGACCCCCGCGGTGGCGGCTCGGCTGCGCGAGCACCCCGACGTGGCCGACGCGGCTGTGGTGGGTGTGCCCGACGAGGAGTGGGGCCACCGGGTGGTGGCCTATGTCGTCGGGACCATCGACACCGAGACCGCCCGCACGTGGGTCGCCGAGGCCCACCCGCGCACCTGGGCGCCGCGCGAGCTGGTCGTGGTCGACGCGCTGCCGCTGCTGCCCAACGGCAAGGTCGACCGGCTCGCACTCCGCACCCGGGCGGAGGAGGGCATGTGAAGGTCTGGTCGATCCCGATGCGCACCCGGTTCCGCGGCATCACCGTGCGCGAAGGCGCCCTCGTCGAGGGCGCGGCCGGCTGGGGCGAGTGGAGTCCGTTCCTCGAGTACCCGCCCGACGTCGCCGAGCCGTGGTTGCGCTGCGCCGAGGAGGCGGCCGCCGGCGATTGGCCGCAGCCACGACGCGACCGGGTCCCGGTCAATGTGACCGTCCCGGCCGTAGGTCCGGACGACGCCCGTCGGATCGCCCGCGACGGCGGCTGCCGCACCGCCAAGGTCAAGGTGGCCGAGCCGGGGCAGCCGCTCGCGGAGGACGAGGCGCGCGTGGCCGCGGTTCGTGACGCCCTCGGGCCGCAGGGCGCGATCCGGGTGGACGCCAACGGGGGTTGGGACGTCGACGCCGCCGTCGCTGCGATCGCTCGGCTCGATCGCGCCGCCGGAGGCCTCGAGTACGTCGAGCAGCCGTGCCCGACCGTCGAGGAGCTCGCCGCCGTGCGGCGTCGGGTGGACGTGCCGATCGCCGCGGACGAGTCGATCCGGCGGGCGGCCGACCCCTACCGCGTGCGCGAGCTGGACGCGGCCGACGTCGCGGTGCTCAAGGTGCAGCCGCTCGGTGGGGTGCGCGCGTGCCTGCGGATCGCCGAGGACATCGGGTTGCCGGTGGTGGTCTCGTCAGCGCTGGAGACCAGCCTCGGGATCGCGGCCGGGGTGGCCCTCGCCGCGGCGTTGCCCGAGCTTCCCTACGCCTGCGGCCTGGCGACGGTCCAGCTCCTCACCGACGACCTGGCGGTGGAGCCGTTGCTGCCGGTCGACGGTGCGCTGCCGGTGGTCACGCCGGTTCTCCACGCCGCGGCAGTCGACCGGCTCGTCGCCGCGCCCGACCGGGTCGACCACTGGGAGCGGCGGTTGAGCGAGGTCCGGGCCCTGCGACAGGATCGTCGGTCGTGAGCACCTCCACCGAGCTGGCGCGGGCGGTCCTCACGGCGCTGGTCGAAGCAGGCGTCACCGAGGTGGTGCTCGCGCCGGGTTCGCGCAACGCGCCGCTCGGGTTCGCGGCGTACGACGCCGCCGAGACGGGACTGGTCCGTCTCCACACCCGGGTCGACGAGCGCACCGCCGGCTTCCTGGCGCTCGGCCTCACGAAGGTCGGAGCCCGTGCCGCGGTGATCAGCACGTCCGGCACCGCGGTCGCCAACCTGCACCCGTCGGTGCTCGAGGCCGCCCATGCGGGGCTGCCACTGGTCGTCGTGACCGCGGACCGGCCGGCCCGGCTCCGCGGCACCGGGGCCAACCAGACCACCGACCAGGTCGGTGTCTTCGGCCCGCTGGTCGCGACCCTCGACCTGGCCGGACCGCCGGTCGCGTTCGCCGATGCGCCGGCACCGCTTCACCTGAACGTCCAGCTCGACGACCCCCTGGTGCCGGCCGACCGCTGGCGGCCCGACGTGACACCCGGTCAACCACCGGGGCGCATCGCACCGGCGATCTTCGAGACCGTCCCGCTCGGCCCGCGCACGGTCGTGATCGCCGGGGACGACGCTGGCCCGCCGGCCCGGATCCTGGCGGAGCAGGCGGGCTGGCCGCTGCTCGCCGAACCGACGAGCGGTTCTCGGACCGGGACGAACCCGATCCGCTGCTACCGACTGCTCCTCGGCAGCGACCTCGGCACGCGGATCGAGCGGGTGGTCGTCTTCGGCCACCCCACCCTGTCGCGGCCGGTCACCCGGCTGCTCGGACGCGACGACCTCGAGGTGATCGACGCCGGCGCTCCGGGGGTGTGGCCGGACCGGCCGTTCGCGGTGGCCGGTCGGTTCATCTCGGGGCGCCCCGCGGTCGACGGCCCTGACGACGCAGCGTGGCTCGAGGAGTGGCGGGCCGCCGATCGTGCGGTGAGCCGTCAGTTCGACGCGTTGCTGGCGGCGGAGCCCGATCTCACGCCGTACACCGTGGCGGGTGCGGTCAGCCGGGCGTTGCCGCCGGGCGGGCTGCTGGTCGTGGGGGCCTCGAGCCCGATCCGGGACCTCGACCTGATGGTGGCGCCCTACGCCGTCGGTGACCGGCGCAAGGTGATCGCCAACCGCGGCCTCTCCGGGATCGACGGCACCGTCTCAACCGCGATCGGAGCAGCCCTGGGCCGGCCGAGCAGCACGCGGTCGCTCGCGCTGATGGGTGACGTGACATTCCTGCACGATGCGACCGCATTGATGACCGGCCCTCGCGAGGCCGTTCCCGACCTGACGATCGTGGTTGTCAACGACGACGGCGGCTCGATCTTCGCGATGCTCGAGCAGGGCGCCCCGGAGTACGCCGACCGGTACGAGACCCTCTTCGGGACGCCTCACGGCGTCGACCTGGCCTCGTTGTGCGCAGCCACCCGCACGCCCCACCTCCAGGTCGGCTCCTTGCCCGAGCTCCAGCATGCGCTGGCGTCCCCCAACGGCGGCGTCGAGGTGGTGGAGGCGCGGGTCCGCCGCGACAACCGACGCGATCTCGACGAGCGGATCCGGGGGCTGCGCCCGTGACCACACGCGTGACCGGGCAAGCACGATCAAGCGGCCGGTCGGCGACCGAAGCAGGATCGGGCTCATGACCGGTGCCACAGACGTCTTCGCGGGCTTCGTCGAGCATCTCGCCGAAGCCCTGGACAACCCGTCGGTACCGGCATCCGGGGCCGCCCTGGCCCGCAGGTTCCACTTCTCCCGCTTCCACTTCGACCGCATGATCAGCGCAGTGGCCGGCGAGCCACCGCAGACGTTCCGACGACGGATCCTCCTCGAACGGGCGGCGTACCGGATGGTGACGACGTCCGCACCGCTGATCGACATCGCGGTGGAGGCGGGATACGGCTCGCACGAGGCGTTCACCCGTGCGTTCACGCAGGCGTACGGCGTGCCGCCGGCCGCCTGGCGGAAGAAGCCCGGCCACCTGCAGCTCGAGGCGCCCAGCAACGTCCACTTCCACCCACCCGGTGGCCTCCGGCTGCCGGCGAGAGACGAGGTCACGAGCATGGAACTCCTGACGAAGATGGTCGAGCACCACATCTGGCTCACCGGCGAGATGATCCGGGTCGCCGAGCGGCTCAGCGACGAGCAGCTCGACCAGCCGATCCAGCTCGACGTCGACGACGACCGCCAGACCATCCGCTCGCTGCTCTCGCGACTGGTCGGCCAGATGGGCATGTGGAACGCCGCGATGGCGAGCCGCGACTACGACTGGTCCGTCGAGGAGCACGAGTCGCTCTCCTCGTTGCGGGAGCGGCTCGGGGTCGAGGGTCCGACGTACCTGCGCCACGTGCACGACGTCGTGACCGCCAACCGGCTCGACGACACTTTCGTCGACGCGCTCTGCGAGCCGGCCGAGGTGTTCACCTACGGCGGCATGATCGCCCACGTGCTGACCTTCGCCGCCCACCGCCGTACCCTGGTCGCGCTCGCCTTCGCCGCCCACGGGGTGGACGAGCTGGGATGGGGCGACCCGATGCTCTGGGTGGCGCAGCCGGCCTGAGAACGGCCGCGAACGCGCGACTCGACTGCCGCGGACGCGCGACTCGACCGCTAGACCCCCGAGTCGCCGGGCATCTGCTCATGCGGGACGTACGGGTCGTGGGACCCGGTGGCATGCTCCACCACCAGCTCCGGCTCCACGTCGTGCGCCTCGACCTCGCCGGCCGCGATCTGCTCGACCCAGTGGCACGCCACCCGGTGGCCGGGTGTCACGCCGTCGATCTCGACGACGCGCAGCTCGGGCCGCTCGTCGTCGCACCGCGTCGCCTGCCGCCACGGGCACCGGGTGTGGAACCGGCAGCCGCTCGGCGGGTTGGACGGCGACGGCAGGTCTCCGGTCAGCAGGATCTGCTCGCGCTGGTCCTCGACCGTCGGGTCGGGCACCGGGACCGCCGACATCAGCGCGCGCGTATACGGGTGCAACGGCTTGTGGTAGAGCTCGCCGGCCTCGGACTCCTCGACGAGCCCGCCGAGGTACATCACGCCGATCCGATCACTGACGTGTCGTACGACGGCGAGGTCGTGCGCGACGACGAGGTAGGTGAGGCCGAACTCCTGCTGGAGGTCCACGAGCAGGTTCAGCACCTGCGCCTGCACCGACACGTCGAGGGCGCTGACCGGCTCATCGGCGACGATCAGCTTCGGGTCGACACACAACGCCCGGGCGATGCCGATCCGCTGCCGTTGGCCGCCTGAGAACTCATGGGGGTACTTCGAGAGGGCGGCCGGAGGCAGACCGACCGCCGCGAGCACCTCACGGAGCCGGGCCCGGGTCTTCGCCTTGTCCTTGGCCAGCCCGTGTGCCTTCATGCCCTCGACCAGCAGCGACTCGACCGACTGGCGCGGGTCGAGACTGGACATCGGGTCCTGGAAGACCATCTGCAGGTCCTGCCGCTTGCGCCGCAGCTCCTCGCCCTTGAGGCTCGCGATGTCGACGCCGTCGAAGACGATGCTGCCTTCGGTCGGCGTCTCCAGGTGCAGGATCGCCTTTCCGAGCGTCGACTTCCCGCAGCCGGACTCGCCCACGAGGCCGTAGGTCTCGCCGCGTCGGATCTGGAGGTCGACTCCGTCCACGGCGTAGACGAACCCGACGGTGCGATCGAAGATCACACCGCTCTTGATGGGGAAGTGGACCTTCACGCCCTTGAGGTCGACGAGCACGTCACCCGCGCGGCCGCCCCTCGGCTCGACCTGCTGCGTTGACTCAGACATGGGTCACCTCCGCGTCTCGCTCCGCAGGATTGAAGCAGCGCAGTCCGGTCGCGGGATGCTCCTCCCACACCGGGGTCTCCTCCCGGCAGCGGTCGAGGACTCGCGGGCAGCGCGGCGCGAATGCGCACGAGGACGTCCACGGCAGGTTGTCGGCCACCGAGCCAGGGATCGCGGTGAGCCGCTCGCCTCGCGGGGCCTCGAGACGCGGGATCGAGCCGAGCAGGCCGTTGGTGTACGGATGAGCGGAGTGGGCGAACAGCCGGTGTCGGTCACCGCGCTCGACGATCCGCCCCGCGTAGAGCACGTTGACCTCGTCGCAGAGACCGGCCACGACGCCGAGGTCGTGGGTGATCATGATCAGCGCGGTGCCGGTGTCCTCGACCAGCTCCTTGAGGAGTGCCAGGATCTGAGCCTGGATGGTCACGTCCAGCGCCGTGGTCGGTTCGTCGGCGATCAGCAGTCTCGGGGCGCACGCGAGCGCCATCGCGATCAGTGCCCGCTGGCGCATCCCGCCGCTGAGCTGGTGCGGGTAGTTCTTCAGCCGCGCCCTGGGATCCGGGATCCCGACCCGCTCGAGCAGCTCCTGGGCCTTCGGCATGGCCTCCTTGCGCGAGAGGTCACGGTGCCGCTCCATCACCTCGGTGACCTGGATCCCGATCGGGACGACCGGGTTCAGCGAGGAGAGCGGGTCCTGGAAGATCATCGCGATGTCGCGCCCCCGCCGGTCGCGCATCTCCGAGGACGACAGCGTGAGCAGGTCGGTGCCTTCGTAGATGACCGCACCCTCGACGTGGTTGCCGCGCGCGGGCAACAAGCCCATCACCGCCAGCGACGTGACCGACTTGCCGCACCCGGACTCACCGACCAGCCCGAGCGTCTGGCCGGCGTGCACGTCGAACGAGACGCCATCGACCGCGGTGAACGGCTCCTCGCCGTGCCGGGTGAACGTGACCCGGAGGTCGCGGACCGCGAGCAGGGGTTCCTTGGTCGTCATGGGGTCACCGCCGAGACTTCGGGTCGAGGGCCTCGCGCAGGGACTCGCCCATCAGGGTGAAGCCGAGCGCGACGACGATGATGCAGGCCGCCGGGTAGATCGCGAGGTGCGGGTTGTCGTAGATGAACGGTTGCGCGCGGCCCAGCATCTGGCCCCACTCGGGTTTTCGGTCGTCGGAGTTGCCCAGCCCGAGGAACGACAGCGCAGCGGCGTCGATGATGGAGGTGGCCAGCACCAGAGTGGCCTGCACGATCACCGGCCCGAGTGAGTTGGGCACCATGTGCCGGAACACGACGGCCCCGGGCTTGACACCGAGCGCCCGGGCCGCCAGCACGTGGTCGCTCACCCGCTGTCCGAGCAGCGAGCCGCGCAGCAGTCGGGCGAAGATCGGCACCTGGGTCACCGCGATCGCGACGATCACCGTCCACTGGCTCGGCTTCTGCGAGAGTGCCGCGATCGAGATCGCCAGCAGCAGCGACGGGATCGACAGCAGCACGTCGACGATCCGCATGACCACCGAGTCGATCCAGCCGCCGAGAGCGCCTGCCAGCGTGCCGAGGGTGATCCCGCCGAAGAACCCGAGCAGAGTGGCCATGACGCCCACGATGAGGGTCTGCTGACTGCCGACCAGGAGCCGTGACAGCAGGTCGCGGCCGCGGTCGTCGCCACCGAGCGGATGTCCCGGCTCGGGGCCGGGGACCGGATTGGACTGGGGCCGCACCTTGTCGAGGAGTGGCGTCGCGGCGGGGTCCCACGGCGCGAGCCACGGGGAGATCACGGCCAGGATCACGAAGAGCAGGGTGATCCCGGCGCCGATCAGGAACACCGGGTTGCGGCGCAGTCGGCGCCAGGCGCTGGCGTACAGAGAGACACCCGGTGCCTCGTCGACGGACGCCGCGGCCAGGTCGTCGATCCGCTGCTTGCGGCGCTCGCCGTAGGACCGGCCACGCTGGGGAGCGGGGGTCTCGGTGCCGTGCTGATCAGTCATGGGGTCACCTCGCCCGGACACGCGGATCGATGAGCGCGTAGGAGATGTCGACGAGCAGATTGACCAGCACGAAGATCGCTGCCGCCGCCATGATCAGCACCTGCAGGACCGCGTAGTCCTTATCTCGGAACGCCTCCGCCAAGGCCTGTCCGATGCCTGGGAAGGAGAACACGGTCTCAGTCAGCACGGCGCCGCCCAGCAGAGCCCCGACCTGCAGACCGATGATCGTGGTGACCGGGAGCATCGCGTTGCGGAGGACGTGACGGCTGCGGATCACCCGCAACGTCAGGCCCTTGGCCTCGGCGGTGCGGACGTAGTCCTCGTCGAGCACGTCGAGCACCGAGGCTCGGGTGATCCGGAAGATCACCGCGAACGGGATGGTCGCGAGCGCGATTGCCGGGAGCGCCAAGTGCATCAGAGCGTCCCAGGCGGCGTCCCACTCGCGGGTGAGGATGCCGTCGAGCACGAAGAATCCCGTGACCCGGGTCGCGTCGATGTCGCCGCTCTGACGCCCCGACACCGGGAAGATCGGCCACTTGATGGCGAAGAAGTACTTGAGCAGGAAAGCGGTGAAGAACACCGGCACCGCGACTCCGAGCAGCGACACGACGATCGAGGTGTTGTCGAGGGCGGAGCCGCGCCGTCGGGCGGCGAAGTAGCCGAGCGGGATGGCGAGGGGGATGGCGATCAGCATCGCGAAGAACGAGAGCTCGATAGTCGCGGGAAGGCGCATCAGGAAGATCTCGAGAGCGTCGGTCCCTGGGAGGACCTGGGTGGAGATGCCGAACTCCCCCTGGATGGCGCGCTGGAGGAACTTGAGGTACTGCACGAAGATCGGCTGGTCGAGCCCGAGCGCGGCCTCGAGAGCCTGCCGACGCGACGCAGTGGCGCGTTCTCCGAGGATGGCCGAGACGGGGCCACCCGGTAACGACCTCAGCCACATGAACAACAGGAACGACAGCACCAGCACCACGCCGACCATCTGGAACAGCCGTCGGATGATGAACCGGAGCATGGATTGTGCCTCCCTCGCGTTCGGGTCGCGTGCACCCTAGTCCGAAGTCCGAGCAGTGGTGAGGGGGGCCACCCGTGGTGGGCGGCCCCCCTCGACCGTCTCGTGGTCGTGTCAGCGTGAGGTGACCGTCACCGGCCGCCGACGCTGACGGTGTCGAACTCCTCCGCGGTCAGCGGGCTCGGGATCAGACCCTCCACGTCGGGTCCGACCACGAGGGCCGGCGGCGAGTGGCTGATCGGCAGACCCGGGAGGTACTCCTCCATGATCTGCTGGTTGATCGTCTCGAACGCAGTCGCGCGCTCGGCCTCGTCGACGATGGCGTCGGCCGCCTGCAGGTCGTCGGCGAGCTGCTTGCCCCACGGCATGACCTTGGTCCCGAAGTCGTTCTCCTTCAGGTTCCCGAAGAAGGTGCCGATGAAGTTGAACGCCGCGTCGTAGTCACCGGTCCAGCCGAGCAGGTACGCGTCGTACTTGCCGGCGGTGACGTTGTCGAGGTAGCCACCGTTCCAGGAGGACGACACGACCTCGACCTTGACGCCGGCCTCTTCGAGGTTGGTCCGGAGTGCTTCGTAGATCTTCTGCGGGTCCGGCATGTACGGCCGGCTGACCTCGGTCGGGTAGGCGAACTTCAGGGTCATGCCCTCGGCGCCTGCCTCGGCCAGCAGCTGCTTGGCCCGCTCGGGGTCGTAGGGGTACGGCTCGAGCGAGCTGTTGTAGCCGCTCACGGTCGACGGCATGAACTGCGTCGCGACCTCGGCACCCTCGGGCAGCTGGGTCTGGACCAGCTGGTCACGGTTCAGCGCGTAGTAGAGCGCCTGCCGGACCTTCGGGTCCTTCAGCTGCGGGTTCGCCTCGGGGTTCAGACCCAGGTACAGGATGTTGAACGCGGGGCGCACCTCGACCTGGTTGCCACCCTCCTCGAGACCCGCCCAGTCTGCCGGGTTCGGGAGGTCGTAGCCGTCGATGCTGGTGGCCTCGAGCTCCTGGCGACGGGTGCTCTCGTCGGGGATCACGCGGAAGACCAGCTCGTCGGACGCCGGGGCGTCGCCGTAGTAGTCGGTGTTCGCCTCGAGCGTGATGGTGGCGTTGGCTTCGTCGTACTCGCCGAACTTGTAGGGGCCGGTGCCGACGGGGGCCTGGGCGTAGGCCGGGAAGGAGAAGCCCTCGCCCTCCGCAGCGATGCCGTTGGCGTCACCCTCCTCCATCGCGGTCGGCGACTGCATCGCCAGCGAGGACAGCGTGAGCATGGTCGGGAAGCCGGAGGTGGGGCGGGTGATCGTCACCTGGGCGACGAACTCGTCGGTCGCCTCGCAGCTCTTGTAGAGCGAGTCCTCCGGCGCGTTGGAGAAGCCGCCCATGACGTAGCCCCAGTACTCGGCGGCGACCTGGCCGGCCTCGTTCTGGTCGAACATCCGCTCGAAGTTGGCGCAGACCGCTTCGGCGTTGAACGGGGTGCCGTCGTGGAAGGTCACGTCGTCGCGCAGCGTGAAGTCCCAGACCGTGCCGTCCTCGTTGGAGGTCCACTCCTCGGCCAGACCGGGGACGACCTCGGCGCTGCCGGGCTCGATGTCGAGGAGCCCCTCGAACATCTGACGGGTGACGCGGAAGGTCTCGCCGTCGGTGGCGTACAGGGGGTCGAACATCTCGGGGGCACCGGCCGCGCCGAAGGTGAACGTCCCGCCACCCTCGCCCTCGTTGCCCGAGCCGCCCTCACGGTCGGACTCGGCGCAGGAAGTCACGCCCAGCGCGAGCGCAGCGGCCAGGGCCAGCGGCGCTACCTTGCGGATGCTTCTCATCAGTTGCAACCTCACAATGTGTCGTGCGGTCCACCCTGGCGGTGGGCCTCGGTGCCCCGTGACGTGAACCACGTCTCGTCGGCGCTCCGCGCACAGTAGCCCCAAGCCGTGTCGTGACAACAGGACGTGTGGGGCGGGCAGCGGACCTGTTACCAGGCCGTGATCTGCCGTGATCTTCCGTCACAGTCTGCAGGCGGGGCCCGACGAGCCCGGTGGGTCCACGCGGTCGGATCTGCGGCGCCGGGACTACGTTGGTCGGATGCGGATCACGAAGTTCGGGCACGCCTGCGTCCGGGTGGAAAGCGCGGGTGCGGTGCTCGTGATCGACCCGGGGGTGTGGACCGAGCCCGAGGCCGTCGACGGAGCCACCGCGGTGCTGGTGACCCACGAGCACCCCGACCACTACCTCCCCGACCGGCTGCGGGCCGCCGACGCCCCGGTCTTCACGATCGACGCGGTGGCCGGCCGGATCCGCGAGGAGGCGCCGGACCTAGTCGAACGGCTCACGGTGGTCGGACCCGACGAGGAGTTCGACGCCGGGCTGTCGGTGCGAGCGGTCGGTGAGCTGCACGCGGTGATCCACCGCGAGCTCCCGCGGTTCCGCAACTCCGGGTACCTCGTCACGGCCGGGTCCCGGACCCTGTTCCACCCCGGTGACGCCCTGACCGGGCCGGGGCAGCCGGTCGACGTCCTCTGCGCGCCGGTGTCGGCGCCGTGGCTCAAGGCGTCCGAGGCCGTCGACTTCGCGCGCGAGGTCGGCGCCGCCCGCAACCTCGCGATCCACGACCGGGTCTACTCCGAGGCCGGGCTCGGCATCGTCGACGGCCACTTCGCGGCGCTGCTGCCCGAGACGCAGTCCTACACCCGGCTCGCCGACGGCGAGGATCTCCAGGAGAGCTAGCCGCCCAGCAGGGAGTCGCGCACCGGCACGAACTTCGCCTGCGACTCCGCCAGCTCGGCCTCCGGATCGGAGTCGGCGACGATGCCGCAGCCCGCGAACAGCCGGACGGTCGCACCGCTGACCTCCGCGGAGCGCAGCGCGATGCCCCACTCGCCGTCCCCAGCAGCGTCCATCCACCCGACCGGGCCTGCGTAGCGCCCGCGGTCCATGCCCTCGATCTCGGCGATCAGCCGGGTCGCTGCGGGGGTCGGCGTGCCCCCGACGGCGGCCGAGGGGTGCAGCGCCTCGGCGAGCTGGAGGGACGAGACGGTCTCGGCGTCGTGGACGACGCCGGCGACGTCGGTCGCCAGGTGCATGACGTTGGGCAGGTGGAGCACGAACGGCGCCTCCGGCACGTTCATCGACGAGCAGTGCGGGTCGAGCGCGTCGGCGACCGACCGGACGGCGTACTCGTGCTCCTCGAGGTCCTTCGACGACCGGGCGAGGGTGGCGGCGAGCGCGAGGTCCCGCTCGTCGTCGCCGGTACGACGGATGGTGCCGGCCAGGACGCGGGAGGTGATCAGGCCCCGCTCGCGGCGCACGAGCAGCTCCGGCGTCGCACCGAAGAGGCCGTCGACGTGGAACGTCCAGCACATCGGGTAGTCGCGGGCGAGCCGTGCCAGGGGCCAGCGGACGTCCACCGGCTCGTCGCTGGTAGCGATCAGGTCGCGCGCCAGCACGACCTTCTCCAGGTCCCCGCCGTTGATCCGCTTGACGGCGTCGGCAACCACGCTCATCCAGCCCTCACCGTTGAGCGCGCCGTCTGCGAAGCTCACCGCCAGCGGCTCGTGAGCGGGTTCGGCCAGCGCCACCGGGGCGGGCTGCGGCAGCGAGCCGTGAGCGACGGTGGTCACCCAGGTCCGGTCACCGCGCCGGCCGACGACGACCTGCGGGATCGTGAGCACGGAGTCGCCAGGCTCGTCGGCGAAGGCGAACGACCCGAAGCACACCGGGCCCGACCCGGGCTCGTCGACTTCGTCGTGAACCGCGGCGCCGGCCGTGGTCTCGCTCCACCACTTGGCCGCGTCGGCGAACCGGGTGGGGCCGGAGGTCCTGATCTCGGCGGCGGCGCCCCAGCCGACCAGGCCCTCGCCGCGGCGGAGCCAGGTCACAGGACGGTCCGCCGGGAGCAACGCCAGCAGCCCGCTCGCAGCGTCGAGGTCGAGCTCGACGGTGCGGACGGCGAGTGGGCTCGCTGCGCTGCGGGGCGTCGCGCTCGTCACGACCCCGGAGCCTACGCCCGACCGCCCCCGGCCCGGCATTCCCGGCCACCGGGGCGCCACGGCCGGGCTCAGCTCCAGTAGACGATCACCTTGTCGCCGAGCCGGACCTGGTCGAAGACCGCCGCGATCCCGTCGTAGTCCCGCACGTTGACACAGCCGTGGGAGCCGCCGGCGTAGCCCTCCGCTGCGAACTCGGGTGAGTAGTGGACTGCTTGCCCACCGGAGAAGAACATCGCGAAGGGCATCGACGAGCCGAAGAGGCTCGAGACGTGGTCACGCGACATCCGGTAGACCGAGAACTCGCCCTCGCGCGTCGGCATTCCGGGCGCGCCGAAGCGCACGTCGAACGTCTCGAGCACCTGCCCGTCGACCACCCACCGCAGCGAGCTGGTCGTCTTGTCGACGCACAGCACCCGCCCGGTCGTGCATCGCGGGTCCAGTGCACCGGGCTTCGGTTCGATGTTGTGCTTCTGGTCGTACGTGGGTGTGCCGGTCATGGCGTGCAACCGGTCGAGCGTGCGCTGGTCGACCTGGCCCGTCACCGGGATCTCGCGCTTCTGCTGGAAGCCCCGGACCGCCTCGACCGTCGCAGCGTCGTAGGTGCCGGTGACGTCGCCGTACAGCCACGCGATCTGGATCAGCCGCGCCTGCAGGTCGCGCACCGCGTCGCCCACGTCACCCGCTCCGAGGATGACCGGGCCCGGCTGCAGCTCGCGCTCCTGCGGTGGGACCTGCCGGATCGGCTGCGACGGGACCACCGGCTGAGCCGACGGACGCTCGCTCGAGCTCGGCGCGGACGGGGAGGGGTCGCTGTCGCGTACGGCGTGGCCGACGCCGTACGCCGTGGTGACGGCGAGGATCGCGGCCAGCACGGTGACGAGAGCGACTCGCAACAGCTTCATCGTGGTCTCCGGAAGGTTCGTCGTGGATCGGTGTCAGGAAGAGGACGCGTCCCGGAGCCGATTGGTTGCACGCAGATCCCCTGTCCACCCGAGCTCCTCGCCGCCCGTACGCTGCACCTGTGGCCCGTGCAGAGCTCGACAAGCAGCCCGCCGACGTCCGGCGGATGTTCGACGCGGTCGCCCGCAGGTACGACGTCACCAACGACGTGCTCTCGCTCGGCCAGGACCGCCGGTGGCGTCGCGAGGTCATCGACGCCGTCGACGCCCGACCGGGGCAGCTGGTGCTGGACCTCGCAGCCGGCACAGGCACGTCGAGCGAGCCGTTCGCCGAGCGGGGCGCGACGGTCGTCCCGTGTGACTTCTCGATCGGGATGCTGCGCGTGGGCAAGCAGGCCCGACCGCACCTGCCGTTCACGGCCGGTGACGGCACCCGGCTGCCGTTCGGCGACAACACCTTCGACGCGGTCACGATCTCGTTCGGGCTGCGGAACATCGTGGACCCGCTCGCGGGGCTCCGCGAGCTGTTGCGGGTGACCAGGCCCGGCGGCCGGCTGGTGGTCTGCGAGTTCAGCCACCCCACCAACGCCGCGTTCCGCACCGTCTACCTCGAGTACCTGATGCGGGCTCTGCCCGCAATGGCGCGGGGGGTCTCGTCCAGTCCGGACGCGTACGTCTACCTGGCCGAGTCGATCCGGGCCTGGCCGGACCAGGCCGGCCTCGCAGCACTGCTGGAGGAGGCGGGCTGGAGCGGGGTGGAGTGGCGCAACCTGACCGGTGGGGTCGTGGCGCTCCACCGGGGCGTGGCCCGCGGTTCTCGGGTCCGGTAGCGCTCGAATATCGCAACGTGTTCGTTATCTAAATACGCAGGTCAGCGGCCATTTCGGGGGCCCGGACCCCGGGGTGCGGTCGCGCTGTCTGAGCCCTAGACTGTGCGACGCGCCGTCATTGTGAAGACGTTCACAAGGTCACAAACCTCCGTCACGATGCAGGTGCGCGAACGAGGGAAGGAAAGCAAGGATGGAGCTCTACACGCCGGTCCTGGCGCTGGCCCTCGTGGCGGCGGGCTTCGCGGTCTTCTCCGTCGTGATGAGCGCCGTCGTGGGTCCGAAGCGCTACAACCGGGCCAAGCTCGACTCCTACGAGTGCGGCATCGAGCCGACGCCGCACGCGATCGGTGGGGGCCGCTTCCCGGTGAAGTACTACATCACCGCGATGCTCTTCATCGTCTTCGACATCGAGATCATCTTCCTCTACCCGTGGGCGGTGCACTTCGACGCGATGCAGCTGTTCGGACTGGTCGAGATGGTGCTCTTCATCGCCACGGTCTTCATCGCGTACGCCTATGTGTGGCGTCGCGGCGGACTGGATTGGAACTAGCAACGTGAACGACGCGAAGCGAGGACTGACATCGTGAGCGAGCGGAGCGAGCGAACAAATGGGCACTGCTGTCCCCGGGCCCCGCGTCAGCCCGGAGCGAAGCGAGGACTGACGTGGGTGTAGAGGAGAAGCTTCCGAGCGGCGTGCTGCTGACGACCGTCGAGGGCGTGGCCGGCTACTTCCGCAAGGCCAGCTTCTGGCCGGCGACGTTCGGACTCGCGTGCTGCGCCATCGAGATGATGACCTCCGGTGGCCCGAAGTACGACCTCGCCAGGTTCGGCATGGAGGTCTTCCGGGCGAGCCCCCGACAGGCCGACCTGATGATCGTGGCTGGCCGGGTCAGCCAGAAGATGGCACCGGTGCTGCGTCAGATCTACGACCAGATGGCTGAGCCCAAGTGGGTGCTCGCGATGGGCGTGTGCGCCAGCAGCGGCGGCATGTTCAACAACTACGCGATCGTCCAGGGCGTCGACCACGTCGTGCCGGTCGACATGTACCTGCCCGGCTGCCCGCCCCGGCCGGAGATGCTGATCGACGCGATCCTCAAGCTCCACGAGCAGGTGCAGAGCGGCAAGCTCGGTGCCAACCGGCTCGCACAGATCGAGGAGCGCGAGACCGCCGCCCTCAAGGCGCTCCCGACCTCCGACATGAAGGGCCTTCTCCGGTGACCGAGGAGCAGAACCAGCCCGGCAACCGGCTACCGGCCGAGGAGGGCGGCGTCCACGCCGTCGGCGAGCGGCGCGGCATGTTCGGTGTGCAGGGGTCCGGCGACACCAGCGGGTACGACGGGCTGCGACAGCCGATCCTCTTCCCGGGTGCCACCCCGCGCCCGTACGGCGGCTGGTTCGACGAGGTCGCCGACGTCCTCGAGACCCGGGCCGACGAGGCGGGGCTGGAGCGAGCCTTCGACCAGGTCGTCGTCCACCGCGGCGAGATCACGTTCCACGTCCGCCGCGAGGACCTCGTCGCCGTCGCGCAGCTGCTGCGCGACGACGAGCGGCTCCGGTTCGAGTTCTGCGCTGGCGTGAGCGGAGTCCACTACCCCGAGGACCACGGTCGTGAGCTGCACGCCGTCTACCACCTGCTGTCGATGACCCACAACCGACGGATCCGACTCGAGGTCTCGGTCCCCGACGCCGATCCGCACATCCCGAGCCTGGTCGCCGTCTACCCGACGAACGACTGGCACGAGCGGGAGACCTTCGACATGTTCGGGATCGTCTTCGACGGTCACCCCGCGCTGACCCGGATCCTGATGCCCGACGACTGGCCCGGGCACCCGCAACGTAAGGACTACCCACTGGGCGGCATCCCCGTCGAGTACAAGGGCGGCAGCATCCCGCCGCCTGATGAGCGGAGGTCGTACAACTGATGTCACCCCACGTTCCCCGCCTCCCCCGCTGCGCTCCTCCGTCGGACGACGCCGCGGGGACCCCGACGTCCCAGAGGACTGTGTCATGAGCACGACTGACCAGGACTTCTACGCGACCGGCGCCGACACGAGCGGCGGACGGGTCTTCACCGTCACCGGTCAGGACTGGGACACCATCTCCGAGGGCCTGAGCGACGCGGGCATCGCCGACGAGCGGGTCGTCGTGAACATGGGGCCGCAGCACCCCTCCACCCACGGCGTGCTCCGACTGATCCTCGAGCTCGAGGGCGAGACCGTCACCGAGGCGCGGTGCGGCATCGGCTACCTCCACACCGGCATCGAGAAGAACATGGAGTACCGCTCCTGGGTACAGGGAACGACCTTCTGCACCCGGATGGACTACCTCTCACCCTTCTTCAACGAGGCGACCTACTCGCTGGGCGTCGAGCGGCTGCTCGACATCGAGGACCAGATCCCCGAGAAGGCCCAGGTCATGCGCGTGCTGCTCATGGAGCTCAACCGGATCTCCTCCCACCTCGTGGCGATCGCGACCGGTGGCATGGAGATCGGTGCGCTGACCGTCATGACGATCGGCTTCCGTGAGCGGGAGCTGGTGCTCGACCTGTTCGAGCTGATCACCGGGCTGCGCATGAACCACGCGTTCATCCGGCCCGGCGGTGTCGCACAGGATCTCCCCCCGGGTGCGCTCGACGAGATCCGCGACTTCGTGGCGCTGATGAAGAAGCGCCTCCCCGAGTACGCCGACCTCTGCAACGCCAACCCGATCTTCAAGGCCCGCCTCGAGAACGTGGGTCACCTCGACCTCGCCGGATGCCTCGCGCTCGGGCTCTCCGGTCCGCCGCTGCGCGCGTCCGGCTACCCGTGGGACCTCCGCAAGACCCAGCCCTACTCCGGCTACGAGGAGTACGACTTCGAGGTCCAGACCTGGGACACCTGCGACGCCTACGGGCGCTTCCGGGTGC
The DNA here is from genome assembly GCF_036374615.1 of Nocardioides sp. Taxonomy (GTDB): domain Bacteria; phylum Actinomycetota; class Actinomycetes; order Propionibacteriales; family Nocardioidaceae; genus Nocardioides. The sequence goes on from NZ_DASUTK010000118.1 coordinate 18,235, forward strand.
GACTCAACGAGATGCACGAGTCCCTCAAGCTGATCGAGCAGTGCGCCGACCGGCTCGCGGGTCTCGAGGGCGCCCCGGTGATGATCGCGGACAAGAAGATCGGCTGGCCGAGCCAGCTCGCGATCGGCAGCGACGGCATGGGCAACAGCCTCGACCACATCCGCCACATCATGGGTGAGTCCATGGAGGCCCTGATCCACCACTTCAAGCTCGTGACCGAGGGCTTCCGGGTCCCACCCGGCCAGGCCTACGTGCCAGTGGAGTCGCCGCGCGGCGAGCTCGGCGCGCACGTCGTCTCCGACGGTGGCACCCGGCCGTTCCGGGCGCACTTCCGGGACCCGTCGTTCACCAACCTCCAGGCCACCAGCGTGATGAGCGAGGGCGGCCTCGTGGCCGACGTGATCGTCGCCATCGCCTCGATCGACCCCGTGATGGGAGGCGTCGACCGGTGACGGCAGCGAACAGCGAGCACGACGGGCTCGACGCGACGACGTACGCCGAGCTCGAGGAGATCGCGGCGCGCTACCCCGAGAAGCGCTCCGGACTGCTCCCGATGCTGCACCTGGTGCAGGCGTCGCAGGGCCGGATCACGTCCGAGGGCATCGAGGCCTGCGCGAAGATCCTCGACATCACCGCCGCCGACGTCAGCGGCGTCGCGACGTTCTACACGATGTACAAGCGGCGGCCGGTCGGCGACTACCACGTCGGGGTCTGCACCAACACGCTCTGCGCCGTCATGGGCGGCGACGCCCTCCTGGCGCGTCTGAAGGAGCACCTCGACGTCGGCAACGACGAGACGGCGCCGCAGCGCGACGGTGACCAGGCGACCGTCAGCCTCGAGCACGTCGAGTGCAACGCGGCCTGCGACTACGCACCGGTGATGATGGTCAACTGGGAGTTCATGGACAACATGACCCCCGAGTCGGCGGTGCAACTCGTCGACGACCTGCGCGCCGGCAAGGAGGTCCGCTCCACCCGCGGTCCGAAGCTGTGCACCTGGCGTGAGGCGGAGCGGGTGCTCGCGGGCTTTCCCGACGGCCTCGCCGACGAAGGCCCGGCGGCGGGACCGGCCAGTGTGGTCGGCCTCACGATCGCTCGCGAGCGTGGCTGGACCGCCCCGAGCGAGAAGCGGTCCGGCCGGGCGGCGATCCCGGCGACCAAGGAGGGTGCGGCCGAGCAGGCCGACACCTCGCGCGCCGAGTCCGAGACCAAGCAGGAGGGCACCTCCGGTGACTGACACGCTCACCCCCGTCCTGACCGACAACTGGGACCAGGAGCGCTCCTGGACCCTCACCGCGTACGAGGACCGCGGCGGCTACGGCGCCCTGAAGAAGGCGCTCGGCATGGAGCCCGACGCGATCATCGAGGCGGTCAAGGAGTCCGGGCTGCGCGGCCGCGGCGGCGCGGGCTTCCCGACCGGGATGAAGTGGGGCTTCATCCCGCAGGACAACCCGCGGCCGAAGTACCTCGTCGTCAACGCGGACGAGTCCGAGCCGGGCACGTGCAAGGACATCCCGCTGATGATGGCGAACCCCCACGTGCTCGTGGAGGGCGTCGCCATCTCGTCGTTCGCGATCCGGGCGCACCACGCGTTCATCTACATCCGCGGCGAGGTGCTCCACGTGATCCGCCGGGTCCAGGCAGCGGTCGACGAGGCCTACCGCGCCGGGCACCTCGGCAAGAACATCCACGGCTCCGGCTTCGACCTCGACGTGGTCGTCCATGCCGGCGCCGGCGCCTACATCTGCGGCGAGGAGACCGCGCTGCTCGAGGGCCTCGAGGGCCGCCGCGGTCAGCCGCGGCTGCGCCCGCCGTTCCCGGCGGTCGCCGGCCTCTACGCCAGCCCGACCGTCATCAACAACGTCGAGTCGATCGCCTCCGTTCCGTCGATCGTCGAGCACGGGGCGCACTGGTTCGCGTCGATGGGCACCGAGAAGTCGAAGGGCTTCGGCATCTTCTCGCTCTCCGGCCACGTGACCAACCCCGGCCAGTTCGAGGCGCCGCTCGGCATCACGCTGCGTGAGCTGATCGACCTCGCCGGCGGGATGCGTGAAGGGCACGAGCTGAAGTTCTGGACACCCGGTGGCTCCAGCACCCCGCTGCTGACCGCCGAGCACCTCGACGTGCCGCTGGACTTCGAGGGGGTGGGCGAGGCCGGCTCGATGCTCGGCACCCGTGCGCTGCAGATCTTCGACGAGACCACCTGCGTGGTGCGGGCGGTGCTGCGCTGGACGGAGTTCTACAAGCACGAGTCCTGCGGCAAGTGCACCCCGTGCCGCGAGGGCACCTGGTGGCTCGTGCAGACGATGGCTGCGCTCGAGCGCGGCGAGGGCAAGGAGTCCGACCTCGAGTTGCTGCTCGACCAGTGCGACAACATCTTCGGGCGGTCGTTCTGCGCACTGGCCGACGGTGCGGTGGCACCGATCGCGAGCTCCATCGAGTTCTTTCGCGACGAGTACCTCGCCCACCTCAGCCACGGCGGCTGCCCCTTCGACCCCGCGGCCTCGGCCGTGTTCCCCTCGACCACTGGTGCCACCGCTGGAGCGAGCCGATGACCACCACGCCCGAGAAGGTCGACACCACCGTCGACCTCGTGACGCTGACGATCGACGGTGTCCAGGTGAGCGTCCCGAAGGACACGTTGGTGATCCGGGCCGCCGAGGAGGTCGGTGTCCAGATCCCGAGGTTCTGCGACCACCCGCTGCTCGCACCGGTGGGTGCGTGCCGCCAGTGCCTGGTCGACATACCGGATGCCGGCAACGGACGCGGCTTCCCGAAGCCCCAGGCATCGTGCACGCTGCCGGTCGCGGAGGGGATGGTCGTCAACACCCAGGCCACGAGCCCAGTGGCCGACAAGGCGCAGCAGGGGATCATGGAGTTCCTGCTGATCAACCACCCGCTCGACTGCCCGGTCTGCGACAAGGGTGGCGAGTGCCCCCTGCAGAACCAGGCGATGAGCAACGGTCGCGGCGAGTCCCGGTTCGAGGGCGTCAAGCGGACGTTCCCCAAGCCGATCAACATCTCGGCTCAGGTCCTGCTCGACCGCGAGCGCTGCGTGCTCTGCGCGCGGTGCACGCGGTTCTCCGAGCAGATCGCGGGTGACCCGTTCATCGCGCTGATCGAGCGCGGAGCGCTGCAGCAGGTCGGCATCTACGAGAAGGAGCCGTTCGAGTCCTACTTCTCGGGCAACACCATCCAGATCTGCCCGGTGGGCGCGCTGACGTCGGCGGAGTACCGGTTCCGCTCGCGGCCCTTCGACCTGGTCTCGACCCCGTCGATCGCGGAGCACGACGCGTGCGGGGCCGCGATCCGGGTGGACCACCGGCGCGGCAAGGTGATGCGTCGGCTGTCCGGGAACGACCCGGAGGTCAACGAGGAGTGGATCACCGACAAGGACCGGTTCGCGTTCCGGTACCTGCACGCGGGTGACCGGCTGACCTACCCCATGGTGCGTGAGGACGGCGAGCTGCGGCCGGCGTCGTGGCCCGAGGCGTTCGCCGTCGCGGCCCGTGGGCTGCACCAGGCCGGTGCTGCCGCCGTGCTTGCCGGCGGCCGGGTCACGGCCGAGGACGCCTACGCCTACGCCAAGTTCGCCCGCGTCTCGCTCGGCAGCAACGACGTCGACTTCCGCGCCCGGCCGCTCTCGTCCGAGGAGGCCGACTTCCTGGCGTCCGACGTGGTGCTCCGGACGCCGGTCACCTACGCCGACCTCGAGACCGCGTCGACCGTGGTGCTCGCCGGTCTGGAGCCCGAGGACGAGGCCGGGACGATCTTCCTGCGGCTCCGCAAGGCCGTGCGCAAGGGCGGCACCCGGGTGGTGTCGATCGCCCCGTACGCCTCCTGGGGTCTGCGGAAGATGTCCGGCCAGCTGGTCGCGACCCGTCCCGGTGACGAGCCGGGCGCGCTGTCGTCGCTGCTCGGCCATGCGGACTACGGCGTCGACCAGACCGCCGTCGTGCTGGTGGGTGAGCGGCTCGCCGCGGTGCCGGGTGCGCTGTCGGCCGCCGCCGAGCTGGCCGCCAAGAGCGGTGCCCGGCTGGCCTGGGTGCCTCGGCGGGCCGGTGACCGCGGCGCGGTCGAGGCCGGCTGCCTGCCGAACCTGCTGCCCGGCGGTCGGCCGGTCGCCGACGCCGCCGCCAGGGTGGACGCCGCCACCACCTGGGGCGTGGACTCACTGCCCGAGACCGTCGGCCGCGACGCCGACACGATCGTCGCCGCACTCGTCGCGGGCGAGCTGGGTGGCCTGGTCGTCGGAGGCGTGGACCCCGACGACACCGCAGACCCTGCCGCGACCCGTGCCGCCCTCGACGCCGCGTCGTTCGTGGTGGCGCTCGACCTGCGCGAGACGGAGGTGACGCGGATCGCCGACGTGGTGTTCCCGGTTGCGCCGGTCACCGACAAGGCCGGCACGTTCGTGACCTGGGAGGGCCGCCCACGGCCGTTCGAGACGGTGCTGGAGAACCCCGGCTCGCTGCCCGACCTGCGTGTGCTCGCAGGCATCGCCGAGGAGATCGCCGCACTCGGACAGGGGAGCGCGCTCGGCTTCCGCACGGTCGCGGAGGTCCGCGCCGAGATGACCGAGATGGGCCCGTGGGACGGCGAGCGAGTCGCGTCGCCGACCGTCACGGCCGCACCACCGGCCACCGGGACGAGGCTGGCGACGTGGAAGCAGATGCTCGACAACGGACGGCTGCAGGACGGCGACCCGGCGCTGCGCGAGACCGCGCGGGTGCCCGTCGCTCGGGTCCCCGCTGCCCTCGCGGGATCGATCGGTGACGCGGTCACCATCACCGGCGACCGCGGCTCGGTCACGCTGCCCGCGGTCGTCACCGACGACCTGGTCGACGACACCGTGTGGGTCCCGACGAACTCCTTCGGCCGCGGCGTGCTGGCAGACCTCGCCTCGCCGGGCAGCACGGTCACTGTGACGGGAGGTTCCCTGTGATGGCCACGCTCGTGACCAGCCCGACGACCGTGTGGGCGGCGACCGGTGGCGACGACCTGTCGGCCTTCGGCCAGGACCCGTGGTGGCTGGTCCTGATCAAGGCCGTCTTGATCTTCGTGGTCCTGGTCCTGCTCACGCTCTTCAACATCTGGTGGGAGCGCCGGGTCGTTGCCCGGATGCAGCACCGGATCGGCCCCAACGTGCACGGCCCGTTCGGCCTGCTGCAGTCGCTGGCCGACGGCGTGAAGCTGGCGCTCAAGGAGGACATCATCCCCAAGGCTGCCGACAAGGTGGTCTACGTGCTGGCGCCGGTGATCATCGTGATCCCCGCGTTCGTCACGTTCTCGGTGGTCCCGATGGGGCCCGAGGTCGGGCTGCCGTTCACCGACCGCACGACCCCGCTGCAGCTGACGGACATGCCGGTGGCGGTGCTGTTCGTGCTCGCGATCGCGTCGATCGGCATCTACGGCATCGTGCTCGGCGGCTGGTCCAGCGGCTCGACGTACTCCCTCCTGGGCGGGTTGCGCTCCAGCGCGCAGATGATCTCCTACGAGGTGGCGATGGGCCTCTCGCTGGTCGCCGTGTTCCTGTACGCCGGCTCGATGTCGACCTCGCAGATCGTGTCGGCCCAGGACAGCCTCTGGTACGGCCTGATCCTGCTGCCGTCGTTCGTGATCTTCGTGATCTCGATGGTCGGGGAGACGAACCGTGCCCCGTTCGACCTGCCGGAGGCCGAGGGCGAGCTCGTCGGGGGTTTCCACACGGAGTACTCCAGCCTGAAGTTCGCGCTCTTCTTCCTCGCCGAGTACGTCAGCATGGCCACGGTGTCGGCGATGGCGACCACGCTCTTCCTCGGCGGGTGGCAGGCGCCCTGGGGCCTGGTGCACATCTGGCCGGGTGCGAACGAGGGCTACTGGCCGCTGCTGTGGTTCTTCGGCAAGGTGCTCTGCTTCATCTTCTTCTTCATCTGGCTGCGCGGGTCGCTGCCCCGGCTGCGCTACGACCAGTTCATGGCGTTCGGCTGGAAGGTGCTGATCCCGGTCGCGCTGGCCTGGACGGTCCTGGTCGCCACGCTGCGCACCATCAACCTGCAGGGCGGTGTCGACCGGCAGTACCTCCTGATCGGCGCCGGTGTGATGGCGGCGGTCTTCGTCGTCCTGATGTTCGTCGGAGAGCGGGGTGGGGAGGAGCAGGAGGCCGCGCCGGCTCCCCACGACGCCTTCGCGGGCGGGTATCCGGTACCCCCGATGCCGGCCGGTGGCGCCGTCCGCGGCGGCGCGAAGCCGCTCACGTTCGACAGCGGCACCACCGTGCGCACCGGCGGGCCCGCCGAGGCCGATGAGCCGTCCGACGGAAGGGACACCGATGGCTGACTCACCTTCGTTCAAGGAGCAGTTCTGGGACCCGATCGCCGGATTCGGGGTGACGTTCCGGACCATGTTCAGGAAGGTCGTCACCGAGCAGTACCCGTTCGAGAAGCTGCCGACCGCGCCGCGCTTCCACGGCCGGCACCAGCTCAACCGGTGGCCCGACGGGCTGGAGAAGTGCATCGGGTGCGAGCTGTGCGCCTGGGCCTGCCCGGCCGACGCGATCTACGTCGAGGGTGCGTCCAACACCGAGGAGGAGCGCTTCTCCCCAGGTGAGCGCTACGGCCGCGTCTACCAGATCAACTACCTGCGCTGCATCCTGTGCGGCCTGTGCATCGAGGCGTGCCCGACCCGGGCGCTGACGATGACCAACGAGTACGAGCTGGCCGACGACAACCGTGCCGACCTGATCTACGAGAAGTCCGACCTGCTCGCGCCGCTGCTGCCCGGCATGGAGCAGCCGCCGCACCCGATGCGGCTCGGTGACGACGAGGGCGACTACTACCGCGGCACGTTCTCGGCCAGCACCGGCGCGGGCGCCGCTCCCACCGCGAAGGACGGTGACCCGGCGTGACTTTCTGGATCCTGGCCCCGGTGATGGTCGTGGCCGCGCTCGGCCTGCTCTTCGTGCGCAAGGCGGTGCACGCCGCCCTGCTGCTGGCGATCGTGATGATCTCGCTCGCGGTGCTGTACGCCGTGCTGGAGGCGCCGTTCCTCTTCGCGGTCCAGATCATCGTCTACACCGGCGCGATCTTGATGCTGTTCCTGTTCGTGATGATGCTGGTCGGCGTCGACGCGTCCGACTCGGTCGTGGAGACGATCAAGGGCCAGCGGCTGCTGGCGACCCTCGGCGGGCTCGCGCTCGGCGTGCTCCTCGTCCTCGCACTCACGCAGGGCGCGCTCGGTGCCGCCGTCGGCCTCGAGGATGCCAACGACGGCGGCAACGTGCAGGCCATCGCCAACATCCTGTTCTCCCGCTGGGTCTTCGCGTTCGAGGTCACCAGCGCGCTCCTCATCACCGCCGCTCTCGGTGCGATGGTGCTCGCGCACCGTGAGCGGATCGCACCACGCGAGACCCAGGCGGACATGGCTGCGCGCCGGCTACGCGACTACGCGGAACGGGGCACCCACGTCGGGCCGCTGCCGCCGCCGGGCGTCTTCGCCCGCACCAACGCGGTCGACACCGCGGCACTGCTGCCCGACGGCACCCCCGCCGAGGCCTCGATCTCCCGGGTGCTCGCCGCGCGCGGCTCGGTGCGTGCGGTCCCGGCCGAGGACGTCGAGCAGGTCCGGCGCCAGATCGGTGATCCGGCCGCGCGGCCGGAGGGTGGCGGCAAGTCGGGTGCCACCGCGAGCACGGAGTCCGATCGCAACCTCGACCGGGTCGAGGACGACCGCGGGGAGGGTCGGCCGTGACCGAGTACATCGTCTTGTCCGCGATCCTCTTCACCATCGGCAGCGTCGGAGTCCTGGTGCGCCGCAACGCGATCGTCGTGTTCATGTGCATCGAGCTGATGCTCAACGCCTGCAACCTGTCGCTGGTCGCGTTCGCCCGACAGCACGGCAACCTCGACGGCCAGATCGCCGCCTTCTTCGTGATGGTGGTGGCGGCGGCCGAGGTCGTGGTCGGGCTGGCCATCATCATGACCATCTTCCGTACCCGTCGCTCGGCCTCGGTCGACGACGCGAGCCTGCTGAAGTACTGAGAGGCACACGGTGACCAACTTCTTCACGCAGACCAGCGGCCACGCCGTGCCGGTCGTCGACCCGGGGCCCGCTGACGGCGTGTTCTCGCTGCTCTGGCTGGTGGTCGCGCTGCCGCTGCTCGGGGCTCTGGTCATCCTGGTCGGAGGCCCGCTCACGAGGGGGCTGACCTCCCGGTGGGCCCACCTGCTCGGCTGTGTGCTGCCGATCGGATCCTTCGTCCTCAGCCTCGCGATGTTCGTCTCCCTGCTCGACCGCGAGGAGAGTGAGCGGCAGGTCGGCCAGCACCTCTTCACGTGGTTCGAGGCCGGGTCGCTCGAGGTCGGCATGGACCTCCTGTACGACCCGCTCTCGGCGCTCTTCCTGCTGCTGATCACGGGTGTGGGGTCGCTGATCCACGTCTACTCCGTCGGATACATGGCCCACGACGAGCGCCGCCCCCGGTTCTTCGGGTTCCTCAACCTGTTCGTGGCCGCGATGCTCATGCTGGTCCTCTCGGCCAACTACCTCGGCCTGTTCCTCGGTTGGGAGGGCGTCGGCCTCGCGTCGTACCTGTTGATCGGGTTCTGGCAGCACAAGCACTCGGCGGCCGCAGCCGCCAAGAAGGCGTTCGTCATCAACCGGGTCGGCGACGTCGGGATGTCACTGGCGATCGCGCTGCTCTTCGTCACGTTCGGCACCACCGACTTCACAGGGATCTCCGCGGCCAGCAGCGAGGCCACCGAGGGCACGCTGACCGCACTCGGCCTGCTGCTCCTGCTCGCCGCGTGCGGCAAGTCGGCCCAGGTGCCGCTCCAGGCCTGGCTGCTGGACGCGATGGAGGGTCCGACACCGGTGTCGGCCCTGATCCACGCCGCGACCATGGTCACCGCCGGCGTCTACCTCATCGTGCGCTCCAACTTCATCTTCGAGCTCGCGCCCGCCGCCCAGACCGGGGTGGTCGTGGTCGCGGTCGTCACGCTCCTCTGGGGCGCGATCCTCGGTTGCGCCAAGGACGACATCAAGAAGGCGCTGGCAGGGTCGACGATGAGCCAGATCGGCTACATGATGCTGGGGGCCGGGCTCGGTGTCGCCGGCTACGCGTTCGCGATCTTCCACCTGCTCACGCACGGCTTCTTCAAGGCGAACATGTTCCTCGGTGCCGGATCCGTCATGCACGCCATGGACGACGACGTCGACATGCGGCACTACGGCGGCCTGAACAAGATGCTGCCGGTGACGTTCCTGACGTTCGCGATGGGCTACCTCGCGATCATCGGGTTCCCGGGCTTCTCCGGGTTCTGGTCCAAGGACAAGATCATCGAGACCGCGCTGGCGGACAGCTGGGTGGTCGGCGGCCTCGCCATGCTGGGTGCCGGCATCACCGGCTTCTACATGACCCGACTGATGCTCATGACGTTCTTCACCAGCAGGCGCTGGGAGGAGGGCGTCGACCCGCACGAGTCGCCCAAGGTGATGACGATCCCGCTGGTCGTGCTGGCCGCGCTGTCGGTGCTCGGCGGCGTGATGCTGCTCGGTGACTGGATCGTGGAGTTCCTGGCGCCCGTCACCGGGGTCGCCGAGCACCACGAGCCGCCGCTGCCGGCGATCGTGATCACGTTGCTGGTGGTCCTGGTCGTCGCGGTCGGGGTCGCTCTCGCGTGGTTCCTGGTCGGGAAGCAGGAGGTTCCCCGCGAGGCCCCGCAGGACGTCTCGTTCGCCACGCGGGCCGCCCGGGCCGACCTCTACGGCGACGCGATCAACGACGCGCTCGTGGTCGAGCCCGGCCGGGCCCTGGTGTCGGGCCTGGTCACCATGGACCGGCACGGCGTCGACGGCGTCGTCGAGGGTGGCTCCGCAGGGGTCGGGGGCCTCGCCGGTGTGTTCCGCAAGGTGCAGAACGGGTTCGTCCGCTCCTACGCACTCTCCCTGCTCGCCGGCGTCCTGCTGGTCCTCCTGACCCTGATGGCGGTGAACTTCGCATGATTCACCCCATTCGAATGCTCACTTCGTTCCGCTTCGAACGGGGGCCCCGGAAATGAGCGACTTCCCCTGGCTCACCACCTTGATCGTGCTGCCGCTGGTCGGCGCGATCATCACCGGCTACCTGCCGAGCCGCGGTGTGATCGCCCGCCAGGTGGGGCTCGGCTTCGCGCTGGTCACCCTGGTGCTCGCGGTCGTCATGGCCACCGGATTCGAGGCCGGCGGCGGGATGCAGTTCACCGAGCAGCACCAGTGGATCAACGTCTTCGGAGCCCACTACGCGCTCGGCGTCGACGGCCTCGGTCTGCTGATGGTGCTGCTGACCGCGGTGCTCGTGCCGATCGTGATGGTCGCGTCGTGGAAGGAGGCCGACCCGAAAGCCGATGTCTTCTTCGCGTGGGCCCTGGTGCTCGAGGCGTTCTCCATCGCGGTGTTCGCGGCCACCGACGTGTTCCTCTTCTACATCGTCTTCGAGGCCACGCTGATCCCGGCGTACTTCCTGATCGGCGGCTTCGGCCGCGAGGGGCGCGGCCGTGCCGCGGTGAAGTTCCTGATCTACCAGCTCGCCGGCGGGCTCATCATGCTCGCCTCGGTGATCGGGCTCTACGTGGTCTCGGCCCGGGCCGGCAGCCCGTCGTACCTGCTCACGGACCTCGCCGCGCTCGACATCGACCCCACCACCCAGAAGTGGCTGTTCGTCGGCTTCTTCGTCGCGTTCGCGATCAAGGCCCCGATGTTCCCGGTCCACACCTGGCTGGCCGACACGACGGAGAAGGCGACCACCGGCACCTCGGTGCTGCTGGTGTGCATCCTCGACAAGATCGGCACCTTCGGCATGCTGCGGTTCTGTCTGGGGCTGCTGCCCGAAGCGTCGCAGTGGGCGACGCCGGTCGTGGTGGTGCTCGCGCTGATCTCGATCGTGTACGGCGCACTGGTGGCGATCGGCCAGGACGACATGCTGCGACTGATCGGTCTGACGTCGCTCAGCCACTTCGGGCTGATCGTGCTCGGCATCTTCGTGTTCACCCAGCAGGGCGGCTCCGGTGCGATCCTCTACATGGTCAACCACGGCCTGGCCACGGCCGCGCTGTTCCTGCTCGCCGGTGCGATCATCCGGCGTCGCGGGTCCGCCCTGATCAGCGACTTCGGCGGCATGGAGAAGGCGACGCCGGTGCTGGCGGGTGCGTTCCTCACGGCCGGGCTCGCCGCCTGCGGGCTGCCGGGTCTCTCACCGTTCGTCTCAGAGATCATGGTGCTGATCTCCGCCTTCGACTACGCCTGGTGGGCCGGCGCGGTCGCGGTCAGCGCGATCGTGCTCGCCGCGATCTACATCCTGTGGATGTACCAACGCATCATGACCGGGCCACCACGGCCGGAGGTCGCGGCGTACAAGGACCTCAGCAGTCGCGAGGTGGTCACCGTCGCCCCCCTGCTGGTCGGCCTGCTGGTGTTCGGCTTCTATCCCATGCCGCTGCTGGACGTGATCAACCCGACCGTGGAGACCACGCTCGTGGAGGTCGGGGTGCCTGACGACGGCCCGACCGTCTCGACGCCTGCACCCACCGGCGAGGAGGACCACTCGTGATCGAGTTCGTGAAGCCCAGCGTCGAGTATGACCAGCTGTGGCCGATCTTCGTGGTGTTCGGCGTCGCGTGCGTCGGTGTGCTGGTCGAGGCGTTCGTGCCCCGGCGGCTGCGGTACGTCGTCCAGAGCCTGCTCGCCTTCGCCGGGCTGGTCGCCGCGCTCGTCGGCACCGTGCTGGTCGCGGGCGACCTGAAGTCGCTGGGTGGCGGCGTCGCCCGGGGCAACCTGGCCATGGAGGGCACGCTCGTGCTCGACGGCCCGGCCGTCTTCCTCTGGGGTCTGATCCTGGTCTTCGGGATCGGTGGCGTGCTGCTGTTCGCCGAGCGCCACCTCGAGGGTGGCGTGTCGGCGTTCGCCGGCCAGGCAGCCGCGCTGCCAGGGACCGAGGCCGAGCGCCAGGCGTCCACGTCCGGCCTCGACCACACCGAGGTCTACCCGCTGATGGTGTTCGCGGTGGGCGGGATGATGATGTTCCCGGCCTCGAACGACCTGCTCACGATGTTCGTGGCGCTCGAGGTGCTCTCGCTGCCGCTGTACCTGCTGTGCGGGCTGGCCCGCCGCCGGCGGCTGCTGAGCCAGGAGGCCGCGCTGAAGTACTTCCTGCTCGGCGCCTTCTCCTCCGGGTTCTTCCTGTACGGCGTCGCCCTCCTCTACGGGTACGCCGGGTCCTTCGAGCTCGGTGCGATCAACGAGGCGATCCGCAACGACCTCGGCAACCGCACGCTGCTGCTGGTCGGCATGGGCATGATGGCGGTCGGGCTGCTGTTCAAGGTCGGCGCGGCGCCGTTCCACGCCTGGACGCCCGATGTCTACCAGGGCGCCCCGACCGCCGTGACCGCGTTCATGGCGGCCGGCACCAAGGTGGCGGCGTTCGGCGCCCTGCTCAGGCTGTTCTACGTCGGCTTCGGAGCCGACCGCTGGACCTGGCAGCCGATGCTCTGGGTGGTCGCGATCCTCACGATGGTGGTGGGTGCGGTGCTCGCGATCGCGCAGACCGACGTCAAGCGGATGCTGGCCTACTCCTCGATCGCCCACACCGGCTTCCTGCTGACTGGCGTCCTCGGCGTGCAGAGCGCCGCCGACCTCGCCGACGGTCAGCTCACGTCGCTGCAGGCGGTGCTCTTCTACCTGGTCACCTACGGCTTCGCGACGATGGGGGCGTTCGCCGTCGTCACGCTGGTCCGCGACGCGGGTGGCGAGCAGACCCACCTCTCGCGGTGGGCCGGGCTCGGCAAGGAGTCGCCCCTTGTGGCAGGAACGTTCGCGTTCTTCCTGCTCGCGATGGCGGGGATCCCGCTCACGTCCGGCTTCGTCGGCAAGTGGGCGGTGTTCGAGGCCGCGCTGTCAGCGGGTGCCTACCCGGTCGTGGTGGTGGCGATCCTCAGCAGCGTGGTGGCCGCGTTCTTCTACGTGCGCGTGATCAGGCTGATGTACTTCGCCGAGCCGACCGGCGACGGTCCGAGCGTGATGAACCCGTCCATCCTCACCGCGTCGACCATCGCGATCGGCGCGGCCGTCACCCTCGTGCTCGGTGTCGTGCCCGGCCCGGTGCTCGACCTTGCCGGCCGTGCGGGAGAATTCATCAGGTGACCCAGACTCCAGCGTCGGCCGGGCTGGCGCTGCCCGTGACCGACGCCGCGCTGGCCGACCGGCTGCAGCAGCGGATGCAGGTCGTGGAGGAGGCGTTGGTCGGTCACGTCGTGAGCCGCACCCGCTACGTCACCGAGGCCGCGTCGCACCTGCTCGCCGCGGGGGGCAAGCGCTTCCGTCCGCTGCTGGTGCTGCTCGCTGCCGAGACCGGGTCGCGGCCGGACGCCCCGGAGGTCATCGACGCCGCCTGCGTGGTCGAGCTCACGCACGTCGGCTCGCTGTACCACGACGACGTCATGGACGAGGCCGCACTGCGGCGCGGCGCCGACTCCGCCAACGCCCGCTGGGACAACCACGTCGCGATCCTCACCGGCGACTTCCTCTTCGCGAAGTCCTCGGAGCTGACCGCGGGGCTCGGCCCCGACGCGGTGCGGATCCAGGCCGAGACGTTCGCGCGGCTCGTCGAGGGACAGATCCTCGAGACCGTGCCGCCTGCCGCGGGCGAGGACCCGCTGGCCCACTACCTCGACGTCGTCGCCGGCAAGACCGGCTCGTTGATCGCCACCTCGGCCCGCTACGGCGCCCGGTTCGGCGGGGCCAGCCGCGAGGTGGAGGAGGCGCTCACGGCGTACGGCGAGATCGTCGGCTCCGCCTTCCAGCTCAGCGACGACATCCTCGACATCGCCTCCGAGACCGACGAGTCGGGCAAGACTCCCGGTACCGACCTGCGGGAGGGCGTCCCCACACTGCCGGTGCTGATGGCGCGGGCGGCAGCCGACCCGGGCGACTCGCGGCTGATCGAGCTGCTCGACAGCGACCTGACCGACGACGCCTCCCACCGCGAGGCGCTCGGGCTGCTGCGGCAGCACCCGGCGCTCGACGAGGCCAGGGCCTACGTCGTCGCGCGCGCCCGCGAGGCGAAGGGCCTCCTCACGGCACTCCCCGACGGTCCGGTGCGACGGGCGCTCGAGGAGTTCGCGGACCTGGTCGCGACCCGCACCGCCTGACGTCCGGGTCTGCCGTCAGGCTCGATTGGGCAGATACGACAGCTCGGCTCGGCGTGTCGTTGCCCTTTGTGTCCAAACGGCGGGCCGGCTGCCGACCAGGCATGCGGCGGTGCTTCGAGCCGCCGTCGCCGCCTCCAGGGCGCTCGATTGGGCAGATACGACAGCTCGGCTCGGCGTGTCGTTGCC